>JBEKHL010000019.1:0-26638 GCA_050012295.1 Gammaproteobacteria bacterium
ATACTAAATCAACGACTAATTCTGTATTAATAGAATCTATTAATAAGTATATTACAGATAATAATGGTAAAATGTTACGACCATTATTATTATTATTATTTTCTAAGTTATTTGGTTTTCAAAACAAAGATAACGTAATATTGGCAGCTGTTATAGAATTAATCCATATGGCTACGTTATTACACGATGATGTATTAGATGGTGCTAATATACGTCGTAATAAAAAAACAGTTAATGCTACCTGGAATAATCAGTGTGCAGTTTTAGCTGGAGATTTTTTATATTCCAGAGCTTTTCAACTAATTGGACAACTTGAAAATAATAATAAATTGCAAATATTTTCTCTTATTGCAGAGACTACTAGTATAATGATAGAAGGAGAAATGCTGCAGTTATCAGAAAAATATAATTTTGCTATTACCCAAGAATGTTATTTAAATATAATTACTTATAAAACTGCCAAATTATTTGCTACTTCCGTACAATTGCCAAATATGGCTGCTGTTAAATGTAGTTTAGATTTTGGTTTAAATTTTGGGATTTTTTATCAGTTGTTGAATGATATCGAAGATTATTATAAATTAGGCAACGATCTTATAGATGGACGGATTACTTTGCCAGTTATTTTTGTGTTAAATAATTTAATAGATATGAAAATAAAGCAGCAATTAATTAGTTTAATTAAAAATTATGCTGGCAGTACTAAATCTAAACAACTAGAGCAATTAGCATTAATAAAAAATATTATATCTAATCAAGGTGGTTTTGAATATACTATAAATTTAGCGAGAGAATACTTAATTAAAGCTAAAAATGCGGTTTTAGTGTTAGAAGAATCTAATAAATTTAATAAAGCTAAAATTAAATATAAACAAGCTATTTTACAAATAGTAGATCAGTTGTTGTTGCCAAACTCTAGTGTATTTAAATGTGTAAATTGCGAGGTGGGTTCAAATCCTGTTATCTCGAGTAAAAAATTAATAGGGTAATTATATAATGAAAATGAAAACAAAAATACTGATGATTGGGTTAATTTTAGCCATAATTTTTTATGGAAATTTTATTTATCAAAAAAGAAGATTACATGTAAATGTTAGCCTTATTTCAGAGAAATTTATTAGTAGGGCAAATAAAAATGAGAGACATTTATATGCAAAACGTACAAAACTAGATCCTGCATTTATTAGAAGTTATGATATTTTAAGAAGTCAAATAGAAATTGATATTGTAATTCCTGTGGTTGAAAAAGATTTAGAAACAGTGGTTTATACCATTGAAAGTATAAGAAAACTTGTTAATCATAAAATAGGCAAAATTTATTTAGTTGCCCCAAATCAACAAAAAATTAAAGATTTTGCAGAAACTTATAAATGTGAGTTTATTGATGAAGATACCGTATTACCTGCTCCTGCAATTAAAAAACATGGTGGTTGGATCTTGCAGCAGTTTCTTAAACTGAATATGGAAAATATTGTACAAAAAGATCATTATCTTGTTGTTGATGCAGATACATTTTTTTTACGGCCGGTGGTTTTTATAAGAGAAAATGCATATTTAATAAATGTCCAGTGGAATTGTGATTTGCTTCGTAAAAGAATTACTTCAAAATTTTTAAATAATAAACAAGTTTATGCTTATGATTTTGTTGCACACCATATGCTTTTTTCAAAAAAGATTTTACAACAAATGAAGGAACATATAGAAAAAACCCATGGTGACAAATGGTATAATGTTTTCTTAAAATCATTTGAAACTAATAAAACACACAGAGATGGGTTTTCAGAATACGAACTTTATGCAACATATTTAACAGAATTTACTAAAGAAAAGTTTAGATTTGTAAGTAATGCTAACATTACAGTCTATCGAAATTTTCTTGGTGGAATAGATAAAATTATGCCAGCATATGCTGGAGAATATAAAACTATAAGTGCGCATGGTTATATTGATTTTTAATTATTGAAATTTTTTAAAATTATTTTAGTTTATGCCAGAAATTACAGTTAACGATATAATTATTGATGTTGTCCGTAAAAGCATTAAAAATTTATATTTAACGATATATCCACCGGATAAAGTGCGTATTTCTGCCCCAATCTATGCTAACGATAATTCTATTAAGCGTTTTATTTTATCAAAATTATCTTGGATCAAAAAACATAAAATAAAATTCGAGAAACAACAAACTCAATTTAACTATGAATATATTTCTGGTGAAAGCCATCACTTCCAAGGCCATAGTTATTTGTTAAACGTGATTTATAGTAAAAAAAATATAGTGATGCTCCGTGATAAACAATATATAGATTTGTATGTTACCGAAGGTAGTAGTTATAACAAACGTAATCGCGTTATGAACCAATGGCATAGACAACAATTACACGAACAAATTATAATTTATATAAACAAATGGCAACAAATAACAGGTTTAGAAATAAATGGTTATGGCATAAAGAAAATGAAAACCAAATGGGGAAGTTGTAATATTAAAACACGGTATATATGGCTTAACTTAGAATTAATTAAGAAGCCACTACATTGCTTAGAATATGTAGTAGTGCATGAGTTGGTGCATTTATTAGAGCGTAAGCATAATGCGCGATTTAAGAGCTATATGGATAAACTGATGCCGGAATGGCGCAATTATCGTAAAGAATTAAATAATTTTTTACTAGAACACCAAGTTTAAAGAGAATAAATTATATGTTAAAAACCTTATACGATCCACTATCTGAATTGATTGATTTAGAGGTTGATACCAGAGATTTTGGTTTCAATTGGCCAAACATTCAAATGATTATTGATCAAGCAATTAGTGAATGCGACGAGATAAAAGATGCTATTTTAAATAATGAACCAAGTTGTAGAATTCAAGAAGAAATTGGTGATTTATTGCATACAGCTATTTCCATGTGTATTTTTGCTGGATATGATCCAAAACAAACTTTAGTAAAAGTTATAGAAAAATTTGGAGGTAGAATGGAGGTTGTAAAAAAACTTACAAAAGAGCATGATCTTTTAAATTTAAAAGATCAACCAATAGAGTTTTTACTTGAACTATGGCGAGAGGCTAAAAAACAAAAAAATTAGAGAAGTTATAAAAAATGAACAATTATATAGAAATAAATGGATCTACTAATAACCCTATTAAAGCATGGATTAAAGGTGTTGAACTTGAAGAGCAGGCAAAACAGCAACTACTTAATATTGCATCGCTTCCTTTTATCCATAACCATATAGCCATAATGCCAGATGTACATTGGGGGATGGGTGCTACAGTCGGTTCTGTTATTCCTACTATAGGGGCAGTAATTCCTGCTGCAGTAGGGGTTGATATTGGTTGTGGGATGATGGCGGTTAAGACTAGTCTAGTTGCGTCTGATTTACCAGATAATCTTTTAACTTTAAGAACAGCAATAGAAAAAGCAATTCCACATGGCAGAACTAATAATGGTAGAAGCGGCGATAGGGGAGCATGGGCGCGAGTTCCAGATCATTATGTTAAAGAGTTTGATTTTAAAGGGTTAGATTTGATTGTTGAAAAACACCCAAAGATTATGGATGCTGCTAAAAGAGCGCCACATCATATGGGTACTTTAGGTACTGGCAATCATTTTATTGAGATTTGTTTAGATGAAAATAATGCAGTATGGATAATGTTACATTCTGGATCGAGAGGTGTTGGTAATCGTATTGGTACTTATTTTATAGAATTAGCTAAAGAAGATCTAAAAACAGCTGGTATTAATTTGGTTGATGTAGATTTGGCTTATTTAAACGAAGGCACAAAATATTTTGATGATTATATTGAGGCTGTTAGCTGGGCGCAACACTTTGCTAGAATTAATAGAGAAATAATGATGCAAGCTTGTATTAAATCTATGCGTAATATTATCAATAAACATTTTTTATGCGATCTTATGGTGGTAAATTGTCATCATAATTATGTACAAAAAGAATATCATTTTGGTAAAGATGTTTGGTTAACAAGAAAAGGTGCTGTGTGTGCTTCTGAAGGAGTGTTGGGTATTATTCCTGGTAGCATGGGGGCGCGTTCTTTTATTGTAAAAGGCAAAGGTAATAAAGATTCTTTTGACTCTTGTTCTCACGGAGCAGGTAGAAGGATCTCTAGGAACGAGGCTAAAAGAAGATATACTCTTAAAGATCATATTAAAGCTACCCAAGGGGTAGAATGTCGTAAAGATCAAGATGTTATCGATGAAACACCGATGGCATATAAAGATATCGATAAAGTTATACAAGCTCAATCTGATTTAATTGAGGTTGTACATACTTTAAAACAGGTTTTGTGTGTTAAGGGATAATGGATGGTTTATATGTCGTAACAATACAGTTATAATGTCAACTTCCTGATTATTTTTTTGCAAAAACGTACGATATTGAGTACTATTATTTTATATAAGTTTAATTTAAAATTTTAAACTAAAAGGATATGAAGCATGGCTACTTTACCAGCAAGCAAAGCAAGATCAAATTTATACAATTTAATAGATGAAGTGTCGATATGCCATAAGCCTATATTAATTACAGGAAAAAGGCACAATGCTATGTTAGTTTCCGAAGATGATTGGGCGGCTTTACAAGAAACTTTATATTTACTCTCGATACCAAACATGCGTAAATCAATTAGAAAAGGGCTAGAAACTCCTTTAACAAAATGTGATAAGGAGCTTGATTGGTGAAGAAGTGGGAGTTATTTTTTACGAAAGATAGCAAAAAAGATGCACAAAAAATCCGATCTGCTGGATTACAAAAAAAAACAGAAAATTTATTAGAAATTTTGAAAATAGATCCATTTAAAAATCCGCCACCATACGAAAAATTGATCGGAGATTTAACTGGTGCGTATTCTAGGCGCATTAACATTCAGCATAGGCTGGTTTATCAAGTTTTAAAGAAATCATCCGCTGTTAAAATTATCAGAATGTGGTCGCATTACGATTAAGTTGATAACTTTAGCTTCTGTAAAAATCTATTCTTTAGCGAAGATATTGTTGAGTTTCTTGGAGGAATATTATAATCAGTTCTATTAATATCATTACTGAGTGATTGCTGATGTATATTAGTAAAAATTAATTCAGAATTATTAATCCAACGAGTAGATAATGTTTGTAATGTACTGTTATCCTCAAAAAGCTTGCTAATTTTTTTAAAATTATCTTTTGATATAATCATAGGTTGATCATATTGTTTAGTGGCAACACGCAAATCTTCTTGTTCTTTTAGTTTTAATAGTAAGAAGTGAGCTGTTAAACCCTCGTTGTTTTTAATAGCAATATTTATATCGTATCTCGTTAATAACATTTCGATTGCCTCAATATGTTCAAGTTGTACAGCCCAATGTAAAGCGGTATTACCTTCATTATCTTGAGCATTTACATTCATCTCTTTTTTTCTTAAAAGTTCTGTAATTTTTTGGGTTGGGATTCGATAAAATGAGAGGGGTTTAGCACAACTAAATTTTATAGCTAAATGTAAAGCGGTACTACCCTCGTTGTTTTGAGCATTTATATCTAACTTTGAGTGAGTTAAAAGCTTTGCAAGTATTTCTATAGGGCAACGATTAATAGAAAAATGTAAAGCGGTGTTGCCTTCATTATTTTTAATATTTAGATCTAATTCTTCTCTTTTGAAAAGTTCTTTAATTGTTTCAAGGCCTTGTTCAATTCTGGTATCATTGTATGCTCCATTAACTGTATTATGTAACGCTGTGTTCCCTTTGTTATCTGTAACATTTACATTTGTTCGTTTAGTTTTTAAAAGTATTGCAATAGTTTGAACATTACCCAAATAACAAGCTATATGTAAAGCTGTTTCCCCACTAGAATCTTTAGCATTTAGATCTAATTCTTGTTTGGTTAACAATTCTTTAAGTATTAGTGTTTGCAGATAACTATATTTAACTGTTCGATGTAAAATAGTATCACCATTATGATTTTTAGCATTAAGATCTATATCTGTATTACGTAGCAACTCTTTAAGTATTGGTATAGCATGGTAGCCGACAGCTAAATGTAAGGCTGTATTACCGTAATTATCTGTGGCGGCTACATCAACCCCTTCTTTTAAAAGTTTTTTAATTTTGCGTAGTTGTTTATTTTTAATAGCCAAGAAAAAATCATCTATTAGGTATTGTTTGGTAGGCATAATATAATCTCCTTATGTCACCTTAATTTTAGTTTATGGCAAACTTTATTAAAAAATGATTCTTGGGGTAAAGTAAATTGATAATGGATTGGTTTATATCCATTGAGGATTAGGCAAGATATTATAGAAGATCTAGGGCCATCATGGTCAGTTAAATTAGGAGCTGGTGGGGCATCTTTAAATAAATAAGGGCTTTTAATAGTTATTTTAAATTCCAATGGTAAATATTCGGTTATGGTACAAGGGTAGTAGTTAGCTCTAGGTACAAACTGTAGAAATCTACGTAAGCCTTTAAGATATTTTTCTTGCTTTTCTTCTCCGTCAAAAAATAATTCCAAAGTTTGGTCGTTTTTTTGTATGTAATAAACTTTAAGTTTATTATCTTCATGGGAAATTAGGTGAAATCGATTAATTTCTAGTAAAGAACGTGCTGATTTTGTTGAACTATTATTATACAAAAATGATTGAGAATTTTTTATAGTTATTTTAAATTGTGATGGCAAAATATTAATTATCTCAAAAGGCGCAATACCTAGCTTACCATCGTTGCTTAACTGCGCTACATCTTGTAAAAATTCACTAAATTCTTGAAATTGGGTTTCTTGTTTTTCCCGATTTTCACATCTTTCAACGATTAATTCTAAAGTATCGTTATCTTTGTATATGTAGTAAATGTCCATATAATTTTATGACTTGCTAACTATAAATTATATGATTATATCAGATTTTTAATTATTTTACATTCATAAAATTTGCAGAATCTTCAAAAGAAATTCGTGAAACAGTAAGTATAACGGATGGTGTTGTTAATAAATATTATAAACAAACATTGGGATAATCTGGTGTTTAGTATGGGTCATAGCTCATTTAAATAACCGCCGTTTTTGTCCGATATAAAAAAATCATAGCTCTTTACCTAAATCTATATATTCTTTTTGAATACTCGGATCATCAAACGGCATATCAACGTACCCAAGTTTTCTGTAAAATTGCTCTGCGCTTAATCTAGCATGCATTTTAATAAATTGTTGTTTTTGATATTTACCCAATTTTTCAAGAGTTTGCATTATATACCTACCACATCCTTGTTTTTTATATTGGCTATCTGTTGCTAAAGAACGTAATGCTATCGTAATACCATCTTGAAGTAGCTCTACATGGGCAACAGCAACAATATTTATGCCTTTATACAAAATAAAATGATAATTATTTTCAGCAGTAATAGATGAATGGTTGCGATCATAGGCTGTATTAATGGTATTAAAAATTTGCTCTTCTCGGATCCTATGATAAGTGGCCCATTCATTGTCGTGCATACAAAAGTTAATATTAAAATTATTAAAACCAGCTTTTTTTAAAACATCTTTAATAAATTGATTTTTTCCTAAGTTGTAGCCTGAAAATGTAGCTTTGTTTCTTTGGTAGGCTCGATGGTCACTTAATAAGTGTTCTTTTAAAGCCGCATACTCTAAACGTGCGTCTTTATGTTTTCTTAAGTAATCGCGAAAATATAAATTACAATTAATAAATCCATGATCTTGTTCAACCACATGGAGATTGACTTTAGATTGAGAGGTATTTTTAGAAAAATAATACCTAAGCGGAATATTTAGTTCTCCTTTAAATAAATATCCAAAATCTTTAAGTAATAAACTAGTTGGTAATTCTTTAACTACACATAAAATATCAATATCTTGTTTTGCTTTTAGTCCAGGTATAGATGTTGAGCCTATATGATGTATTTCTATTACATTATCAGTAAGAACCTGTTTAATAGTAGCAGCTTCAAGTTGAAACATGCTTGGCCAATTAGGATTATAGGGTACAAGCTCGATATGCTTAATTCTGTTTTCCATAAATAATTTCTAATTTTGCGTGAATTACTAAATATAGTACCATAACTTTTATTAATTAAGAAAGAATACAAATGATTAAAAGATTAGTATTTTATTAGCTAATTTTTTTATGTCTAAACTGATATCATCCTGGTTGTCTTTAAGCTGAATAATTTTTTCAGTAATACGATTATGTACATTTATTGGCAAACAGAGCAATTTTATTTTTTCAATAGCATTTTTTTGATGTTGACGGAAAAATATAAGTAGGTATGATATTTCTTAAAATAATATATTAGGTAATTATACAAGATCTTTACCAATAATGGAGTAAAAGACAAGCTGATATTGTAACTTTAAACCATTTAAAACAGGAAGTGTCAGATGAGCAAACAGCTTAAGAAAAATGAAACCACTTTAAATTTAGATCAAAACTATAAGGTTTTTCTAAAAAATATAAAAGAACGGCTTCGTACATCACAGATTCGTGCTGCACTTTCGGCAAATAAAGAACTAATAAAATTTTATTGGGAGCTTGGTTCCGATATTATTAAGTGCCAAAAAGAATATAGATGGGGCGAAAAGTTTTTAGAACAGCTGTCCCATGATTTACGTCAGAATTCTCCAGGAATGCAAGGGTTTTCTATTGCAAACCCTAAAAGAATGCAGCTTTTTGCCCCAAACCTACCCTGATTTTGAAATAAGTCCACAGGCTGTGGGCCAATTGCCATGGGGGCATATTTCACTATTAATTCAGAAAATAAAGGACGCTAAAATACGTCTTTGGTATGTTCAGCAGATTATCAAGCATGGCTGGTAGGGTTTTTTAACTTATATTGCATTTTATGATATTTATGTATACTATAAATATATAGTATACGGAGCATCTAAAATTTCTTGTTTAAATTATGATAATATCTTGGAAACATAAGGGATTAAAGTTGTTCTTTGAAGAGGGAATAACCAAAGGAATACAAGCAAAACATTCAAAAATATTAAAAACACAACTCTTATTATTAAATACTGCGAGTTCTGCAGTCGATATGAATATACCAGCCTTTAAATTACATATGCTTAAGGGTAAAATGAAAGGTTTATATGCAATAACAGTAAACGCAAATTGGAGGTTAACTTTTGGTTTTAAGGACAAAAATGTAATATTAGTAAATTATGAGGATTATCATTAATGAAAAGAAAAATGAAAATACATAAACACTTACATCCTGGAGAAATCTTAAAAAATATTTTTGATATGAGCGGTATAAACATAACTGTTGCAGCTAAAATGCTAGGGGTTACTAGAGTATCTTTGTCTAGGCTTTTTAACGGTCATATTGGTATAAGCCCTGAGATGGCGGCGCGATTATCAATAGTATTCAATACCAGCATAGAAAGGTGGACAGCGTTACAATCATGTTATGATGCTTGGTTTATAGGGAAAAAGTTAAAAACAATAGCTAAACAAGTTACACCTATTAATAAATTAAAGAAATCTGGAGCTAACCTTAAATTTAAAGCTGCATAAAGCATTAAATGCAGTGGAAAATATTTTTAAAAAATATCCTTGATCCTCACCTTACGTAAGGTTTTATAGTATCCAAGTAGTTTAGTTTTATGAGGAAGAAATGTTATTCAAAGTAGGGGAAGTCTCTAAAAAAATCGGAATGAGTATTAGGGCGTTACATCATTATGATGAAATAGGGCTGTTATCGCCTTTGCATCGTTCAAATGCTGGCTATCGTCTTTATTCCCTGGAGGATTTAATGCAGTTACAAAAGATTAAGTCTCTCCAGCAGCTAGGGTTTTCTTTGGAGGACATCCAAAGCGTGATTAAAATTAACAAGCCAGAAACTTCCTTATTGTCAGTTTTACAAAAACATTTAGAAAAGCTCTCTCATGAAATTAAGCAACAACAGGTGCTTATCCAACGTTTGCAGCTTCTTCAGTACACATTAGTACAAAGTGAGCAGCCGTCGGTAGAGTTATTATACGAATCTTTAAAGGAGACAATCATGTACGAAAAGTATTTTACTACAGAACAATTAAATAAATTGGCCGAAAGAAGAAATCAGATTGGTGAAGATGCTATAAAAGCGGTTGAGCAAGAATGGCGAGAAACTTTTGACAAATTTAAAAAATTATATGAAGCAAAAAAGCCTGCTTCTTGTCCTGAAGCTCAAATTTTAGCTAAACGTTCAGAGGAAATGATTGACCAGTTCACAGGCGGAAACTCTGCCATTCGTAAATCTATAGAGCATATGTATGAGGTTGAGGGTGGAGATCGTGTTAGCAAGGGAGGATTGATTGTCGATAAAGCAACATTTGCCTATTTCATGGAAGCTTGCGATTTAGTTAAAAAGAAATAATCTTAAAGGCATATGGGTTAGCACTGCTCAAATGGGCTAGAAAGATGGTAAGTGTTTTTTGGGAGGCTAACCTGTTTTAGTACCAAAATGCCGAAAAGAGGACTCGAACCCCCGACCTGCTGATTACGAATCATATGATATCAATAAACTACGATAAGTGGCAATAGATTAATGCGGGTAAAATCAGGAAAGTATAAATAATTAGTGTGGTTGCCTGTTTTTGTTTATCGTGGTTATTTGTGAATTAGTGTCCCGTCAGTGCCCCATGAATTAAATTTAGAAGAATAAGATTCACAATGCTTTATACTAAACCTTCGGTTTGCCTTGAGCGTTTATTATATATGGTACCAATAGTTCTCATAATTATAATAGCCAAATTAGAATATTTTTTTGTGCCCCAAGTCTTTTCTTATTTTCAAACTTATAGTAGCATTTATCTTTTAGATCACCTGTAAACCAAACAGTAAGTTTACCTTTAAATTTGATAGCATTATAAGCTGGTCAATTGTTAAGATGATACTTGGCATTGTTATAAATTTATGGCGGAATGGATCTTTGAGTTTATATGGCATATTAAGATTTCCTTACTAGCAGTTAAATTAATCATTAATATGCTAAGTTAATAATGTTGTAAGGTGCATGCCATTCTTAATTGTATTCATGCAACAAAGCCTAGTTATATAACAATTATTTAGTCAACTGCTGGGCGCGATCATTTATGAGGAAAAAGGAATATTTAATTTTCGAAGAAGCTAGGTTATTTGTACACACTCTCAAGTTGAAGAATCGTGCAGCTTTTTGGCAATGGTCAAAATTAAATAAAATGCCATTAAGAATTCCGACAGCACCAGACCTTGTATATAAAAATAAGGGATGGAAAGGATGGGGAGATTGGCTTGGTACAGGCTATATAGCCCATCAAAATCGGAAATATAAATCCTTTGACGACGCTACAAAATATATTCAATCATTGGGAATTAAATCTCAAACAGCTTGGAGTAAATGGTCTGCAACCGAAGCTAGACCAAAAGATATTCCAGGAAACCCACAGCATACTTATTCCGATGAATGGAAAGGATGGGGAGATTGGCTTGGTACAGGCTATATAGCCCATCAAAATCGGAAATGGCTAGCTTTTGAAGATGCCAGGGCATTCGCGAGATCATTAAAGTTTGTAGGAAAAAATGACTGGACTGAATGGGCGAAATTAGATATTAGACCAATTGATATTCCTGCATATCCAAATGAGGTATATGCGAAAAAAGGGTGGAGTGGTTGGCAAGATTGGTTGGGATTATTTAATAACTGGAACATTAATAATGTTAAAGCTTTTATAAGATCACTTCTGCCTCACCTTAATACTCTTTCACCTGCTGGGTTACATACTCTGTTTCAACAGACTGGACTAAAAGTGTCAAACCATAATAAGAGCGACTCTTTTTTGTTGGCTTTTAAAAGCGGCAAGTTTCCTAAAGAAGAATTAAAAAAATTTGTAAATGATGAAGATTCTTTAGTAGATAAATATTTATCTAAGGGAAAAAAAGTTTCGAATGAAAATGATTGTTTTGATACTGAAAGCTTTTATCCAACTGTTGAATCAAAAGAAATATTAGCTTCCTTAGATAATCGGATTTTTAGTAATCTGGATAAAGAGGCCATAGATTTTTTTATTAAAGAAGCCGTAGCAAAAATTTGGCAACAAGCATTCTCAGAACCAGAAGTAACATTTAATCAAGTTCAACAATATGACGCTCACGGGGCTTATTCTGATGAGGTAAAACGAATATTTTTAGAGGAGTATCAACAAACAAAAAATCTGGAGATCCCTTCTGGGTATGGTTTCAATCATCATCCAAATTTAATGCAACGATATACCGCATACATGGTTAAATGCAGTAAGAGAGTTGGGAACTGGTCTGGAACCGGAGCAGGAAAAACATTATCAGCTATATTAGCTAGTAGGGTGATAGATTCTCATGTGACAGTTATATGCTGCCCAAACAATGTTGTATCAAATTGGGAAGAAAACATAAAAGAAATATATCCTAATAGTATATGTGTATCTAAAACAACCAATTTAAAGAAAAATGCACGCAAACATCAATACCTAATTCTGCACTATGAATTCTTTCAACACTCGTCAGCACAGAGAAATTTATTAAATCTGTTAGAAGAACATATTGTTGACTTCGTTATTGTTGACGAGATACATTTTTCGAAGCAACGTGTAAACTGCAAAGTGTCAAAGAGAAAAAAAGTAGTTGCAGCATTTTTATCTGAAGCAAATGCTCGAAACGAAAATCTGCATGTGTTAGGTATGTCAGCAACTCCAGTGATAAATACTCTTTTCGAAGGAAAAACGCTTATTGAACTGGTAACCGGCGTACATCATGATGATATACAAACGCTGCCATCGGTTGACAATTGCATCTCTCTTTATAAAAAATTCGTATCGCATGGAATTAGATGGCTTCCAAAATATGAGCATCAATTAAATATACATGATATTCCAGTTGACTGTACCGAGCTTCTTTCTAAAATTAAACAACAAAGTATAATTGGTTCGTTTGTTGATCTAGAAATAATTCTTACAAGGGCGAAAATCCCATTCATTTTATCATGTCTTCAACCAAAGACTATTGTTTATACACATTATATAAAAAATATTTTATTGCCGCTACAGAATGCAATTCAAGAAAAAGGATGGCGAGTAGCAATATTCACAGGTGAAAATAAGTTAGGATTAGACGCATTTATCAAAGGAGATTCGGATATTTTGATTGCGTCTAGTTGCGTTGGAACAGGAGTAGATAAACTGCAATTCGTTTGTAATAGGCTAATTGTGAACTCTTTACCATGGACACATGCTGAATTTGAACAGCTGAAAGGTCGTATATATAGGCAAGGACAGGTTCATAACCATGTTGATATTTTTGTTCCACTAACTTTTGCAATAATAAATGGAGATAGGTGGTCTTGGTGTGAATCTAGATGGAAGCGTATTCAATTCAAAAAATCTATTGCTGATGCTGCAGTTGATGGGGTGATACCTGAAGGTCATCTACGAACGCCAGCTCAAGCATATAAAGATACGATGCTTTGGCTTGAACGACTTGAGTGCGGTGGTGTTCATGAGATAGAACGACGAAAATTATCTGTACCACTTCTGGATGAACTTTAATTGTAATTGTTCAGACGTTGGTAGGTGTTTTTAAAATTTATTACGCACCATTCAGAGCATTACTATATTAATAACATGTGTTATTCGTTATACTTTTCAACTTGTCTCGTTCAATTACTGCTTCCTTTAACCTGCTTTCTGCTGAACTTATTGCATCTCGATTAGCATGTTGCGAATTTTTACCACCACCATAACGATTACCATCATCATCTCCACCACCTCTATTGCCTTTTGTATTCCTTATCTTTTCCTGCAGATAAATTGACGATATTAGTTTGGGTTGCAACCATGGTAACTCTACCTATTTCATCTCCAAGCTGTACATCAGTACTCCAAACAGAATCAAAATCTTTTAATTCTTGTGGTATAAAATCTGATTCTTGTTGTTGTAATAAAATATTATTTTTTGTTTTTTGTTATGGTAATGTTGTAGTAGTAGTTACCGGCAATTATATTGATAAATAATCGTATTTAGCTGTAGTAATACGTTACGCCAGCAATTTAAGTGCTTCTTCGTGATTAACAATAGCCAAGCTGTGTGTATTGTCGATTTTATTGCCATAGATTTTAGGCGCTAATTTGCTAGCAATCCATTTTCTAGTATCTATTCTTAATCGTTAATAGTGTGTAGAAGTTATTAGGCTCAAATTATAAAATAGGTTCTCCAAATTTATTAGGTTCATTTGTACCTGGCCATATGAATAATAAGATTCCTAAAGTAAAACCAAAAATAGGAATGATTTTGATAATCGGAAATAGAATAATCCACCAGCCAGACATATTTAAGTCGTGTAATCTAGCAACACAACAACGTATTAATGCGAAAGTCGCACCAATATAAAAACATACTGTACATACTGATAATAAAATGTTTAGTTCTTTAGAAATCAAGGGAAAATTTGGAAAAAATACTTTTTTGATCATGGTAACTGTTATAGGTATAAATAGTGTTATAAACCAAAATGCATATCTCCATAAATAACTTAGTCTATTTAGTCTGTTCGGTGTTTTTATGATATTTATAATGCTACTTAATAGAATCACTCTAATCTCCTATATTCTATAATAAATTTGTTATTTCGTTAGATAAAATAACAAAAGTAAACAACTCGATAATTAATTATTTGTAACTGATATTATTTTTCCGTCTTTCTCAATATGTGTGATTACATTGTTGCCTGCAAGCTCCTCGATTGTTGGATACCACATATCATCTGGAGGTACTTTAGATGCTTTTTCTATAAAAGAATTAGGCAATCCTTTATATTTGTAAAAATTTCTCTCAGATGCTTCCAGATCATATAACTCTCTTTTACTTAGTCCTGGGAAAGTGGCAGCATGAAATCCAATCTTAGCCCCTTCTCTAAGCATTCTGTTTGTGCCAGACATGAATGGTGTGACACACGCACTATAGCAACCATCTGTACTATATGTGCTTAATTGATATTTATGGATCAAATAAGCTACATCTCTTGCAACCCCTGTTCGTCCACCTGCGCTGTTTAGTACAATTAAATAAATATTCTCATTTTTACTAAGAATTTTTTCTATATCATCCTCTAAACCAAAACCAAAATAACCATTTATGGTTAGAACACTACCGTCAAGTTCAATGCTGTATTCTGATATGCCATCTGTACCTGTTGCTATTTTAGCAAACTCTAGGTAAGAAAAGCCACCGGGAATTACGAACAACAAACTACCAAGTAATAGTGTTTGAATTGCTACTATTGAAAAAGAAGACCATTCTGATTTTTGTTTCAATGTAATCATGGAACGCCAACAACCTATAAGTTGCCATACATATACAATACTCCAGCATGGTAGAGATATTGTAATATACTGGTATACAATTAATTTGTTGTTCCATGATTCAAAATAAGTGTATAGCTGGTTAGATGCATAGAATATAACGCAATTAATTAATACTACGTTAATCCAAAAACTCTGACATAAATTTAAATTGCCTTGCCAGTGGTTTTTTAAATACTTAATTATATGGTTCATATTATGATTAACCTTAAACCACTTCTTATTATGACAAAGCAATAGTGGTATTTTCAGTAGTTATGTTAGGTCTAATATTAGATTTAAGTGGTTCGTCACCAAACCTATTTGGACCTTTAGTTCCAGCGAAAAAGAAAGCGTAAATTAATATTGCTAAGTGAACGCATGGTATGAATAATAATAAAACATACCAACCTGACTTATTAATATCGTGCAACCTGGCAATAAATGCATTTAGATTACCTATTATAATTAGAAGGCCACCTATAACAGATATCCATTCAAACTCAATTCCAAATAAAATCGATCCAACTTTGACTGTTTGTACAGTAATACATGGTACTGCAAAGAACCAAAATAAAAATCGTGCCAAAAAATTTATTCTGCTTATTCTTGGCGGGCATATAAGTAATCCTAGGACTGATTTTAAAAAATTTTTTATCATGTTCGAACATGTCTCCTCTTATTATTATTTCATCGAATTATGGTTTTTAGTTAACGAATTTTTGGCAATAAAATAATTTTTTTAAACTAATTATTCCAAATTTAATTGATGGGGTTTTTTTCATGTTTATTCCCCGTAAATACTGATTGGATTAGAAGAATATGGATCGCCACCGCTGCCTCCTGCACCATAAGGATTATTAATGCTATCTGGAGAATAAGGACTTCCGTATCTGCCGTATGGGTTAGCAGTAGAATCTGGATCGTATGGATTTGAGCTTAATTTTCCTTTGTAATTACCGTGAGAGTCATAGAGTTTTGGTGCATTTGTAGCGTATGGATTTGTAGCTGACTTATTACTATACGGACTACCGTATTCTCCATAAGGATTATTAATGCTATCTGGAGAATAAGGACTTCCGTATTTGCCATATGGATTAGAAGTAGAATTTGGATCATACGGATTTGAGTTTAAATTTCCTTTGTAATTCTCGTTTTGGTCATATGGTTTTGGCGTATCTATAGCGTATGGATTTTTTACCGAATTTTGTTTATAAAATTTATTGTTATCATCGTTGGTATAGCTTGTTGCGTATGCACTAGAAAAAGTTAGCATTAGGATTATAGGTGCTGCATAGGTAATAAACTTCATATAATTAAGTGATTTAGATCCATTGTATAAAGATTTTATGGTGCAAATTGCTTCATCTAAACTAATCCCCATAAAACTGTCAACAAATGCTTTATATTTTTCAATCATAACTTTACCCTAACTCGCAGTTTTTAATATTTAGCAATCTTACTGTAAAGCTAAAGTTGTTGTCAATTGAAATAACACTGGTGTAAATCACAGGAATATATAATGTGTTATGGTTATATAAAATTTACCTAAAAGATTTAAAATGAATATATGCCATGCATATACTCTTTAGTTAAAGGTGTATAGTTCTATATTAAAAATTTTAAATATCATTTTACTTCTCCCCATCAATATCCATAAATCACATTACTTAAGCAATGTAAGTGCTTCTTCATGGCTAGTATTTATACTGTGTGTATTGTCGATTTTATTGCCATAGATTTTAGGCGCTAATTTGCTAGCAATCCATTTTCTAGTATCTATTCTTAATCGTGCTCTATTAATTGATGCATTATTACAAATAGTCTGACTTTGACCATTAGTTAAATTGTCTTGCGATGGATCGTCAGCAATTTCAATAATTTCGTCTATTAGAACTTCCACCTGAACGATTTTTGCTCGCGCGTATTGCTCGGAAAAATCACTATAGGTTTTTAACCAAGTAAATATAGTATCTTGGTTTGGCCAATTTGGATTGTCTTTACACAATCTTCCGATGCCTTTACTTGATGAAGCAATAGTAGCGCATATTTCATTTGCTATTACTGGAGTGTAGTCTGTTGGTCTGCCTTTTTTTGATTTTGTTATAGTCAATCTTTGCTCCCATTATTTAATTGAATATAGTTATAATAATAACAGTTTTTAATATTTAAAGTCTTTTATTACTCTACTAGTACTGCGTATTTATAGGTAACAACGTAACAACCGTTGTAATGCTTATGTTTATTTGTTACTCAATGTTACCTGTTACCTATTTATCCGTAACAAGTAACGGTTCAGTAACATCAAAATCGTTATAATCATTAGCTTGTGACGTTGTTACCGGTAAAACTGAAATATACCTATTGAATACATCAGCAAATTGATCTGTGGTATAACCCTTCTTTATATCATAATTAAAACGTACGCTTTTACTGCGTATTCCAAATAATTTAAGTTGTTTTGATAATTGGCGAGCATTCATAGGTGAACCTCGCTCATAAGTAAACCAACGCTTTTCTTGATCACTACGTAATGCTGATAATAAATTTTCTGTGGTTATCCGATCTTTATTTTTAATTATTTCATAAATATCGGTTAACAGCTCCATGGATATACTTTCTTCTTGTATATTATTACTCAATTTTAAGGCAGCGCTACGCGCAAATATGCCCCACTCGGTGCCAGCCAAATCAGCAATAGCAAGTAACGGTTCCCAATTATCCTGGGCCCTATCATTTAGTTCTTTTGGCAACATTGGTTTAGAATTACTTATAGGTTCAAAATAATCTTGAGCGAATCGAACAAGTTTAGATTTTAGAGTAATAAATAAGTCTGGTTCCGCATCTCTAATTTTTTCAATATTTTCATGAACAAATTTACGATGTAATTCTAGCCTTATTGCTCTATCCATAATAGTATCTGCTAAATTTCCAATTCCAGCTATGGCTTTTGCTCCCCACACATTAAATCTTTTTGGTGTATGTTCAGGGCCAACCAAACGTATGGTATATGCTGAATCTCTAGTATGACCAGAATTAATTACCCCTCTCAATTCGTCGTTATTAAGCATAAATGTATCGGCTTCATCAATCAGTAAGGTTGGTTGCGTTGCGTCAATCGTCCTAAATAATGCAGCAGATGTAATATTTGATACTGGAATTGGTTTTTTTACAAGCTTACCAAAAATAGCTAGCAATTGACTTTTTCCACATCTCTTTTCTGGAGCTGTAATAACAGCTAATGGAGCAACCCTAACAATATCAATTACCCAAGTCATGGCAACCCACAATGTAGCAGCGTGAGCAGTTTCTATAGAGCAAAAAATAAATCGTTGGATTGCGTTAGTAATTTCAGTTAATAGTATAGATAAATTTATTGGTTCATTCCATGGTTCAGGATCCGGATCAATAAACAGCTGTTCTTCTTGATCTTCTTGCATTTGGTTCCTTTTTTCCTTTACAAGTTGATCTAATGATGACACTTTGATACCTAGCGTTGCAGCTGTATCTTTCCGAATACGACCGTATTCAAGAATGGATAGATTTGCTAGGTTTTTTATAGTTTCATGGTCAGTTAATGGTGTGACAACTTTAGAGTTTTTTTCTCCCTTCAGATCTATTAATAAGGTTGGTATTTTTAGGAAATCATTGATTGAAGCATCTGGGTTTTTTTCGATCCATTCAACACAATCTGCTCCAACTGGCAAATCAAAATTACGTAAATCTAGAATTTCAGATTTACACTTTAAATTGTTTAAGTGTTCAAACACTTCATATGCATATTTTATTCCAGGATCATCGTTATCTGGCCAAATAATACAATTCCTATTAGTAATTGGTGTCCAATCCGCCATCTTGGCACTGCTAGCACTTCCAGATGTTATAGCAACATACTGAGCATTTAAGCCTTGCTTACTAAAGAATTGATTTAATGCATTTGTAGCTTTTTCTCCTTCCACAATAATAACAGCAGCCTCAGGATTTTTTGCTAACAAATCTAACCTATATAATGGTTTTGGCTTATCTTTAAATTCTGGCGGTTCTCCTAAACAAAAATTACCAGTTTGATTTTGGTGCATAGGAAAAATTTTTTTATTACCATCTGGATGTTTCAATCTATTACGATAATAGATAATCTCACCATTTTTATTTCTATACCTATGTATAGCTTCAAACTGAAACCCATTATTTATTGCATGAACACACAAACTTCTAGCTGCTTTTTTTATAGCATTAATATCTTCTATCATAATAATTAAACCTCCCATGCATTAAGTACTTTTGCGGCATCAATAAAAGACATATTTGTTACTTTCATAAAAAATGCCAAAATGTCGCCTCCCTTTGCTCCACACGAATGGCATTTAAAATAACCATCCAATTGGTGAAGGTTTAAGCTAGGATTTTTTTCAGCACCATTTTTATGAAATGGACAACGAATTTTTAAAAATCCAGCATGAGTTGCTTTATCATGAGTAATGCCAAGTTTGTTTAATACTGATATGGGACTAGGTAATTTTGTTTTATTAAATTTACCATTAGCTGGTTTTTTTGGAGTAATTCTAGTATTATTATGTTGTTGAATGTTACTGTAAGCCATTTTGGAGCGGTTACTCCAAGTGGCTTTTATATTTTGGTTCATATTATTAATCTCCTTAAATATATAATTTAATTGCTTTAGCTGGATCATTTATCTCTTCGTAAATTTTATGCATAGCAATAATGTAATCCTCAAGTTCTTTTTTGCTTTTATAACGTAGAAACATTCCAATAGGTAGATCGATATCATAATAAACTTGCCAGAATGATTGATTTATAATTGCTATTTGTTTTTTAATGCGTTGCCGCATTTTTCTATCAAAACCTTTACACATTCTTTGTGCCTCCTTGCTGTTTTCCATCGATGAAAGATTCAAATTTATCGAGATCTATCAGGACTTTTTTGCCGAGACGGCGTACGCAACAAGAAAACCCATTTTGTTTTTCGTTAAAAATTAACCATCTGATAGATGATTCAGTGAATACCCCAGGATATAATTCTGGGATTTTTTTGACTGTAGCTAGACGTTTTATAGTTTGCTTTTCCATAAACATAATCTCCTATAATAGTTAGTGATCTAGTGACATCACGAATTGTGATGCCTTATAGGAGATAAGGTGTGAATTTTTAATGCACAATTGTGACTTAAAAATTCACAAAAAGATTTTACCACTCAATGCCAGATGCTTTATAGCTACATTTACTCCCTGTATCTATATATTTTTCCAAATGTTCTTGTAGCTCTGAGGAATGCTTACCTATTCTTTCTATGCCGTCTACGATTGCTTTTTTAACAGCTATACGACCCAGATTATGAGTGTCATGTGATGTATTGATTTTATTCTTATATGAATTTTTTTTTATATAATTCATTAGGTTATTTCTTTCTTCCTCAAGATCTTCCGTAAGAACGATATCGCATTGCTCTTTTGCATCTTCTATTTCTTCGCCTATATCTTCAAGCCTTTGTTTTGCTGATTTTATAGTTTTTTTATCGGTTTTTTGCAATGGAGTGTCATTAATTTGTTGCGTGTATTGCTGTTGTTTATTTATATTTATAAACGCCTCGGGTGACATAGGATTGCAATGATTATAAATGTCGTTTATTGAAAATTCTTTATCTGGATTTTTTAAGAGAAATTCAATATATTTCAACCCCACAGTAATTTTTATAGGTGGTAATGATATATGATTAAATGTGATCGTATAACAATCTCCATATTTTAAAAAACTATTTTTATTTTTTGTGATATTAGATTGATTTAATATTAATGGCGATCTTATCTTCTTGAACTCTTCTGTCCTTTCGAATTCTTCTATTTCTTCAGTAAAAACAAACAAATCATCTTCCATAATACTTCTTTGGTAAAAATAATATGCCGGTGAAATACATTTTTTTTCTGGTATATCATAACTTGGTTCATTAAACACAAAACCAAAATAATTATTAAATTCACTACCATTAATTCCGCTATTTTCTTTAAAAAATCTAACAGATCCATTTTCACAAAGAGAAAACATTTCGATCTCAGCAGCCACTGCCAGCCTAACATACCCAGATTTATACACTAATAAATTTTTATGGCTGATCAAAAAATTTATATACTTTTCTTTTTTCTTTAAAAAAGAATCATTTTTCATTGAGACATCAATTACTTTGTCTGCTTTTTCTATGCAATTTTCCAGATATTCTATAATAGTTTTATGAGTTTTTCTTTTATTATGCCCATTTATTTTTGAAGGTTTCCAATATAAGCCAAAATTACCGATCTCAGAAAGCTCATAGATATTTTCTATTGAACATTGTGGTGGCTGCCAACCAGGACGATCTAATAATTGAGATAAAGTTAGTGTCTTAATTTTAATTTCTGTATTATTTATAACTTCCATATTTTTACTCTCCAAAAATTTTCTCATTCATCCTTGCTACCACCTTGCTTGTATGAGCTTCAGATAAATGAGCGTAACGTTTAACCATCTGCAATGTTTTGTGTCCTAATATAGATGCTATTTCTGTAGGACTAGCACCGCTCATAGCTAAATAGGAAGCAGCACTGTGCCGAAGATCGTGAAATCTAAAATCTGCAATTCCAGCACGTCTAACAACAGTTTCCCAAGGTGTGCGTATATCTATAGGTTTTTTTAGATTTTTTGATGGAAATACTAAAGACGTACTAACGGCTTTAACCTTAGCATGCTGCTTCATTAGTTTTAAAGCGTGCCCAGTTAAAGGTAGCAGCCTTCGTTCTCCATTTTTAGTTTCATGTAAAGTTATTACAGCTCTATTTAAATCAACGTTTTCCCAACGAAGCCCCAAAATCTCCATTTTACGAGCACCAGTTGATAAGCACAGCACTACTATTAAGTAAAGGTAGTGGCTATCACTTTGTTGGCAAATCTTTAATAAGTGTTCTCTTTCATTGTCTGATAAAAAACGAACCCGTCCACGAGTTTCTTTTAATTTAGATACCTTCAATAAAGGGTTTGATTCTAACCATCCCCATTCTTTAACGGCCATAGTAAATAAATGACTTAAGACAGCTAAATAGCGGTTCACTGTTGCAGTAGATCTTTGCTGTCCTCTTACTGTTATTTCTTTTGCTAATTGATCTCTATGTTTTACTATTAATTGAGGGGTTACATCTGCTAAGGAATGTGAACCAATAGCTTTTTTCCACCATTGTAATTGTGTAAATTGATCATGCTCTGATTTAGGTTTGCGTGGTAATATTATTAATACATACGCATCAATTGCTTCTGATAGAGTATGCTTTTTTGCAGCGCTAGTTTTAAAATGACGTCCTTCTCGAATTGCTGATTCTGTTTGCTGCACCCACCTTTTAGCGTCAGTTAAACGGCGGAAGCTTGCTGTTTGTAAAGGGAATCCTTTTAAACGGACTTTTGCTCTATAGGTGACTTTTTGATCCTTAGATCCCCTTGATTCAATACTTGCCATAAAAATAACCTATTTCAAACTTGAAGCTACATGGATATAACCTAAAAAATTTATCAGTGCAATATCACGATATTTTTAGAATTGTCCCACCAGTGTCCCGCAAGTCAAAATATAGTTTTGTAACTTCTTGGCAATCTATTGATTTCATTACTGCCGAAAAGAGGACTCGAACCTCCGACCCACTGATTACGAATCAGTTGCTCTACCACCTGAGCTATTCCGGCTAGTTAATTAATGTTACTTAGCATTATTATTAAATATATTTATTATTACTTAAATATTATTATTAAAATTATTTAAATTTTTAAATTATTATTTTTATTTAGTAAAATTAAAGCCATCTAATATTTAGCAAGAGAACTTATAACAAAAAATTTAAGAGATTTTTAAAAAATCTTTTGATTTCACGCCTTTGATTGTATATCATATCTTTTAAATAAATATAATATACCAAGAGTTCAGTAGTTGAGTTCAATATTTTTTTATAACAACAGTAACGCAAAACAATTAATTGATTAACTAGTTTGACAGAGCGTATGGTGTGCGATAAACTTTTGGCATTTTAAAAGTTTGATAATTGGTTTTAAGTTTAAATTTTTTAGGGAAGGTTTGGAGTTTTTTTAATGGCAACTATTAATCAATTAGTTAGAAGTGGTAGGCAGAGGGTAAAGAAAAGGTGTAAAACCCCGGCATTGGCTGGCTGTCCTCAAAAACGAGGGGTATGTATAAGGGTTTATACTCAAAGTCCTAAAAAGCCTAACTCAGCTTTACGTAAAGTTTGTAGAGTACGTTTAACTAATGGTCATGAAGTAACAGCTTATATTCGTGGTGAAGGTCATAATTTACAAGAGCATTCTGTAGTTTTAGTGCATGGTGGTCGTGTTAAAGATTTACCTGGTGTTCGTTATAGGGTAGTACGCGGTAGTTACGATACTGCTGGAGTTAAGGGACGTAAGCAAACTCGTTCCATATATGGTACCAAAAGTGATGATAAAAAGGGTAAAAAGTAGGTAGAGTTTTATGTCAAGAAGAAGAATGGCCGAAAAAAGAAAGATTCACTCAGATCCACGTTATCATGATCAAGTAATTGCAAAATTTATTAACTGTGTCATGAAAAAAGGTAAAAAATCTATAGCAGAAAAAATTGTATATAGTGCGTTAGATCTTATTAAAGAAAAACTTAAAGTTGCGGAGTCATTGTCAATCTTTAAAAAAGCATTAGGGCATGCTTCCCCAGTGGTGGAAATTAAAGCACGGCGAGTTGGTGGGGCTACTTTTCAGGTGCCTATAGAAGTTAATCCTTCTAGAGCAATGGCTTTAGCAATGCGTTGGATTATTCAGTTTGCCAAAAAGCGTGGCGAAAAAGGTATGGATAAGCGTTTAGCAGGAGAACTTTTAGATGCTGCAGACGATAACAGTTCTACTGGTGGTAGTACTGGTAAAGGTGGAGCTATAGGTAAAAGAGAAGAAACTCACCGTATGGCTGCTGCTAATAAAGCATTTTCGCATTTTGGTAAGTGGTAGTAGATTAGATAGAGGGTTAATATAGTGTCTGTTTCTCAGCGTAAAACAAAAATAGAAAGATACCGTAATATCGGTATTGTAGCACATATAGATGCCGGAAAAACCACAACTTCAGAAAGAATTTTATATTATACCGGTGTATCTCATAAAATGGGAGAAGTACACGAAGGTGCTGCTGTTATGGATTGGATGGTGCAAGAACAAGAAAGAGGTATAACAATTACTTCGGCAGCTACGACTTGTCGATGGCGAGGTATGGATGGCTCTTATCCTGAGCATCGTATTAATATTATAGATACTCCTGGTCACGTAGATTTTACTATAGAAGTAGAACGTTCTTTACGGGTATTAGACGGAGCTTGCACAGTTTTTTGTGCAGTTGGTGGGGTTGAACCTCAGTCCGAAACTGTATGGCGGCAAGCCAATAAATATAAGGTACCTAGATTAGCTTTTGTAAACAAAATGGATCGTGCAGGTGCAAATTTTTTACGAGTGGTTGGTCAAATTAAATCCCATTTAGGTGCAAAACCTTTAGCTATTCAATTACCAATCGGTGCTGAAGAAAATTTCCTTGGGATAATTGATTTAGTTAAAATGAAAGCGATTTTTTGGGACGATGCAACTCAGGGCATGCGTTTTGAAATAAAAGATATACCAACAGAATTACAGCAACAAAGCGAAGAGATGAGAGAAAAGCTGTTAGAAGTAGTTGCTGAGACTTCTGAAGAATTAATGGAAAAATATTTAAACGAAGGTGAATTGTCTATAGAAGAAATTAAAACAGCTATACGTTATCTTACATTGAAGAACGAAATAGTCCCAGTTTTATGTGGATCAGCCTTTAAAAACAAAGGTGTTCAGGCAATGCTGGATGCAGTAATAGATTATTTACCTTCCCCTATCGATGTTCCAGCAGTTCAAGGATTATTAATGGATGGGGAGACTCGTGCAGAACGAACAGCATCAGATGACCAACCATTTTCTGCATTGGCATTTAAGATTGCTACCGATCCTTATGTAGGTACTTTAACATATTTAAGAATTTATTCCGGGGTATTAAAATCTGGAGATTCTTTAATCAATACTGTAAAAGATAAAAAAGAGCGTTTTGGTCGACTATTACAGATGCATGCTAACAATCGTGAAGAAATTAAAGAAGCTTATGCGGGCGATGTGGTTGCGGCAATTGGGTTAAAATATACAACAACAGGGGATACTTTATGTGATCCCAATAAGCCTATTATATTAGAGCGTATGGAATTTCCAGAGCCAGTAATACACATTGCGGTAGAGCCTAAAACTAAACAAGATCAAGAAAAAATGGGAATTGCTTTAAGTAGATTAGCACAAGAAGATCCTTCTTTTAGAGTTCGTACGGATGAAGAATCTGGCCAGACTATTATTGGCGGTATGGGAGAGCTACATTTAGAAATTATTGTAGATAGAATGTTACGAGAATTTGGTGTTGGTGCTAGTGTTGGTAAGCCTCAAGTTGCTTATCGTGAAACTATTACTAAGTCAGTAGAACAAGAAGGGAAATACATTAGGCAAACAGGTGGCCGTGGTCAGTATGGTCATGTATGGTTAAAGATTGAACCGGGTGAAAGAGGAAGTGGCTTTAAATTTGTAAATAACATTGTTGGTGGAGTAATTCCTAAAGAATATATTCCGGCGGTTGAAAAGGGAGTATTAGAACAAACTCAAAATGGAGTGTTAGCTGGATATCCTGTGTTAGACGTTAAAGTAAGTTTATTTGATGGTTCTTATCATGATGTTGATTCTAGTGAAATAGCATTTAAAATTGCAGGATCACAGTGTTTTAAAACTGGTGCCATAAAAGCGGGAGCAGTTATTTTAGAACCAGTTATGAAAGTGGAAGTAATTACTCCAGAAGATTATATGGGAGATGTAGTTGGAGATTTAAATAGACGCAGAGGTATTATTCAGGGGATGGATGATGGTATAGCTGGTAAACAAATTAAAGCTGAGGTACCATTAGCTGAAATGTTTGGTTATGCGACAGATTTAAGATCTATTACTCAGGGTCGAGCTTGTTATAGTATGGAATTTAAGCGTTATGTAGAAGTACCATCTAGTATAGCTGCTGGTATTATTAAGAGTCGTTCTAGTTAATTTTTGATATTTGTTGGGGGATAATTTTAATGTCATCTGGGGTAAAAACTAAATTTGAAAGAGATTTGCCACATATAAATGTTGGCACAATAGGCCATGTTGATCATGGTAAAACCACATTAACAGCAGCATTAACTAGTGTAA
>JBEKHL010000020.1:0-25644 GCA_050012295.1 Gammaproteobacteria bacterium
ACAATAAAGACTTTAATTTACGTATGTTTTACCCTCCTTCGCTTCGAAGGAGGGTGGCAGCGTTAGCTGCCGGGTGGATGGCTTATGTTAGGCATAAGTTACACTTTTAGTCGCACCCTATACTAGGATTAGCGAACAACTTAGTAAGGATCTTAAATTATTTTTCCCGCACCAAAATAACGTTGACAATAGATAACCGGCAAGAGTAAAGTGCAATCTAATTTTTTTTAGCATTTTTCATTAGTAAAAATTCTTAACAAAAACATTATATTTATTTGGTTTATACAAGGATATTCTTTGCATAAAAATTGCAAAGGACAGAAAAAGGAGTATTTTTCACATGACCGCTCTTATAGAATATAATTTCGAATCTTATAAAGATCTTAATGGAAAACAAGCAATAAGGTTTGGTCTTTCTGACACGGAAGGAAATAATTATAGTTTAGATGGGGTGCCAGGAGACATTAAGGAACAAAAAATATTCGGTGATACCAATGTTATCTTTAATAATCCTATGTTTACAAATTTTAAAGAAGATTCAGCTCTTGGGATTTTTAGTTGGGATAGTTATGGTGTATCGTTTAAATTAACTGTGGATGGCGATTTAACTTTGTCTAAAATTAATCAAGAATACAATCCAAGATTTAAGATTAATGGAGCAAATGTAGTTGCGTTGGGAGGGCAAGGCTTTCAAGAGTTAAACATTGTTTCAAAAGAAGTTAATTTTGTTGATGATTGTGCCGTAGCTGATTTACAAGTTTCTGCTAAAAAAATGCTAAATAAAAGCACCCTTAATACAGAGACTGCTAAAATTTCAGTTTCTAATATTACTAATCCTGGTAAAATTCAGGCATCTAAAACTGCAGACATAAAGTCTATAAATTTTGATAATAGAAATGGTGCGGTGCATGCTGGTGAAACAGTAAAACTAGCTACAGAACATTTGCAAAATGAACAAGGGAATTTAAGTGGGATTAATAGTACCTTTGTTGAAATTGGTACAAGTCTTACTAATGATGAGCATAGTGAAATTGGAGTAAGTGGCACTACTACTATTAGTTTCAAAAATAATATGGAAGTAGAAAAATTAGGGATTGTTCGTGGAGATCAAGTGCAGCTTATTAATCCTCCTGTTGTTAAAAATCAGGGTGTTATAGCTGGTAGTCAAGAAGTGCAGTTAACAAATCCAGAAGCAGCAGTTATTATGCCTAATGTAGATATACAAACGCCTGTTCTTAAACTACAGACCACTAATTTTAAGTTAAGCGATCAAACTAAGTGCGATCGTACTATTTTACAAACTACCGTTGGTCGTTCTATAGAATTAACTAATGAGTATCGAACAGCCGGGGTTTTTGAATTTCAAGAACCTAATGTTACTCATGAAAATATACAGCAAATTATGCAGCAACGTTTTGGCGATATTGCTAGTTATAAGGTAGAGACTTTACCAGCGGCAAAATATGATATTTCTGTGCAAGCAACGATTCAAGCAGATAAGGGTATAACAGCATTAACTCCTAATGCAAAAATACGTGTTGGCAATAATGAACGACCTAATAATCATCCAGAGTTATTGGCACAATCAGGGGATTTAACGGCTTATGTAACAGAGTTTGACATAGAAAAAGGTGGTGCGGCAGCTAAGAATGGTTTTATTTGGGCGCCTAAAGGTTTTCCGTTGGGGAGATTAATAGAAGATCCTACTAGGCAAGCATTTGCGACTTTTTATGCTCATTCTCAAAACAGTAGTTCATCTAATCTTAGTATAGATATTGTCCCACTTAAATATACATTTTTAAGTCGTAATAATTCAGTGTATGATAATAGACATTTATTGGCTATGCCAATTGCTATTTCTAACGGAAGTTTTTTGCAAATTAAGGAATTAACTAATATTATTGGGCAATTTAATAATCAAGGAAATTTAAAAACTCACCATTTAAAAATTGATTCAACTAGTGGTCAATCAGTTTGGGAAGGTGGGGTTGGTGAGGTATCTGGTGATGGCGATCTTACCGGTACGTTTATTTTAAAACGCACTAATACTACTTTTGAGGCTGGGTGTTATTCGTGCCACAGAAGCAGATACAATAACGGTTCATTTAATTTTTGTAATAGTGACCAAGCCATTTTAAATATTCAAGGAAAACTGTCAGGTAAAGCTATTATTAACAATGAGGCAAGTTGGTTACATGCTGAAAAAAAAGGACCAGAAGTTCAAGTTATTAGTAAAGATTTTACATCTTCCCTTTATCAAAAATTTATAAGTGGTACTCCAGGAGAACTTCAAATAATCAAAAATAGTTATCATTCTTTGCGTTGTGCATGGCGAGGTAATTATAATGGCCAATATCATGGTCATGTATTTTATGATAATTATCCTGGACAAGTAACTAGGCCTGGTAATTATATGCATGATTATGGAGGAGGATTGCCTTATGCAGTAGGGTTTTTAGTTAATACTAATAATTTTTCTGGTGCTCAACAAGTATTTCCAGCTCAAACTAGTTTTGATTCAGCGGTAATATTATCTGCTAGAAATTCTCAATTAGAGGGGTTTACAACTGCCCCTAAAATGTTAATTACTTTAGGCGGTAAATTAGCATTAGGCTCTCCTAACCCATATTATATTAATCCTAAAAACCCAATAAGAGATTTAATGAGTAAGGGTTTTAATATGCATACTACATATTATATGCCAGATGAGATAAAAAAATTAATTGAACAAGCTACTCAGCCTAAGTTTTATTTTATGTTCCGAGAACGTTTTTGGTTCGATGAGCAAGCTAGTCAAGATTTTTATAAAGACATATGTGAACATATGGTGGTTGTAAATAGAGATGGCAGTTTGAGTAAACCTAAATCACAAACAATATTATCGCTCAGCCCTAGTTATTTAATAAATAGAGTAAGAGAAGACTGTCAAGAAGTATTAATGCGAGGTTTTATTTACGAAGGTAGACCGATAGATGCAGATTTTATTAAAGAATTACATAGAAATACTACTGATTATTTAAGAGAAAATAAATTATCAGGAGAAGCTTTTAGTCGAGCTCTAACGGTTGCCGGGAAAAGCACTGCTATAGATATAGAGATGCCGTCTAAACCAATATTGTATTATCGTGCATTAATTGATGATCAAGGGTTAGAAGTTCTTTATCCATGTCCATATATTCCAATAAAAATGATTAACGAAGTACGTGCTCGACGTGGTGGTTTAGTTAAAACTAATGTGTTATATATATTGCCAGAACATTTAACGCCGAAAGAATTAATAGCTTTTGCTCAAGATCGGCCTGCGTTACAAACTTCCTTAATTAAATTTTTCAATAGTAATCCTAAAGCAAAAAAATATTTACATAATAAAGCTATAACAGTAAAAGCTCAGCAACAGCAAAATCAGCTAATAGCCAGTGATCAAGTAGCCATTGCTGCTAGCAGTAACAGTGCAGATAGTGCCCAAAGCAGTATTACAATAAGCAGCACTGTTCAGGCAAAGAAATTAGCTACTATAGTAGAAGGTGGTGTTGTTATTAATGGTAAATTGGAAACTGAAGATACGTTATTAGCGTCTTTGTTTGATGATGTTGAAATTAAATCTATCCTGGAAAGAATAGGTAATCAGGAAAGTTTTGATGATATGGTTAATCAAGCGCGTGTTGCAGCTAAGAATATATTACAAATTTTTGCAGGGAAACAAGTGATTTTTGAGGGGGCAGAAACAGATTCTGGCGTGCTAACTCAAATACAAGCGTTAGCCGGTATTATAGATGTGCCAGTACCATTAGTTCATCAACGGGTTAGGCATTTTTATGAAAAACATACAACTGGTATTATTAAAGACACTTACGTTGAACAACATGTTTCTAAACATAAAACAGGATCTTCTGGAATTGTGCAAATGGTAGCGGGCACGTCAGCTGTTTTACAGGCGCCAGAATTTGATACGCCAGAAGTTCAAATAATTAGTTTAGATGGAAAAACTAGAATTTTAGATACAACAGAAGTGCATGAACATTCAGAACGGACAACTACAGAAAAAGATACTTGGTATGGCGGAACCAGCAAAAAATCTACAAGTACCATGGAATGTAGCGAACGCTCTAAAGGTGCTAACTTTAAAGTAAAACGCTTGTTATTAGCCGGTAAAGACGGAGTGGAAGTTAATAATATACATAGTACAGCAACACGTAATGTATTATATTCTCCAGATGGTGAAGTATCAATTTTATTAGGTCGTAATAGTTTTGCATCCTCTAGCATTACAAGCAGCTCCGATCCATTCTGGCAAAAATCTAAATCAGACAACATTCAACAAGTAACTTATAGCGAATCTAGTATAACTGGTGCCTTAGAAATTCATTCGCAGCGGACTATTTTAGAAGCAGTACGCGGTAAAACTTTGAGTTTTTTACAACAAATAGATCAACATCAAGGTGAAATAATTTATAGTACTCTAGATGAATATTATTCTAGACAAACTAAAACAGTACAAGGTCCTGGTGCTGGGTTAGTGGCGCTAGTTGCGTTGGCAGCTACTATTGCTACACAAGGTGCGGCTGGTGGTTGGGCGGCGGCTCTATTAAATACAGCGGAAGGAGTAGCACATACTGTGCTAACTGCTGGTTTTCAGAGTTTATGTTCGCAAGCTGCAGCATCTATTGTGTCTAATAATGGCAATCCAGTTAAAGCAATTAAATCTCTTGCTAGAGAAGGAACAGTAAAAAAACTAGCAACCGCCATGATAAGTGCCGGAGTTATGTATAAAGTATGCGATATGTTAAAAATTCCTAAACTTGCAAACAGAGAACTACTTCAACATGTGGAATATAATATAGCTAAGGCAAGTGTTAGTGCTACTTTAAGCGTGAGTATTGATGGTCAAGATATGGAGCATGCTATTTTAGGTGGTTTGGTAGATGCGGCGATTGGAACAGTAACAGCTTCTTTGTCAGCTAAAGCAGAAATTGGTGAAATAGATACTATTAAGAAAAACCTTATGTATGTTATATTAGGTGGAACTAAAGGTGCTTTGGTAGGGCGTAATGGTGCTTTAGTAGGGGCGTTAGATGGGTTGATTTCGGCGGTTATGCCGGATGATTTGTTTGTTGATAATGATAAGAAACCAGAACAACAAGGTGGAGCAGAGAAAGAGAAAGTTAAACCAAAAACAGTAGAGCAAATAACAGAAAAACAAAAATCAGAATTAAAAGAAAAAATAATCAATAAATTAGTTTTGCTTGCAAGAACTCAAGCTCAAGAAGGGAAAGGTTTTAAGTTGCCAGAAGCTATTGAGACAGTTAATAAGAAAATTGATGAAATGAATATAACACAGCTTAGAGAATTAGAGAAAAATTTTGTAGCATATTTTGAAGTAGCGGCTAATTTTAGTAAACCTGAAATTAAACAAGCTGTGTTCGAAAGGCCGTTGGATATTGTTGGTTTAGAACAAACTAACGGTGGTAGAACTGGTGGATATAAGATTGGTTTACCAGGAATTCAAGATCCATTTTTTGGAGTTGCACAATCGGAGAATTTTAATACTAACAATAAATCAAATGAATTACCAATAGGCCAGGCTTATCTTGCAGGTATAGATGAACCTATTGCTCCAAGTGATGGTGGAAGGGCATTAATAGCTGCGGTTGGTACTTCTACATATAAACTAGCAGCTAGTTTGGTTAAATGTGGGGTAAGTTTAACTAAACTTTTATACAATAGTGCTTGGCATGCGGCAGAAATTGATATGTTAAATAATCCAGAATATAGAGGTGCACTCTCTGAAGTAGAAGAAAAACGTATTACGCAAAAAATTGCGGAAAATCAAGAAAAAATTCATGCAGTATTAGATCCTATTAAAGAAAATCCGGTAGCGGCAGGTAAAGCTATATTATATGGGTTAAATAATCATTATGCTGCAGAATTTAATGAATTTAAAGAAAAGGCTGCTTCTGGTGATGTTTTTGGGGCTACTAAACAAGCACTGGAGAATGGGATAGAGGTAGGGGTAGCAGTAGCGAGTGCTGTGACATTAGCTGGAAGTGCGCTTACAAAAACTGAAAAAGTTTTAGGTGTAATCTCTGAGGCCGTTAGTAATACTGCTGTTAATACGTTAGCTGAGGTGGCATCAACAGTAGCGTCAGAAAAATCGTTATTAACTTTTCAGTATGATTTGGCAGCTGCCAAAGCTGTTAAGGAAACTAAAGAAGCTGCAAATGTTGCGAAAGTATTACAGGTAGAAAAAGCCTCTACTGCTAGTGGGGAAGCAAGTTCATATCAGTACCATAAGTTTAAAGAACAATTAAAGATGCAGGAGCGTATGTCTACTGATCCAGGTCCATATTTTCAAGGATTTCCGGATCGTAAATTACCTAACGCACCTAAAAGTGGATATCAAATTCCAGATCCAGAGGCAAAAGGTACTTGGCATACCCAATTAGGAACTAGAGTTGGAAAAAGTGGAAAATATAAACAAGCCAGAGAGTTTGACAACCAAAATAGGCCAATTAAAGATATTGATTTTACAAATCATGGTCGACCAGACAATCATTCTAATCCACATGAACATAGGTGGTTAGATAATCCAGGGGATAGTATTACTAAAAAACGTAATGATATTGCTACACCATTGTCAGAGTCAACTATAGCGCCTAAACCAACAAACAAAATGTAAAGGAAAATAAAATGGAATATTCATACGATGGTGAAAAAAGGATAACTTTAATGTATGTATTGCAGTTAATAGAAAATCATGTTGATGCTGAAAATTTATATTGGTCTATTTTGTTTTTATATGTAATTGGCTATACCTACGATCCTTATAGTGCAAACAATATTTCATCAGTTGATGAATTTGAAGAAACTATTAGAACAACCAAAGGTGGATATAAATTAAACTGGAAAGAATTAAAAAAATTATGCGGACAGTTTGAAAATATAGTTGATTGTGTGATAGTTGGCTCTAGATCCAACGAAGATATAGATTATATTGCAGAAAGATGTAAGAATGATTTTGATGCTAATATTAAAATGAATTATATTGGTATTGATATTTTGGATGGTTCAATGGAAGGGTTTTATTCCAAAGATAAAGCATTAGAAGAAGCGGTATGTAATGATATTGGTCCATTCCCTTTTGGTATACATGGGAATATATAAAACAGTATTTTCTGGTAGCCACTCAATTGATGTTGCGCGTTGTTTTACCGTCGGTGGCTACTTTTTTGCAGGGAAAGCAGTGGTTGATACTTAGAACCTTGTTATTACAATATTTGACTTGTGGTTACTTTTAAGTTACCTTTAAATTATGCGGATTGATGAATATCAAACGGTAGAAGGCAAGTGTCCATTTAAAATTTGGTTTGATAATCTAGATACACAAACTGCCAGAATTATTAACAGGGTATTAGCTAGGATCGAGGATGGGAATACATCTAATATAAAAGGTGTAGGTGGGGGTATTTGAACGCGTTATTGATCACGGCCCAGGTTATAGAATTTATTTTGGTAAGGAAGGCGCAGAACTTATTGTCTTGCTAGGAGGTGGGTCGAAAAAATGGCAGCCTAAAGATATCAAGCAAGCAAAACTATTATGGAAAGAATATAAACATAACAAAAAGCCAAAGGAGAAAACATGGCATTAACTAGAGAATTTAAAAAAACTGTTGTAGAAAGAGCTCAAAGAGAACCAGCTTTTAGACGCGGTTTATTAGAAGATGCAATTAATGAATTCTTAGCTGGAGAAGTTGGGGTCGCAAAAATATTAATACGTGATTATATTAATGCTACTATTGAGTTTCCAACGCTAGCTCGTAAAATTCATAAAAATAACAAGGGGTTACAAAAAATGTTTGGGCCAAATGGTAATCCAACTATAAATAATTTTTGTGCAATCTTGAAAGTTTTACAGAAAAAAGAAGGAATTACCCTGCAAGCTTCTAGTTCTGAAAAACGTCATCATTAATAGTAATACAAACAACAAAAAATAATTATGGGGATATATAAAATATATGCAACAAACAGAAACAGTAATTAAAGATGTTAACGGCGGCGTAAAACTGCGTAAAAATGACGCAGAGTTTTAACTGTAACTAATACAACTAATATTGCCTAATAAATTTTTAAATAGAGCCGATTTTTTTAATCAAAACAATCATTGAAAAATAAATGCCCAACTTTAAATTGGGCTATTTGAAAGTGCTGCCATGTTATGCTGACATATGGTGTCGATATGAATTTAAGATCAGCTTTCTTTGTTAGAGAGAATTTTTTTATTGGCAGAAATTTTAATTTTCAGTTTAACAGCTCGTACTGCTGTTCTTATTGTCGTTTGTTCTTTTGCTTCTTTAAGTAATTAACTTGTTTTAAGAATCTTGCTAACCACACATGCCTATCTTTTTTAGCTAAAGCAAATTTTAACATTATTCTAAACTCATTAACATCCAAATTTCCTTACTCTCTTCTAGTTGTTCTTCAATTTTTTTAAAACCAGCTTTTTCATAGGCTTTTATTGCAGCAATGTTGTTATGGTCTGGATCTACAAAAATATATTTGTATTTGCTTTTACAAAAACTTTCTAAAAATAGTTTAATTACTTTAGAGCCGATCCCTTTGTTTAGATATTCTTTTTGGCCAATAAATATATCAAAAGCTGCTAAAGATTTTGGTAGATTTTTTAAAGGTACACTTCTGTGAAAATCATAAGCATCGTATACTTGAATATAACCAATGGGTTGTTTATCAATTTCTATTATAAAAGCATGAATTTTTTTAGGAATATTATTTTCAAGTTTATATCCATACACATAATTACCATATTTTTCTTGAATAAGTTTTTTTGTCCATTTTAGACCTGGGTCCCACCAGGCTTTAATGTGAGGTGTTTTAAGCCACTTAAGTAATAGTGGAAAATGAGATTTTTGAAGAGATTTAAACGTTATGTTCATAATGAATATTCTAGTTTAAATTGTCTGTAAGTGAAATAAATAAGTTGTGAAATGCCGGCATTACTAGCATTAAATATACTTAAAAAAAATTGACAAAAAATTGACAAAAATTGACAAAAGTATTGCTAAGTATTAATCATTTATGTTATTAATAAAAACATATACTTATAATAAAGAGATTGAATATGATTAAGCATAATGATTAATGCTATAAATATAGTATAATATTGTGTTTTGCAAGTTCAGCAATTCTTAAAATATAAAATATAAAATATAAAATATAAAATAACGTAAAAAGAAATTAATTTTATGTTTATATAAGGAGAGACAAAATGCCACACTTACAAAAAATCGATAGATCTAAAAGTAATGGTTGTTTAATAAATAATAACGGTAAGCCATTATTTATTAAACAACCTAATATTATGGAGCTAAACGCATTGTATCAAGTTGTTATGTCAAATATAAAAGCAGTTGATACTATTTTTTGTGGTTTAAAAAAAATTGATTAGGATAAATTTTATATATAATTAGAATTTTTCTTATGAGATATTCGCAAGTATAGATATGTAGGTAATAAATAGCATGGTAAATAATACTTCAGAATCATTATCATCGTTAAAGCCAGAACAACGAGAAGCGGTTGGGTTATTATCAATAGGAACTTTTTTAGAATACTTTGACTTGTTACTTTATGTACACATGGCAGGGCTTCTGAATGATCTTTTTTTTCCAAAAACTGATGCACATGCTACCTCACTGCTCTCAGCCTTTGCGTTTTGTACCACATTTGTTTTTAGACCAATAGGGGCAATTATTTTTGGTTATATTGGGGATACTTTAGGGCGTAAAATCACTGTAATAATAACAACCTTTATAATGGCATTATCGTGCGCTATCATGGCTAGTTTACCAACCTATGCTCAAATAGGGATCTCAGCTGCATGGTTTCTTACTATATGCCGTATTATGCAAGGCATGTCCTCTATGGGGGAAATAATAGGAGCTGAAATTTATCTAACCGAAATCATCAATAAAACATATAAATATAAATATTCTGTTGTTTCTATATTAGCTTTTTTTGCTGCTGTTGGCAGTATGGCAGCTTTAGGGATAGCTAATTTAACAACTTCTTTTGGCTTTAGTTGGCGTATGGGTTTTTGGTTTGGAGCTGGAGTTGCTATGATAGGAGTTGTTGCTAGAACAACGTTAAAAGAAACAAAAGAATTCGCAGATGCTAAATTTATAATTACAAAACATTTACAAATTAATAATCAACAAACAACTATATTGCAAAATGATCCAATATGGGAAGAAAAAGTAAATAAAACGGCTCTATTGGCATATTTTTTTATGAATTGTGGATGGCCAGTATGTTTTTATATTGCTTACATATACTGTGGCGATATATTAAAAAATTCTTTTGGATATACCTCTACACAAGTAATACAAAACAATTTTATTGTATCAATCATTCAACTGATAGGAGTGTTTTTATTTAGAGTATATTTAAGTCGAATAGTGTATCCATTAAATATTTTAAAAAAAATATTAGTAATTTTTTCAGTATTTATAATATTTTTTCCACAATTGTTAACTAATATTCAGGATCCTTCTTTCATATTAGTCCTTCAGTCTTTTATTATGGTTTTTGCGTTAGATATTATGCCAGCAGAAGCAATTTTATATTCACATTTTCCTGTTTTTAAAAGGTTTACATCTACTAGCATTACATATTCAATATCTAGAGTTGTGGTATATGTAACAACCTCTTTTGGTCTTGTTTATTTGAGTGAGTATTTTGGTTATTATGGATGTTTAATAATTATTGTACCAATAATATTTGGCTATACTTTTGGATTATTTTATTTCGAAAAACTGGAGAAAGAAGCAAAAAACCATCCACAAAAACACGATTTTCTCCTTGAAGAATCTGTGTCTCCGTAGCGGGAGTGTATAAGTGCAACCTACAAAGTTCATGTATTTGCTTTTCTACATCTTTAAAACCACAATATATACTAGCAGTCAAAAATCTTTGTAGAGTTTCAATAATTGTTTCTTGTATTTTTTCCTCTGATTTTATATTAATGGTTTGCAAATTATGTAATCTATCAAATATTTTAATGGTTAATAAATCATTTTTTCTTTGTTTGTATAATAATTCTATTATTTCTGCTGAGCTAATTTTTTGATTTAGTTTAATTCTAGTTAAATCCTCAACATTATTGGCGATTGTCAATCCAAAGATATAGCCAATCATTTCCTTAGTGAGTTTTGTATCTTCGAGTGTATCATGCAATATGCTAGTAACTAAAACATCAGTGTTAAAAGCATAATCAGCAATTTGATAAGCTACCTCGATCGGATGCGAATAATAAGGTTCTCCTGTTTGACGTTGCTGTGTGCCGTGATATTTTCGAGCGTAATAAATTGCTTTCTTGATCTCTGTTATATCAATTTTTTCTTTTACCTTAGCATTTAGAAGCAATACTTTAGATAATAACCTATTGGAATAGTCACATGATTCAAATTTTGTTTCCCAGCAGTATAGATCGTTCATAAATTTATAACAGAATTAAATAAAGAACGTAAATTCTTAATTCAACAAACTTGTGTTGGTTAGACAGTCTTGGTAATTTATATAAAGGATCTATTTATCATACTACTGATTGTTTCTAGTTAATGCAATAGTTTTTATACTATACTGGAGCCATAAGTAATACCATATTATATACGCTTGATAATTAACGAGCGTTTAACAAAAGGATTAATAAAAAATTATGAATAAAAACATATTATTTTCTCTTAGCTACGAAAACCAAGTGGCAACCGTAACTCTTAATCGACCGGAAGTATATAATGCTTTTGATTTAGAGATGATCCTGCAATTAGATCAATATTTTACCCAAGTAACCAATGATCAAAATATAAAATTATTAGTGATCACAGCTAATGGTAAACATTTTTCGGCAGGGGCAGATCTTAATTGGATGCGAGATTCTGTTGATTATACTACAGAACAAAATTTACAAGATGCAAAGCAATTAGCTACGATGTTACTTAATCTTTATAATCTAAATAAGCCTGTTATTTGTGCTATGCAGGGTAGTGTGTATGGTGGTGCAATTGGTATTGCTGCTTGTGCAGATTTAGTAATTGCAGCTAATAACTGTAAATTTTGTTTCCCAGAAGTCACTTTAGGTTTAGCACCAGCAATTATTAGCCAGTTTGTATTACATGCTATGAATACCAATTTTGCTCAATATAGTATGTTAACAGCTAAACCTTTTTGTGCAGAACAAGCTTTACAATATGGTTTGGTTGATGAAATTATTTTGTTAAATCATTTGCCTAAAGCGGTTGTCAATAACATTGAACATTTATTATCATTAAGTTTTGAGGGCATGATAGCTACTAAAAAATTATTAAGATATAGCTTGTTGCCGATTTCTTTAGAAAAATTAGATGTTTGTGTTAAAATAATTGCAGAGTTAAGGGCTTCTACAACAGCTCAATCTTTAATTAAAAAATTTTTGCAAAATAAAAGCTAATCAGTAAATAATTTAGCAAGATAGCACAAGTTAGACGGGGTTGTAATAATATATAAAATATAAGTAAAAAACATGAGTAAATTAGCTATAATATTTTTATTAATTATTTCAGTAGGATTACAAATTAAATTATGGTTTAGGCCAGATGGAATACGTAGTATAATGGGCCTAAATAGAGAGATTGAACAAAAAAAAATAGAATTAAATAATTTGCAGGCTAGAAATAATAATTTACTTAATAGTATAGAACAGCTTAAAAAAAATCCTGAATTTATTGAAGAGCATGCTAGAGTAATTTTTGGCATGATAAAAAAAAATGAAGCTTATTATAGAGTTATAGAGATTGCCAATGAAAATTTTATTAAGCAATGATGATGGAGTGTATGCCCCAGGTATAAGGGTCTTGTATGAATCGTTGAAAACTATTGCAACAGTTAAAGTGGTTGCGCCAGATCGAGATCGTAGCGCAGCCAGTAAGTCTCTTACCTTAAATAAACCTATTTATGCTATGGAGATAGATAATGGGTTTATGTTGGTAGATGGTACGCCAACCGATTGTGTACATTATGCGCTTAGCTGCCAAGATTTTTTAAAAGATTTTTCTATTCCAGATATGGTAGTTGCGGGTATTAATAATGGTGCTAATTTAGGTGACGATGTATTATATTCTGGTACGGTAGCGGTTGCTACAGAGGGGCGTTTTTTAGGGTTTCCTTCGGTAGCTATTTCTTTGGCTGGAGATGGTGGGTGTAAACATTATGCAACTGCTGGCAAAGTAGCACAAAATATTGTACGACGATTAATGCAAAAGCCTCTCACGAAAGATACTATTTTAAATATTAATATTCCAGATGTACCTTACGAGCAAATTAAAGGATATCAAATTACTCGTTTAGGTAGTCGTCATCAAGCAGAAAATATGATAAAAATGAAAGATCCTCGTGGTAAAATTGGTTATTGGATAGGATTAGCTGGTACTGCTCAAGATGCTGGGGTGGGTACGGATTTTTATGCTATAAAAAATGGATATGTATCTATCACTCCATTAAAAATGGATGTTACTCATTATGATCATATAGAACCGGTACGTAGTTGGGCAGAGAGTTTGGAATATTAATCAAAAGGAAATGTATTATGTTAACGGCTTTATACGACATGACTATAAAATGGGCAATACACCCTAGAGCCCCCTTTTTTTTGGCATTATTAAGTTTTGCTGAATCATCGTTTTTGCCTGTACCCCCAGATGTAATGTTAGCTCCAATGTCGATGGCTAAACCAAAATCAGCTTGGTATTATGCCTTAATCGCTACTTTATTTTCGGTTATCGGGGGAGTATTTGGTTATTTCTTAGGGTATTTTTTATTTGAATCTTTAATATATTCGGTTATTGTAAAGTTTGGTTATTTAAATACTTATCAAACCGTATTACAATGGTTTAATAATTGGGGATTTTTAGCAGTATTGTTAGCTGGGGCTACTCCTATCCCGTATAAATTATTTACTATAAGTGCAGGGGTATTGCGATTTAGTTTACCAGGTTTTATTGTAGCTTCTATTCTAGGAAGAGGTTTAAGATTTTTTTTATTATCTAGTTTAATGAAATTTAATGGTGCTAAAATAGATCAGTTTTGTCGTAAATTTCTTGCTAAGTATAGTAAAATGGTATTGATGGCGATAATTTTATTAATTATAGGTTATGTAGTATTTTGTAAATTGTGAAAAAAATTACTATTTTTTTGAGTTACGCATCAATTTTGTTGAGTTTATGCGCATGCAGTCATAAAAGTTTTATATTCAGTAAAAATCGTAATCGTAATAATAATTATCGTTATCATTTAGTAAAGCCAGGCGATACGTTATATTCTATTGCTAAGAAACATAATGTTAAGTTAGAAAATTTAGTTAAAGCTAATAATATTAGAGCGCCTCATACTCTTTATAAAGGCCAAAAATTAAATTTACCTAGATTGCATCAACAACAAAACCATAATGTTTTATCAAAAAATAAAGCATATACAGCCAAAAAACTTTATATACCTAAAAATGATTGCAACTATAATCAACCGAAACTAGTAAAATATATTGATAATAAAAATTGGACTTGGCCAGCGTACGGTAAGATAATTAAACAATTTATAAATTCTGGACCAAATAAAGGGAATGGTATAGATATAGTTGGTAAAAAGGGCGATCCAATAATGTCAACGGCTAGTGGTAAAGTTGTATATAGTGGTAATAATTTACGAGGATATGGTAATTTAATTATTATTAAACATAAGGAAGATTTTTTAAGTGCTTATGCGCATAATGAAAAAAATTTGGTAAAAGAGCAACAAGAAGTAGCTAAGGGACAACAAATAGCAACCATGGGAGATAGTGAAGCAAATAAAGTGGTATTACATTTTGAGGTTAGATATAAAGGTAAACCAATCGATCCTTTACAAGTATTAGCTAAAAGGTAAAATTAATTTATCAAAACAACCAACTAGAGAGTGATTCATATTAGCCATATAATTATCAATAAGTTATAATTATATGATATGGGTTATATGGTTGTAATATAGATTGAGCGTAAATTAAACATGCCACATGTATCTTTAATTCAAAATTGGTTAAGTTCTATTAGTGAAAACATAGGATTAACATCAAATTTTTCTATTCAACCTATAACTGGAGATGCTAGTTTAAGAAAATATTATTTAGTATTACGAAATAATTCTTGCAACAATCAACAACAATTTATCGTTATGCAAACTACTAACGATGATAGCATGAAAAATTTTATCAATATTGCTGATTATTTAGCGGAATTAAACTTGTCAATCAATGTTCCTAAAGTATTTGCTATAAATAACGATTCTTCGGTAGCGTATTTATTATTAAGTTATTTAGGCGATCAACTATTATTCAAGCTTTTAAATATAAATACTGCTGAAGTTATTTATAAAACAGCTTGGCAGACCTTGGCTAATATACAATTGACTGCTAAAAACATTAGTTTACCGTTAATGGACAGGGATTATATAAAAACAAATTTATTATTATTTAAGACTTGGTACCTGGAAACGCATTTAAAATTATATAATATTGTAAATTTAGATAATTTATTAAATAAGTTAGAAAATTATTTTGTTGAAATATTTAATTCTCAACCACAAGTATTTGTACATATAGATTACCATTCTAGAAATTTAATTTTAGCATCAAATGCTACTAGTGATGTGTTAAATATTTTAGATTTCCAAGATGCAAGAAGTGGACCAATAACATATGATATAGCATCACTATTACAAGATGCTTACTTAGTATGGCCAGAGAGTTTAACCGAAAAAATCTTATTTGATTATTTTAATTATTTAAAATATACCCATAAATTATTTAAAGGTACTTTTAAAGAATTTTTAAGATATTTTTATTTAACAGGACTACAACGCCATCTTAAAAATCTTGGGATATTTGCTAGATTAAAATATTTATATAAAAAGCCAGATTATTTACAACATATTCCTAATTTATTAAATTATATTTATAACGCTTGTAATAAGTGGCAAGAGCCAGAATTAATTATGTTAAAAGAATTAATTTTAGAAATAGAGCCAACAATTTTGGCTCCAACAAATAGTTAAAATTATGCAAGCCATGATCTTAGCGGCTGGTAAAGGTACCCGTATGCGGCCATTAACAGCTAATATTCCTAAAGCATTAGTAATGTTTAAAAATAAACCGTTAATTGAACATCTAATTATAAATTTAAAAAATTTTGGTATAGATCAGTTAATAATTAATTTGCATTATTTAGGAGAACAAATAAAACAAACATTAGGAAATGGTAATAAATTTGGAGTAAAAATTAAATATTCAGAAGAACCTAATTTATTAGATACTGGTGGTGGTATTGTTAAAGCAATTACTAGTGGATTACTAAATCAAGAACCATTTGTAGTTATTAGTGCAGATATTTTTACGGAGTTTAATTTTAGCGACTTATTTACCAAATTGTCTAAATTGGCGCATTTAGTGTTAGTGCCAAACCCTAGCTATCATTTAAGTGGTGATTTTAGTTTAAATAATAATGATTTACAATCGCCGCATAATAATCCTGAATTTAATTTTACCTATGCAAATATTGGAATATTTGATCCGGATTTTTTTTTAGATCCTCCTGGTGAAGTATTTCCGTTAGGTTCATGTATTAATAGAGCTATAAAAAATCAACAAATTACTGCAGAAATTTATTCTGGGTTATGGAGAAATATTGGCACATTGGAAGAATTATATGCAGCATCACAATAATAAAAAAATTATTTCTGGCTCTATATTATCAGCAAATTTTGCCAAGCTTGGGGAAGATATAGATGCTGTTTTACAAGCAGGAGTAGATTGGGTGCACTTTGATGTTATGGATAATCATTTTGTACCAAATTTAACTTTTGGGCCGATGATATGTAAATCTCTAAGAGATTATGGTATTACTGCACCCATAGACGTACATTTAATGGTTCGGCCAGTCGATCAATTAATTATAGAGTTTGCTAAAGCTGGAGCAAGCATTATTACTATACATCCAGAAAGTACGACTCAATTGTCTAGTAGTTTACAATTAATAAAAGAACATGGTTGCCAAGCTGGTATTGCTCTTAAACCTACAACGTCAATAGAGTTAATAAATTATGTGTATAATCAATTAGATTTAATTTTAATTATGTCAGTCAATCCTGGATTTGCTGGTCAAAAATTTATTGAAGATAGTTTTGAAAAAATTGAGTTAATAACAAACATGCTTAATAAATTAGGTTGCAAGATCCCATTAAGTATTGATGGTGGGGTTAATGTCAACAATATGGTTAAGCTAGCCAAAGCAGGAATTAGCATCTTTGTTGTTGGTAGTAGTATTTTTAATAACTTTTCTAAAGAAACAGGTTATAAAAGTATAGTTTCTAATATGTATAATTTAATACAAACAGTATAATTGAATTTATAAGCAATATTGGTATATTATTAATAAATATATGGATATATATTATATACAAAAAGGAGCATCCTTAGAGCTAACTGTTGGTAATAGCGAAAACCAAGCTTGGATTTTTCAAATATTAATAGAGTTTTTACAAGATTTAGAGAAAGTAAGCCAAAATCATTGTTTAGGGTTTGTTCCTTTAAAAATAACTCATATTTCGCAATCGCAATTCAAAGTATCTATAGAAAGTCCTAATTTATTTGTTAGGGGTTCATTAGATTCGGTAGTTTCTTTACTTAATATTGATGAGTTTAACTCAGTTTTTTATGAAGTTAATAAACCTAAAATTTATTATGTAGAAATAAGTATCAATACTTTAGAACTAATTGTAGAAAATGCTGAAAATCAAAATAGGCAGTTTCAACTATTTTGTGAGTGTTTATCTAGATCAGTTGAGGAAATTAGAAAAGATACTAAGTATGTTCATAGTATTCCTTTAGAAATAATTAATATTTTGCCATCACAATTCAAAATAGTTATAAGAAGTTCTCAATTGTGTTTCGGTAGCTCTATAGCATCTTTGTTGAAAAATAAAGGATTTAACTTGTTACCTAATCCGTCTTTTTTATCAAAAGAGATATTTTTAAATAAGTGTCCTCAACGACGTGAAATTACTTTTTTAAAAGAGATTGAATCAGAACCAGTTCAAGTTATACTAGCCTCTGTTAAACCTGAATATTATGATCCAAAAAAACCAGAGCCTAAATCTTCGTTAAAAACTAAAATTTGGCAAAAACTAAAGCTAAGATAATCTATATTTTTATAATAATATTCTAGTTAAATGTTTTTCTAAATCTTGTAGAGTATATGGTTTTAATAAATATTCGTTTACTCCAGCTTTAATTGCAGCGGAAATTTGAGATTGTTTTTTATTCGAAGTAACCATTAAAATTTTAAGATCTTTTAATTTATTATTAGATCTAACAGCCATAGTTAACTCTAATCCATCCATATTAGGCATCATCCAATCTGTTATTAATAAATCAAAATTTTCTTTAAGCAATAAATCCCAAGCTATTTTACCATCAGCTGCTTGAGTAATATTAAAAAATCCTAAATTATTTAAAGATTGTAGCATTAAATCTTGTAGTGCCGGTAGATCATCGACTATTAAAATTTTAAGATCTTTTTTATTGTCCAACATAACAAATGTTTATTCGCAATCAAAATCATTAATTTTAGATTTTAATTTTAACATTGCTTGGCTATGAATTTGGCTAATACGTGATTCGCTTACTCCTAAAACTTCACCAATTTCTTTTAAATTTAGTTCTTCATTATAATATAGGGTTAGGACTAAACTTTCTTTGTGACATAATCCAGAAATTAGTGTTGCTAGATGTTCTTTAAAGTCAGTTCTTTGGATCTTTTCTAGTGGTCCTGGTAGAGGATCTCGTCCACTGTCTACTATAGCATCAACGGTAATACCCATATCCTCAAAGCCAAAGATTTTTGCTCCAATAGAATCTTGAAGTAATTGATGATAACAATCTAAACTAATATCTAGAGCTTTTGCAATATCCCTATCTTTTGGATCTCGACCAATTTGGTTTTCTATTTTTCTTATAGCGTTAGAAATTTTCCTGGAATTTTTATGTACTGAACGCGGTACCCAATCACCTTTACGGATCTCATCTAACATAGAACCACGAATACGAATACCAGCATAAGTTTCGAAACTTGCACCTTTATATTCATCATAATTACGGTATGCTTCTAATAAACCAATCATTCCAGCTTGAATTAAGTCTTCAGATTGTACACTAGGCGGTAACCTACCCAATAGATGATGAGCAATTTTTTTTACTAAATTAGCATATTTTTGAATTACTATATGCAAAGAACCTAAATTGTCTCTAGAGTATACTAAATTGTTCATAAATTTTAATTTACTGAAAATAGTTCATCTAATTTAGTAATTATCAAAATTTTCTTAACATCGGCATTACAGTTGGTAATAGTTATATTAGCGTTATCTCCACCAGCAAAATCTCTTAATGCTAGCAACATGCCTAATGCCGAGCTATCTAAATAATCAGATTCTTTTAAATCAATAATAAATTTACTTGGCTTAGGATCTATTTTTTCATAAGCATTTCTAAATAATTGTAACGAACTAAAATCGAATCTTCCTTGCACAGCAATTGTTAAAGTTTTGCCATTATCAGAAGTACTAGATGTTATAGCCATAGTGTATGCTCCAAAATATCAATCGCTATTACTAATAATAGACTATTTACAAGAATAATTAATAAGAATAACTAAATAAATTTATTTTAAAAAGACTTTACATGACCTCGAACTATTGATCAGTACGTAAATATAAACGCTCTAATATTGGACGAATATTTTGTTCCCAAATAGCAGTAGTTATTACTCCGGAATATTTGTATTGAATTTTATTATAGCTATCTACTATAAAGAAATCTGGCAAACCAGTTGTTCCTAAATCCGCCACCAGGGTGCCTTGCTGGTCTAATAAATTGAAATTATATGGGTCACCATGTCTTTGTAGCCATTCCAAGGCCTGTTCTTGGTTGTCATTACAATTTAACCCAACAAAATTAATTTCTTTGTCTGTTAAATATTTGGCAATATTTAACAATACTTTATGCTCATGTCGGCAGGTACGGCAATTAGTAGACCAAATACTTATTAAGGTAACTTTATTTTTTAGGAAATTTTGATTTATAAGTACTTGGAGATTGTTTAGAGTTGGTAGATTAAATTTTGGTATTTCTTCATTTATTAATATTTCGTTAGAGTCATAAAAATTTTTATGCTTAACGTGTAATATTCTATGCGTAGCTGCTAAAACTAATGCAAATAGAATTAAACTGGCCATACATCCAATAGTTAATTTTTTAGATATGGTAGCAAAATCAATCATTTAGTAGTTATCGCTATATAGAATAAAGTTTATTTGTATATTTTAGCAGTAAATGTAAACTAAGTAATTTTTAAAATGTAAATTTTTAGGGGATCTTTGTGAGCGATTTTTTGTTTGAGTATGGGTTATTTGCAACAAAAGCTTTAACTATTGTTTTGGGAATTTTAATTACATTGGCATTTTTCGTAGCAATAGTTTTATCCAGGAAGAAAGAAAAAGAAGAAAGTTATCTAGAAATAGAAAATATTAATGATAAATTCGAGGACTTACAAGATAATTTAGAATCCGAGATTTTATCTAAATCAGACTATAAAAAATTACAAAAATTAAGAAAAAAAGAAAAAAAACAAGAAGAAAAGGCTAAGAAAAAGTCTAATAAACAAGATAATGTTAAATTACTAGAAGAGGAAAGACCTAGAGTATTTGTATTAAGATTTTGTGGAGATCTAACTGCTTCGCCTGTAGAGAATTTGCGAGAGGAAATTACTGCAATTTTAATGGTCGCTAAGGAAACTGACGAAGTTTTAATATTATTAGAAAGTGGTGGTGGAATTGTGCATAATTATGGATTAGCAGCTGCCCAATTACAAAGAATTAAAGAAAAGAACATCAAGTTAGTAGCGTCAGTAGATTTAATAGCAGCAAGTGGTGGGTACATGATGGCTTGTGTTGCTAATACAATTATTGCGGCGCCTTTTGCAATAGTAGGTTCTATTGGGGTGTTAGCACAATTACCTAATTTTAATAAATTATTGCAAAAACATAATATAGATATAGAACACCATACTTCTGGAGAATATAAATCCACCTTAACTATGTTGGGGAAAAATACTGATAAAGGTAGAGATAAGTTTATTGCCGAGCTAGAAGATACTCATAAACTATTTAAAGAATTTGTTAAAAATAATCGATCACAAGTTGACTTAAAGAAAATTAGTACAGGTGAGTATTGGTATGGATTACAAGCTATGGATTTAAATTTAATTGATGGTATAAAAACTAGTGATAATTATTTAATCGAAAAATGTAAAGATCATGATGTATTCTCGGTAGAATATAAAATCCATGAATCATTAAAAGAAAAACTTAGTAACATTTTATCTAAATCTGTTCAACATGTTTTAAGCAAATTAACTTGTAAAACAGCTTTAATGTAATCGTTATATCAGGTTTAGCTCCGGTGGCACAGTTGGATAGCGCAGTCCCCTCCTAAGGGACAGGTCAGAGGTTCAAATCCTCTCCGGGGCGGTAATGAAATTAAGGGGTGTTTACTAATCTTGAGAGTCCTAAGTTTGACAAGTCCTAGTCCTAAGTTTGCCTAAAATAAAATTATAAAAAATTTCAGGAATTCTGCTCCATTAAAATCCCCCCGCTCGCTAACGCGAGCGACCCCCTTTACAAAAGGGGGTTAAAGTGGGTTGTGTTGGACAGCTATTGTTTGTTATGATTTGTACACATTGTAATTGTACTATGAGTTCATTAGGAAAAGTTTCATACCAAACTTCAAATGGATATTATTGTACTAAGAAAAAATGCGTAGAAGCTGCTTGTAAATTGTAATACTTTTTATTGAGATCCATTTATGAATAAAAAAGAACTTGGTATTAATGATTTGGTAGTATATAAAAACTTTCTTGAACAAACACAAAAGAAAATTAAAAATATTAGGCTTCAAACAGCTTATTCAGCTAATAAAACTTTAATTGAATTGTATTTATGGATAGGCGAAAATATTGTAAAAAATCAAGAAAAATATGGTTGGGGTAAAAACATAGTAGAGCGATTATCTAAAGACTTAAGAAATGCTTTTGGTGGTAAAGTGGGTTTTTCACAACAAAATTTGTGGTATATGCGACAATTTTACCTAGAATATAAAGGCAAACCAGATCTCCAACGACTTGTTGGAGAAATTCCTTGGGGACAAAATTTGCTATTGATGAGTAAAGTAAAAGATGATGCAGCAAAAATGTATTATATTAACGCTATTAAGGAAAATTCTTTGAGTAGAAGCGAATTAAATTTACAGATCCAAGCAAAGAGCTATGAACGACAAACATCGCATATTAAACAACATAATTTCCACGAGGTATTGCCTCAACGTTTAGCAAAGCAAGCAGAAACTACTATGAAAGATGTTTACATGTTAGACATGCTTGGTTTAACAGAACCAGTACTAGAATCAGCCATTGAACAACGAATGGTAGCAAAAATTAAAGATGTAATTATGGAATTAGGGCAAGGTTTTAGTTTTATTGGTAATCAATATAAAATTACAACTCCAGATACAGCATATTTTATAGATCTTTTATTTTTTAATAGAAAATTACAATCTTTAATTGCTATTGAAATTAAAACTACTAGATTTAAAGCAGAACACGCTGGGAAAATGAACTTTTATCTTAATTTATTAGATGAATTTGTAAAAGAACCAAATGAAAATCCATCAATTGGTATTATTTTGTGTGGAGAACGAAGGCAATTTGACGTAGAGTATGCATTAAGAGGTATAGATAAACCTATAGGTGTAGCTGGATATGAGCTCACTCGTGAATTACCAGAAAAATTAAAAAAAGTTTTGCCAGATCCTAAAGAATTAGAAGAAAAGATCTTATTTGAATTAGGTGTTGATGAGCAAAATAATGAGACAGAAGGGCAATAGGTTTGGAGGATAAATCGACAGTTATTTTGACAACCCAATGAAATTCTACCTCCCTATATGACCCCTCGCCAGGATTTGAGCGTAAAAATGGCAATACTCAACCAATGTTTTCTAGATAACTAGGCTGTTAAAGTATTTAACCTATCTATTTCCCAAGTTCTTTTATTACTTTATTGACATCTTCCTCTACAGAAATAGATTCTATGGTTAGTGTAGCCACTTCCTCAAATAATCTGTCACGTTCAAGATGTTGTTTGTCTAAAAATGCTTTAAGATCAGTAATTGGCAATAGCGGAATTCTACCGCCTTTCATTCGTTCAATTTGTTCTGGTGTCGATACTTTTAAATAAATAACATACTCTGAAGACAATAATTTTCTATTTTTTTCTGTGGCTATTACAGATTCTTCCATTACTACTACAACATGCTCTTTGTTAATATAATGAGAGATTATCTCGGATTCACATTGATGGAATGCTTCCTCACCATGGTTACCTAAAATTTCATTTAAACTTCGTCAAATATAACGCTCTAAACTGGGATTAGCATCTATATACTGCCACCCAAGCTTTTTAGCTAAAGCTTCACTAAATAATGCTTTACCTGCACCCATGTGCCCAATGACGAAAATACGTTTAGGTTTGGTCATGTTAATAAATCCTTACACTTGCAATAATTTTACCAGATATTCACAAAATGCTTACTTTTTAAGTATGTTATAAAATCTCTGTTTTTACTATACCAAAATTCGTAATATTGATATTCACCCAACCAACTCTTTAATTTTCTTATGTTTTGCAGACAAATATCTTTCTCTATGGTGTAAGTGGTCACAAAACATTTTAGATCAATATTATTTACAGCATGAATTATGTATAAATTCTATCATATATACCGAAATTTCTATGGGTTTTAATTTAATAGAAGAATTAGAAGCTGCAATTAATTTGTGTAATTTAAATATTATTAAAATACCTAACGAAGCTTTATTTTTAGCTGGTAGACGTGGACCATCTAGCAAGTCCCTAAAATATTAATTAATTGTTTTTTTACCATAATTTTACGAGAAGTTGGCTTAATTTTATCTAACATAGTAAAAGCTAATTGTTTATTAAAATTTTTTGGAATTTCAAGTTCTGGCAATGCTTTAAACAGATAAGATTTTGTTGGGTATAAATATAAAAAATCCAACAAAGCTTTTTCTGGTGATGCCAATTTTATATAAGTGTTTTCAATAATATCGAACCCAAAGAAAAAATCAGCATTTACATGATGAATAGATATGTGTCCAAATGGAGTGTGATACTTTTTAGTTCTAGATAATGATATTACATAGATAGTTTCTGGTATTTGCTCCATAATTCCGTGATAAAATAATGCCGTTTGTAAAGATATATAACATGGTAATGGAGATGTTATATATTCTGGGATAATTAAAGGATCTATATTATTAGAAATAGCCCATAACCCTCTTTTTATTTTAGTAATTATTTTAGAATTTGCTAACCTTTCCAGCATCTTGCTAGCAGTTGTAATATTAAAATTTAAACAGGCGGCAGCATCTATAGTAGTAATAATTGGTTGGTTTAATTCTAATAATTTTTTTTGTGCATCAATAGATTTCATAATAATAAAAAATTTTTAATTTTGTTTTGTATTTCTTGCCAAATTTGTGGTTTGTTATAATAGTTTTGATATTCAGCAAGTAAATATCCAACTACTTGGCTTTTAAATGTTGGGAAATTTATATTAATTAAATTTTCTATTGCAACTGGGATCTTATTTTTTAACTCCAAAGCTAAATCTTGTAAACTTGCACCAGCATCAATTAATAATTGTAAATCAAAAACATCTCTAGCTTGAGTTTCAGTTCTATGTATTAAAGCATTTATTTTTTGATTAAAGGCTGCTTTTAAAGTGTAATGATTAATCATAATTGGATACATTTTATATTTTTGAATTAATTCAGGATCTATTTTTATAAAGTCAGTTTCTTCTTTGTTGAAATTAATTCTTTTTGAAAATTCTATTTTAGTTGGAATAATGGTTGCTATATTAGCTATTTTTAAATTTATTTTCCATCTTTGAGTAGTTTCTGTTTGTTTAGCTTCTGATATTTGGTGGATTTCTATTTGATAATTTTTAATGCATTTTTTAAAATCTATATTAGTTAATAGTTTATTGATTTTAGTTCGCAAAGTTTCTTTGTTAATAATTTGTATATCAAAATCTATATCTTCTGAATATCTAATGCTTTTGAAAAAAAATCTTAAATTACAGCCGCCCTTTAAAGAGTATAAAGTTTTATCTAATTTATTTTCTAAATGACGTAAAAAAATCAAATGAAAGATTTCTATATATTCTTTAACGCTAAACATATTTTAATAATACAAGTAGTTGGCCTTGGTGTCAACTACTTGTATTATAATAAAATATTAAGATTATCTGGCCCCAGGGGGGTGCGACTAAAAGTGTAACTTTCGTTCATTTTATCATCCACCCGGCAGCTAACGCTGCCACCCTCCTTCGAAGCGAAGGAGGGTAAAACATACATAAATTAAAGTCTTTATTGTCAT
>JBEKHL010000021.1:0-23189 GCA_050012295.1 Gammaproteobacteria bacterium
TAACCTATATGGTTATTACTTGTTAATGACAATAAAGACTTTAATTTACGTATGTTTTACCCTCCTTCGCTTCGAAGGAGGGTGGCAGCGTTAGCTGCCGGGTGGATGGGCTTATGTTACACTTTTAGTCGCACCCTAGATAAGACTCTCGGTGGATTTAAACTTCATTTAAAACTACTATATTTTCATCATTATTGTTTTCATTGTTATCTTGATCGTCAATTTGTTTTCTAGCTGCTAAATATTTATGCCACCACCTGGCTGTTCGTTGTGCTTTTTTATCACCAGTTGTAGCTCTTAACAATAAAAACTCAAAAGCCATACCAAATTTACTAGAAGAACTTAATTTATTTGCTCTTTTGTCTGTTTTACCGGCAATTTTGGCTAATTTAACTTGCAATGTCCAAATATCTTTAATAAAAATCATTAATTTTTTAGATAAGCTTATGATTTTATTTTGCTCGGATAATAATTTTTCTGCTGCATATTTATACGCTATAAATTCCGAAATCTTTTCTTTATCTTTATTTTTATCCTTATGTTCTGTTGCAACTATACGAACCTCGTTCCATAACAAAATAGCAATCAGCCAAGCTGGATTAATCTGTTCGTGATTAATAATTTTACCATCTATATCTTTTAATCCCTGGATTATAAAATTATTATTAAATTGCTTGACTTGTTTGTTAAGTGAACTCTGCCAATGTGGGAATAAAATTTCTAATAATCCATATTGTTTTAATAATTTAAAAGACTCTAACGCATGTCCATAAAAAAACAATTTTACATATTCATCATAAAGTCTAGCTGGAGCTATATTTAAAAGTAGTTCTTTTAAAGAAAAAATAGGTTGAGCAGTGTTAGCTGCAATAGAAAATTCTAATTTGGCAGCGAACCGTATTGCTCGCAACATTCTAACTGGATCTTCTCGATACCTAGTAGTTGGATCTCCTATTAAACATAATTGCTTAGCATATAAATCTTTAAGCCCGTCAACATAATCAACTAAAGTATAATTAATAATGTTGTAATATAAAGCATTAATAGTAAAATCACGCCGCACCGCATCTTGCTCTATATTGCCATAAATATTATCTCGTAAAATCATGCCTTCTTCAGAATGATGTTTACGGTGAGAATGGCTAGCTCTAAAAGTCGCAACCTCTACAACATCTGATCCAAAATGAACATGCGCTAATTGAAACCTTCTACCAACAATATAACAATGTTTGAATAATTTTTTAATTTTTTCAGGATAAGCATTGGTTGCCACATCAAAATCTTTTGGTTGCCTGCCTAACAATAAATCTCTAACACCACCACCCACTAAATAAGATTTATACCCATGATCTTTTAATTTATATAATACTCTTAATACATTTTTATTGATATTTTTACGTGAAATATTATGCTCTGAACGAGTAATAATAACTGGCACATAATTATTTAATTTTTCTAAATTTAAGGACAATCTTATAGTTTTAATAAAATTTTTTATTTTGTTTAAAATATTCATTTACATTTTTTATATTACTGTTTGCTGCACAAAATTCTCAAAACGTGAAAAATGTCCAAGAAAAGTTAAACGCATCATACCCGTTGGGCCATTTCTCTGCTTGGCAATAATAATTTCTGCTGTACCTTTGTATGCACTTTCTTTATTATAAACTTCATCACGATAAATAAAAGCGATCAAATCTGCATCTTGTTCAATGGCCCCAGATTCACGTAAATCTGACATTATAGGACGCCGATCTGTACGCTGTTCCAAACTACGGTTTAATTGCGATAACGCAACTACTGGAACATTTAATTCTCTAGCTAAAATTTTTAATGATCTAGAAATTTCGGAAATTTCTGCAGCACGATGTTCACTATTACCAGGCACTCGCATTAATTGTAAATAATCTACTACTATCATCCCTAATTCACCTTGTTCACGAATTAAGCGTCGTGCTCTAGCTCGTACTTCTATTGGGCTCAACGAACCAGAATCATCAATAAACATTTTTCTAGCAGCCATCATTGCAATAGCTGAAGATAGTCTAGGCCAATCATCATCATGTAACTGCCCACTACGAATACGTTGTAATTCAATTCTAGCTAATGATGCTAACATCCTCATAGCTAACTGTTCCGCAGGCATTTCCATACTAAAAATTAATACTGGCTTATCAGTTTTCATACTAATCCACTCAGCAATATTCATAGCAAAAGTGGTTTTCCCCATGGATGGACGACCAGCAATAATAACTAAATCTGCACGCTGCAATCCAGAAGTAAGTTTATCGAAATCTACAAATCCCGAAGAAATCCCAGTAATAGGTGAATCAGATTCTGATAACAACTCTATGCGCGCAATAGTATTAGTTAAAACCTCGGCAATAGTTTTAATACCTTGTTGACCAAGAGATTGATGCTCAGCAATAGCAAATACTTTCCGCTCTGCCTCATCTACCAATTCTTTAGCTATTTTACCTTTAGAATTAAAACCTAATTCCGTAATAGCCTCACCAACCCCTATCAATTTTCTTAATAAAGATTTCTCTTTAACAATATCTGCATATGCAATAATATTGGCAGCACTAGGAGTGTTTTTAGCTAAGGCACCTAAATAAGCTAAATCCGTATATATTTCTGACACTGTTATAACATCTATCGGCTTATTTTGTACCACTAACCCAGATATAGCCTGAAAAATTAATTGATGATCGCGTCTATAAAAATCATTAGTAACAATACGATCGGCAATTTGATCCCAAGCTTCTGAATCTAACATTAAACCACCCAATACAGCTTGTTCAGCTTCTATAGAGTGTGGTGGGATTTTAAAAGTCTGAACAACTGAATCTTCAATAGAATTATTAGAAAATGCATCTACTGGAGAATTTTCTGGCTTTGAACTAATTTCCATGTAAATTCCGATTTTATGCTACATATAAGCATAATAAATATTTACTTTTTAGCTATAATAGTTACAGCTACTGTGGTCTGGATTTCTCCATGATTTAAACCTAATTTTATTTCATAGGAGCCCAATTCTTTTATAGAGCCGTGAGGTAGCTGTACTTCTTGCTTTTTAACATCAAAGCCTGCAGCAACTATAGCGTCAGCAATATCTGCAACCCCTATAGAACCATATAATTTACCTTCCTCGCTCACCAAAGCAGCTAGTTCTATATGTACTCCATTTAAAACAGCTGCACGTTGCTCTAATTTTTTAATTCGTTCGATTTCTTTTTTATGCAACTCTTCTTTACGCTCTTCAAAATATTTAATATTTTCTGATGTTGCTAATACTGCTTTTTTCTTTGGTAACAAATAATTTCTAGCATACCCTGGCTTAACTTTAATTTTTTTACCTAAAGTTCCAAGATTTCTTACATTTTCTAAAAGTATTAATTCCACTGTCTACCTACCTTCTATTTAATCACAATATGGTAATAATCCTACAAATCTAGCTAATTTAATCGATTTAGCTAACATTCTTTGAAAACGAGCATTAGTCCCAGTAATACGGCTAGGAACTATTTTACCACTTTCTGTAATAAAACCCCGCAACATCCAATGATCTTTATAATCAATTTGTTTAGCTCCATCCCTAGTAAACTTACAAAACTTTTTACGTCTTTTATTATTATACATTGTCATATTATTTTAACCCTTATAATTTTTAAACTCTATTCAAAATCACCAGAATCTAAATTTGCAGTAGTAGCAGCTATTCCAGGTTCTTGTTTTGGCTCATAATACCCGTTGTAATTGCTATCTTTACTGGTCTTTTCAACATCTTTGTTATCTTTATTCTTAAAGAATACTGAAGGCTCTATTATGGCCTCATCACAATTAGTAATTAAATTACGAATTACTGCATCATTAAACTTAAATGCATTAGTTAATTCAACAATAACGGTTTTTTCGCATTCAATGTTTAATAATACATAATGAGCTTTATGTAACTTATTAATTTGATAGGCTAATTGTAATTTACCCCAATCTTCCTGACGATGAATTTTACCGTTACCTTTTGTTATAATAGCTCGATAACGTTCGACCATAGCTGGCACTTGATTGCTTTGATCTGGATGTATTAACAGTAGTATTTCATAATGTCGCATGTAATAACCCCTTTCGGTTTAATCAGCCTAAAAATTTATAATATTTAAGGCAAGGAGAGTAAATAATAATTTAAGGCTCAATTCTATAAGGCTAACCGTTGAATTTCAACTGTTTTATAATTTATGTTAGCAATTCGAAAAACTTATTTTAGTTAAACACGTAACACAAACTTGACTGGTGTTAATTTGTATGTCACCATAAATTATAGTTAAAAACAAAATACCAAAGTTAAATTATGATCTCAAGAAAAACATTAATTATTTTATTATGCTTTATTGTAAATATAAACGCCATTGCAGCAACTGGGCTAAATAGCCCTATTATCACTACAGAATATAAATCTACTTTAAATTATTTAACAAATAAAAAAAAATTAACTATCTCGCAAAATTTTTTAATTATTATTGATACTAAAACTCAAAAATTATCTTTATACAACCCATCTGGAGTATTATTAAAATCATATATTGTATCAACTAGCAAAAAAGGCTTGGGACAATTAATAGGTAGCCGTAAAACTCCAGCAGGTTTACATAAAATTGTTGAAAAAATCGGCCATAATGTACCGCTATATGGAATTTTTCGTAAACGCCAATTCACAAACACTGTCTGGAAAAAACCTTCTTCAAATAAACTCCATAAAAAAGATTTTATTGTAACAAGAATATTACGTTTAGAAGGCCTAGAACCAGGAATTAATTACGGCAAAAATAATTATGGTCAAATCGTAGATAGCTTTAATCGAGGAATTTATATCCATGCAACCACTATGGAATGGAAGCTTGGCACCACATCTACCATTGGTTGTATACATTTAAATTCAACAGATATGATTGAATTATTTAATACCATACCTATAGATTCTTTAGTTATGATTTACTAACAAACTTTTTCTGAACTATCAAAACAAAAAACTATATTTCTCAGCCCAATCCAATTTACGACGTTCTTTCATAATTTTTTGCTCTAGTTCATTTGTGTTTCTAGTAGGCTTAAAATATTGATAAGCTGTATAGGCAAACAACAACCCTGCACCAACCACCCCAGCAGCCCTAACATTAGCAGCATATTTAGTAGCTCTAGCTCCTATCTGGGCTACTTCAACATCAACTTTTAATTTTTCTTTTGCTACATTTAATTTATCTTGTTCCATGATCAATTTTAGCTCCCCCAAAGAACGTGGTTTAATTCCGCGCAAAAATCCTCGCATAAATTTAAGTTCCTATTTTATACACTATTACAATATAATTAATATAAATAAGATTGCAAAAAAATATTATTGTTAGATGTCTACATTATGTTTGTTTTTAATAATTTTTTATGATAACCTAATATCAATAGCATACATATATAAGCAGGTATTTTAATGAAGCTAAAAATAATTCTTTTAGCAGAACTTCCACAAGAAGAGCGTAAAGTAATTATTAATATTCTTGCTGAATGGAATTATAATGCATGGCATAAATATGACTCTGCTGTAACTATAGAGCGTTCAAAAAAACGTTTTGAAGAAAGAGCTTTAAATAAAGATAAGCTTCCTTTAACTATAATTGCTCTTAACGAATCCATCAGTAATCTTGAAAACAGTGTTATTGGGATGGTTACTCTAAAAGAATCAGTCCCAATTGTTGGATACGACGACCGAAAACCATGGTTAGGTAGTTTAATAGTATTAGAACAATATCAAAATCAAGGAATAGGTACCAAGTTAGTAAATAAAGCATCAGAATTAGCTGTAATGTTAAGTTTTAAAGAGCTTTTTTTATTTACTTCTGATTCTTATATGCCAACATGGTATTCAAATAAAAAACGTGGTTGGGAATTTTTAAGTAAAGATATTTACCTTAAAGGTGCTCCCGAAGAACACGAAATTACTATCTTGAAAAAAAGGTTAATTTAATTAATTTACCTACAATCAGTTTCAGCAAACACAGGCCTGTAACTCATCGGACATTAAAATTGACTTTTCTCACATAATGTCACATAATGTCACGTTGAGAATCGCAGGATGATATTTATGAATTGGCAAAGTTTTCGTGTACATCAACGTTTGGTTTTAGATCCATCTGTAATCGAAGATATTTATTCCAGTATTGCAAAGATTGATAGTGTTAAACAAAGTTGGCAAATAACCGGTAAGCTCTTACCTCAAACAATTGAACGTTTAACTCGTTCGGTGATTATAACCTCTACTGGCGCATCTAATCGAATAGAGGGTAATAAACTTACTGATATTGAAGTTGAAGGATTATACAAAAATCTTCGTATAAAAAAATTTAAAACTCGCGACGAACAAGAAATAGCTGGATATATACAATGCTTGGAATTGATATTTGATAATTATACAGATATTCCTATTAGTGAATCTTCTATTCTACAATTGCACAACAATATGTTGATGCATAGTGATAAAGATATGCGGCATAAAGGGACTTACAAATTTGGCTCTAATAGAGTTGAGGCAAGAAATCATTACGGCAATGTGGTTGGTGTAATTTTTGATCCAACACCACCACATTTAGTTAAAAAGGAAATGCAGGAATTGATAACTTGGTATAACTGGGCGATAAGTACAAAAGCAAAGCATCCTTTGATCCTTATTGCTAATTTTATATTTGAATATTTAGCTATTCATCCTTTTCAAGATGGGAATGGCAGAACAAGTCGATTACTGACAAATTTATTGCTTATGCAAAACGGTTATTTATTTACGCAAGTTGTTTCCCATGAGCGGATTATCGAGTCTAAAAAGGTAGACTATTATCTTGCCCTAAATAAGACTCAAAATACTTGGAAAACCAATTATGAAAATATTGCTCCTTGGCTATTATATTTCCTTTGTATAGTAAAAGATCAAAGTACCCAAGCTTTAAAAATTATTGAAGGTGATAACATAGAGTATTTACTTTCTGAAAAACAATTAGCATTATGGCAATGGGCTATAAATTATAATGAAGGATTTAGTCGAAAAGATGCTGTAGGAGCACTAAGATTTCCAGAACGAACCATTGAATCTATTATAAAAAAATTAGTAGATTTAAAGCGTTTAGAAAGGATAGGTGAAGGTAGAGCTACGCGTTATAGGCTTATAGCTGAAAAATAACTTTATGCATATTCCTAATTACTTTCTCACCATTTTTCAGATGGAGTCACATCACAAAAATATTCTTTGAGTCTCCTTTTACTCCCAGGAGATGTTATTTCTGGAATTTCATCATAATTATACCAATGGTATTCGGCAATCTCAGGGCTATGTGATTCAATTTGATTATATTTACTCACAACAAACAAAAATACATAATCGGTAGCCCCATAAATATTATTTATATAACACCCAAATAATTTTAGTTCACCTTCAATACAAATCCCTACCTCTTCTATAAGTTCCCGCTTAATTGCCGCTGGTATTGACTCATTTCTATCTACCCCACCACCTGGCAAAAACCACCCTGCTCCGTAAGAATGTTTTACTAATAAGATCTTATTTTCTTGATTTAATACAATAGCTCTTACCCCAAGAGTTGAAATTCTTAATAGCTTTTGTATTTTTCTATAAATAATTGCAAAAAATGTGTAAAACAAGATAAACCTATTTAAAAAGCAAAATTTACTATTTCAGACATACCAAAAAATTTTTTTGTTGTGTCTAATGCCATTTGTTCATCGAAAGACTTACAGGTATATATAATACCTGAGAAAAATTTTCTATTAGACCAAATATAAACAGAAATACCAGAATCAACAAGAGGAACAAAAGCGTCGTAACCTTGATTTTCGGATTTTCCATCGCCTGCCGGAGAAAAAATAATCGGTTTGCCGTACATCCTAAGATTAAGATTTTCTGTAATTGTCTTAAAATATTTTTCAATGACATCTGGCTCTACTGTAATAGAATAAAAACCTTCAATCAAAAGCCGTTGTCGCATAACATCTGGTGCTAGATTTTTTATCATGATTTTAATTGAATTATTTTTATCAATTTTTCTATTACAATTCGCTTAGCTTGTCCACCAGCAGGAATACCTCGCAGCATATTTTGCTCAACATAACTGGCAAAAACAATTGCTCGTTTGTCTTTTTCAATCCATCCAACAAACCAACCACAGCCATTTTCGCAATCTTCACAATCTGTATTAGGAGTCCCATCTGCATTTTTAATAGGTAAATAACCTGTACCAGTTTTTCCGTAAAGCTTCCAACCATCTATCAAATCATCCAAAAAAATTATATTTTTTGTAATTTTGTAAGTTTGAGGCTTTACTTTTAGCTTGTGATCAAGAAATTTTTGTAAAAAAATAGTTTGTTCTTCAGGTGAAATATTCAAAGAACTACCTGTCATCCATGAGCGTGTTAATCCATTGTTTTTACCTTTGTCTCCTGAAACATCTTGACTTCCATAGTTAAATTTCGTGACATATTTTTTAAATTTAATCATTCCAAGTTTTTCTGTTAAAACTTGTGAATACCACAAACAACTGTTTTTCATCCAAAGGCTAGGATTATGAGGTTGTTTCCATTTTTCAACATAATCATGGTAACCTTTTTTAAATGGAAATTCCGGATGAGTTTGATCGATTAAAATCCCTTCGTTAAATCCCATCAGACTAATAGCAATGTTGAAGCTACACCGTGGCGCATGACTAGATTTGCAATCACCCTCATTAATTATTACCTTATTATTTTCTTTCACCAAAAAGCAATCAGCTTCTACAAAACCCGACACGCTAAAGAATAATATAACACCTAAAAATAAAATTGTTTTTTTCATGTAAATTTCCGTTAATTATCGCAAGATTATACTAATACAAATAATTACTTACAACATAGGCTCAAGTACTAATTTTTTTAAACCCAACCTTTTAAATAATTGATCATCTTGGCCTGGGGTGGAATTATTAGTTGTAAGCAATTTTTCTCCATAAAAAATAGAGTTTGCTCCAGCAAAAAAACATAGGGCCTGTAACTCATCAGACATGTTTTCTCTACCTGCAGATAACCTGATATAAGACTTTGGCATCATGATCCTAGCAAGAGCAATAATACGAACAAAATCAAACGGATCTACTGGATTCTGTTCTTCTAGTCTAGTACCGGGAATTTTAATAAACTTATTGATAGGAATAGAATGTGGTGGTTTATTAAGAGTTGCTAAAGCAACTAGCATTTTAATGCGATCTGCATTAGTTTCTCCTAAACCTAAAATCCCACCACAACATACTTTTATTCCTGCTTGGTGTACATGTTCTAATGTATTAAGACGATCTTCAAAAGTATGGCTAGTAACAATTTGACTATAATATTCTTCGGAAGTGTCTATATTATGGTTATAAAAATCTAATCCAGCTGCTTTAAGCATTTCTGCTTGATGTTGGTTAAGCATGCCTAATGTAACACAAGTTTCTAAGCCTAATTTTTTAATTTCGCTAATCATATCGCATACTGTTGTTAAATTTTTATCGCGAAGACCACGCCAAGCAGCACCCATACAAAATCTCGTACTGCCAGCATCTTTAGCTTGCTTAGCTTTACTAACAACATCATTAATTGCCATTAATGGTTCTTTTTTTACAGCAGTATTATGGTGAACAGATTGTGAACAATAAGAACAGTTTTCTGAACATCCACCTGTTTTAATATTTAAAAGTGTGCTAACTTGCACTTCGTTAGGATTAAAATGCTCTCTATGAATAGTTTGGGCTTTATAAAGTAATTCTAAAAATGGCAAACTAAAAATTTTTATGCCTTCGGTAAAAGTCCACTTTTTTATATCTCTAACCATAAATCTAGATTCATCCCATAATTAGTTAGCAAAAATAAATTCTAACACTTTGGCTGTTTCAATTACAGATTAAATTAACAAATTTAGTTATTTAAATCTAGAAAGATCTTTATTCACACCAGTCAATTTGGGATTCAGGGAGTCCTATTTTTCTACAATAATCAATTGCTTGTTGCTTTCCCTTTAAATCACCCAATTTATATTTGATTACTTTATTTTTAAATACAATAATTTTCTCTATATTGTTACCAAAATCAACATACCATTCCTCTTTAAGTGCCTTAGACAATTCATTAGTAAATTCTTCTGAATTTGCATTGAATGTAATTGCAGTCCAATATTTCGGCTGATTAACAGCATGATTTTCAGCTTTCCAAATTTCTACCTTTTCAATTACAATTAAATCTAATATAAGTTCATCTAAAAGACTTTCTTTTATTATTGTACCCCTAAACATTTTATTTCTTTCCAAAAATTTTTTTACTTTAATAAATCCAATTGACAATTATACCTAATACCATGCTTTAATATACTTTCAAAACCTAAATTCTTATAAAATCCAACAGAGGAATATAAAAGCTCATTGCCCTCAAAGCCCTTCCCTATATCTCTTGAATTAATATGCTTATTTCCATAAAATCAGAAATTAGCATGCTGAAATCCTAATTATTGCTTGTTAACATGCTGAAATCCTAATATAATGAAATTGAGGTAGATCATGCCGAACAAGAAGAAGACGAGGGGCTTCCAATTTTTAATCGTGCAATACAAAAATTAACTTTAACTGAGTTTCCCAGGTAAAATCCAGTAGATTAGGTAACATATGTATAAAATAATTTATATTGCTTTTTTATTGTTCAGCACAATAGTACATGCTAGCAGTAATTATATAAATGTAATAATGCTTAAACAAGAACAGACTATTTCGAAATTACTAGCTTTACAAAAAACTATGCCTATGTCTAAAACCCCTAAAAAATTGTCGGCCAAACCTCATGCCACTTGTTTTACAGCAAATATCAATGATTTTTTACCTGCTAATACTATAAATCTTAAGCCAATCTATGGGTGTGTTTTTTCCGATCGAATTACTATGAATGCTGCATTGCTAAGAGCTGGATTATACGTACACACCAAAACAGGGATAGCTAGTGATGAACAATTATTTAGTTCTAAATTAATGAACGCTGTAGGTGGACATGACTTTAATGGCGAAGAATTATTTAGGTACAATAACCAAGTGGTTGTACCAAATAAAATTCTTGCTAAGTATAAACGACTAAAAAACATAGAAGCAGAATTTGATCAAAAAATTATAAAACCCATAATAAATCAGAACAAAGAAAACTTTATTTTTTTCTCGATTATAAATACTAAAAAATATAAAGCAAATTTAACCCACGAACTATTACATGCCCAGTATTATAATGTACCACAGATCAGAGAAGTACTCTTACAGGTGTGGAACCAAGTACCGCCCCACGATCAACAGATAATTATAAAGTCGTTACAAGATGGTGGGTATGATATGAATCAACAAGAATTATTATTGCGCGAATTTTATTCATATTTTTTACAATATAATTCAAAAAATTATTTATCTTCCATTAAAGTGCTTGCTCCAATGGCAAAACTATCTAAGGTATATGCGCCAAAAATACAATCGGCTTTGCATACTGCTAATATAAAAATAGTTACCTTAACCAATAGATATCATTAATCACCGCATAAAATGCGTCGATTAAGTTTGCTCTTGCGGGGAATAATTGCTATAATCACTGCAAAAAATGCGGTGATTAATATGTGGATATACGAACATCAGGACTGGCCCAACTTCAGTTGGGCGAGCCAAAGGGTAGCCTCTAAGCTGGCGGACATTCGGCATCGTCAAGGCCGTTTGCTAGGCAGAATGGAGGGTTTGGGCTTTGAGCTTAAACGCGAAGCCAATCTTAACACCCTGACCAATGATGTGGTTAAATCTTCAGCTATTGAGGGGGAAAATCTTAATCCTAATGAAGTTCGCTCATCAATTGCACGTCGTTTGGGAATTAATCTCGCTGGTCTAATACCAGCCGATCGTAATATTGAAGGTGTTGTGGAAATGATGATTGATACCACACAGTCATTTTCAAAACCTCTTACCAAACAACGTTTGTTTGATTGGCATGCTGCTTTATTTCCAACAGGGCGTAGTGGGATGCATTCAATTGTTGTTGGAGATTGGCGCAACGATAATGATGGCCCTATGCAAGTTGTTTCTGGGCCTATCGGACATGAAATAGTTCATTTTGAAGCGCCAAGTGCATACAGACTTAATAAGGAGATGAAGACATTTATTTCATGGTTTGAAAAACAAAACAATGTTGATTCAGTTTTAAAAGCTGGGATTTCTCATCTTTGGTTTGTTACTATTCATCCTTTTGAAGATGGGAATGGCCGTATTGCCAGAGCCATTTCTGATATGGCATTGGCTCGTGCGGACAACACAGCATATCGTTTTTATAGTCTTTCCTCGCAATTTGAATCTGAGCGTAAAGACTATTACAACCAGCTAGAAAGACAACAACAGAGCACACCTGAAATTACTGATTGGTTGGAATGGTTCTTGGATTGCCTTGGACGATCTATTTCTAGCGCAGAAGATACGTTGAGTAAGATAATGTTTAAAGCACAACTTTGGAACAAGATTAACCAAAATTCTGTTAATGAACGACAGCGTCTTATCATCAACCGTATGTTGGAAGATGATTTTAAAGGATATATGAACACATCAAAATATGCTAAATTAGCGAAATGTTCAAACGATACAGCTCTTAGAGATATTCAAGATCTAAAGAGCAGAGCAATTTTCATACAAAACTCTGGCAGAGGCAGAAGTACCAGTTACAGTTTGCCAAACAAAATTTAAGAAGTACTTATTAAAAATCTATGACATATATTTATAGCCTTAAAATGCAACAACAACTTAAAGACAGCCTAGAATTATTGAAAATAATTTTAGGCCCCGATCTTTTAGGCGTTTATCTTTATGGTTCATCTCTTGTGGGTGGGCTGCAAAAATACAGCGACATTGACTTGTTCGTTGTTATTAATCGTGTGACAACCTCAGAGGAAAAAACTAAATTAATTGCTAATCTTCTTCAAATCTCTGGTATTTACATGAAAAGTTCAAAATTACCTATTGAAATGACCATTGTTGAGCAGGCAGTAATTAATCCTTGGCAGTATCCACCTCACTTTGATTTTCAATATGGTGATTGGTTACGTAAATCTTTTGAAAATGGCATAATTGAACCATGGTTGACTTATGAAATGCCTGATCTTGCTCTAATTGTTACTCAAGTTTTATTAAAGAGCCAAACCTTATGGGGATTAGAACCTGAGCAGCTATTGGCGCATGTGCCGTACCATGATTTTATTAAAGCTATGATTCATGATTTAAATAGACTTGCTACGGATCTTGAGCATGATACTCGGAATGTTTTACTTACTTACGCGCGGATCTGGAGTACTTTGGAAACAAATGCGATAAGATCTAAACCTGCGGCGGCAGATTGGGTAATGAATCATTTACCTAAAATATATCAACCTGTGATGAAGCGGGCCAAATCGATTTGTATTGGTGTAGAAAATGAGTATTGGGATGATATCGAAGTGCTAATAAAGTCTTGTGCAGATTTTATGGTAGATAAAATCAATGCACAAATTTCATTGATAAATTTCGATGATCCCAACAAGTTAATAAAACTAGCTGAGGAACCATTTTCAGGAGATCCCGCATAATAATGTTGCGAATACATTGCCAAGAACCATGGTTTAGTAAAATTAGATCTGGACTCAAAAAGGTTGAAGGGCGCAAACATAATAATAAATATTTTCAGCTTAAGCCCGGGGATTTATTAGAATTCTATTGCGATGAAAAAAGCTTTTTAACAGAAGTAATTGAAGTAAAAGCTTATAAAACACTGGAAGAATATTTAGAAGTTGAAGGTTATCAAAACGTTTTGCCTGGAATTAACTGTTTTGAAGAAGCGGTTGCGATATATTTGCAATATAACAGCCGTGAAGAATTAAATAAAGCAGGTGGGTTTTTAGCGATACATATTAAAGTTAAATTCTGATTTAGTTATTTAATCTAACAAGATCTTTTGTTAGCATTAGTAGTTAAAGAAGGTTTCTCTCAGTCTGAAAGACTTAAGAAACTGAATGATACTGCTATCACTAAATTGCAATCTTTATCTGGTAATAATACTGTAAAAATTTTGTGTAAGATTGAATGAATAAAAATTGAACTAGGCATTATGTCGTATTTTTGCCATACTTTTATTTGAAAAATGTCGTATTTTTGTTATATACTAGTAGTAGTAATAAGAGGTAATTGGAAAGAAATGGTAAAGAAATCCCTAAAACAACAGATCCTAGAACAGATTTCTCGTTGCAAGAAGCGTAATGTATTTACACGTAATGACTTTAAAACATTAGGTGATTATGATCAAGTTGGTAGAACTCTCTTAATTTTAACTAGAGAAGGTAAGCTTGTTCGTATTGGTTATGGTTTGTATGCAAAAGCTCGAGTTAATCGTATTACTGGATCACCTATGATTGCAGCTATTGGTGGTTTTGAACAAGCTGCAAAAGAAGCTTTAAATTTGTTGAGGGTTGAATGGCAACCAAGTATTCCTGAACAAAATTATAATAATGGCTCTACGCAAATACCAGTCAATGCCCAAGTACTTATTAAGGGTAGATTTAATCGCACAATTGCCACAAATCAATGTAGTCTACGGATACAACGACATTGAAGCATTTTGATCCAACATTATTTGCCGATATTGCTGATTTTCTTAACATAGCAAGCCCAGCTTTTGTTGAAAAAGATTATTATGCTGTTCAATTGTTAAAAACTATTTCTTCAATTAAATTACCAGAAACAAAATTAATATTTGCTGGTGGCACATGTTTAACTAAAGTGCATTTACCTACATTTAGGATGTCAGAAGATCTAGATTTAAAATTTCTACCAAATAAAAATTTTTTTAATTTATCTAACAATAAAAAAAGAAAGTATAGAAGTAATTATGGTGATCTTGTTATCAAAACTATTGAAGACTCACATATATTTAAACTAAAAAATAAAGAATCAAAAAGTGAAGGAAAATATAGATGCTTTCATGTTAGTTACCCTAAGATGTACAAACACGATTCGCTAAGACCAGAATTAAAAGTAGAATTTACTGAAATTGATTCTCAATATTTATCGACAATAAAATCATCTATAGGTTCTATTTATTCTAGTATAACTAAACAACTACCAGAAATTCATTTATTAGCGTGTGATCCTATAGAAATGATATTGATCGAAAAATTTCTAGGTTTATTGAGGAGAGTTGCAGAAATACATAGAGGATATTCAGACAATGATGATGAAGCTTTGGTGCGACATATATATGATTTATATTTAATTTACCCTATAATTCATGATTTTAGTCAAATAAAAAAAGTATTTAAGCTAATTGTTAATCAAGACGTAATGCAGTTTGGAATAAGACATGCTGAATTTAAATATGATCCAATGAAAGAATTATTATATGGTTTAAATATACTAACTACTGATATTAAATATAAAAATAGATATAAAACATTTTTAGGACCACTAATCTATAATGCTAATCCACCATCGTGGGAACAAGGAATGAATACGCTACATTTACTATCTAAAATACTTTTAACTAAAATATACTGATTTAAAATGGAAACTTTTAATCAATATAAACCAATTATCACTTGGGCTAAACAAGCTTTACATGCTTATGGCTATAGTACCAAGGTTGATGCAGAGTTAGTTTTAGAAACACCATGGTCATGTGTTATTAAATTATTTAACCAAAAAGATTGCTTTTATCTTAAACAATGCCCAGTAGATTTATTAATCGAAGCTAAAGTTATTCAAATATTACGCCAATCATGTAACGTTACCAACATTCCATCAGTTATTGCTACTAATCCTGCTTTACATTGTTTTTTAATGACTGCTTGTGGAGATCAAACTCTACGTACTTTTTTTTCTGGAAAGTTACAACCTGAGTTATTAATTAATGGTATTACAATTTATAAGTCACTACAAAAAGCAACCTCTAGTTATATTGATAGGTTTATGGGCGCTGGCGTTCTAGATTGGCGGTTACAAAACTTTCCAACACTCTATCAAAAATTAATCTATGGTACGTATAAAAATATTCTACTTAAATCTAAGTTTCTAACCATTGAACAAATAGCAGAACTTCAAAAATTACAATCTGCTTTTAACGACACATGTAAAAAATTATCTGATTTTAAGATCCAAGATTGCCTAAATCACTCTGATTTTCATGATAATAATATATTAATTGATAACCTTACCAAAGAAATAGCAATTATTGATTTAGGTGAAGTTACTATTGGCAATCCGTTATTATCTTTGTCCACTTGTCTAAGAACAATAGCTGATCGATATCAACTCCAACCAAAAGATGAAGCTTATATCAAATTAAAATCCGCTGTTTTTGAAGACTGGGATATAGCTAACAAAGATTTACCTAAAATTTTAGAGCTTATTGCAAAAATCTTACCAATTTACTTTATTTTAAATGAACTTAGGTTAATTCAGGTTTGCCAAGATCCATCTTTTAGCCATACAAGATCCGATAAAATCCGTAATGCTTATAATATATTTTTATCCACAATGGAATATACAAACTAAGAATAACGGCAAGATCCTACTTATGAATTATTAATTTCTTAAATTTTATCATATAATTTACAATGTTATGCAAAGTGAATTACCAAAAACCCTAAATAGCTTTATTTGGAAACACCTAAAAAACAAAAAATGGTGTTTATTCGGATTTTTTATTGTGGCGCTATCTTGGGCAATACAAATGTCGTTAATTCCCTATTTGTTAAAAATAATTATAGATACTGTTGTTAAATATCAAAATTCAGCAACTCAAGCTAGCTTGATTAACGCCATATTAATACCAGTTATACTATATATTTCTATGAGCGTATTTGCCGGTCTACACGCTGGTTTATATAGTTATACTAATTTACGCCTATACCCGGCAATAAAAGCGTCTATATCTAAAGACATGTTTAGTTTTTTAATGAATAATTCTTATGATTTTTTTCAAAATCATTTTGCAGGAAGCATAACCCAACAAGTATTTAATATGATTAACAATGTAGAAATAATTATCCAAACCATTAATGAGTGGTTTTATCCTAGAGTTTTTGCCTTAATTATAGCTAGCACCATGTTATTTATTATGGTACCTCCTATATTTGGGATAATTATTATTGCCTGGGGTGCTTGTTTTGTTTATTTATCGTATATAGCATCAAAACCATTAAACATATTATCTCAAAAATTATCTGAAACTAATTCTAGATTTGCCGGAACAATTTCTGATTCCATATCTAATATTATGAATACTAAGCTTTTTACCAACATTGATTACGAAGTTATAAATATAGATCAGGTTCTTACAGAACTTACCAAGCAAGATCGCAATCTACGAAGGTATAGCTTAAATGTAACTTTTTTCCATGATGCAAGTGTTACTATATTTATAGGATGCATGTTAATAGCACTTGTTTATGCGCGTAGTAAAAACTTGGTAACGGTAGGTGATTTTAGTTTAGTATTGGGTATATCTATTTCTTTTACGCGGGCCGTTTTTGATATCGGCAAGCAAATGCAGCAGTTCGCTAGATCAGTCGGGATCTGTAATCAAGCGTTACAGTTTATAGTAGATCCATACGAAATTATAGATTTGCCAGCAGCACCTCCAATTTCTATTACTAACGGAGAAATTAAATTTAATAATGTTTGTTTTAGTTACAGAAATAATAAATCTTTATTTGTTGATCTTAATTTATCTATACGCCATGGAGAAAAAATAGGATTAGTAGGCTATTCTGGAGGTGGTAAATCGACATTAATTAAATTAATTTTACGTTTAATGGATTTACAGTCTGGAAATATTTTAATAGATAATCAAGATATAAAAACTGTAACTAAAAATTCTCTTAGAGAACAAACAACCGTTATACCGCAAGATCCAGAATTATTTCATCGATCGATTATGGACAATATTCGATTTGCAAAAATTAATGCTAGTGATGAAGAAGTAATTAATGCTGCCAAAGAAGCCGAATGTCATGATTTTATTATTAATTTGCCAGAAGGTTATCAATCTTTAGTTGGTGAACGAGGAATAAAATTATCCGGTGGGCAAAAACAAAGAATAGCTATGGCTCGCGCTTTTCTTAAAAACTCTTCTATTCTTTTAATGGACGAAGCAACTTCCTCTTTAGATTCAGCTACCGAAGAATATATACAGAAAAATTTGTATAAAATTATACAAAATAAAACTACTGTTGTGGTAGCGCATAGATTATCAACTCTAAAAAACATGGATAGAATAATTTTTTTAGAAAATGGCAAAATTATAGAAGATGGTTCTTTAGATGAATTACTTGCCAATCCTAATGGGCATTTTTATAAACTATGGCAAATGCAAGCTGGTGGATTTATAACAGCAAGTGTTAACAACAATGGTTAAAAACATTAAAGCAAAGATAAAACGGTTTAATTTTTAGTAACGATAAGATTTTCATAATTTTTTCTAGTTAATGGGGGATAAATAATTGCTACGTATTCATTGCCAAGAACCATGGTTTAGCAAAATAAGAGCAGGCATTAAGAAGATTGAGGGTCGTAAATGTTCCCCAAAATATGCAGATCTTAAGCCTGGAGATTTATTAGAATTTTATTGTAATGATCAAAGTTTTATTTCTAAGGTTATAGAGGTGAAAGTATATAACACACTAGAAGAGTATTTAGAAACTGAAGGCTATGAAAATGCTTTACCTGAAGTTGACTCGCTTCTAGATGCTGTAGATGTATATCTTCAATATAATAGTCGCGAAGAGTTGAATAATGCAGGCGGTTTTTTAGCTATACATATTCAGGTTAAATTTTGACCTGTAACGCGATGATGTCTCCACGGAGACGGACTCGAACCGATACATAATTGCTTGATTTTATTGACTTAAAATTCGTAAGGATTAAATCTTACCCAAAATCTTGCCCAACTTTGGACATTATACTGATGTGAATGGTTACGAACAATAGGAAATTATAAAAAAGAATTCACAAAAATACTCAAATAATAATCGCCGATCGAGTTTAATAAACAATCTAAGGTATTTTCATCAGTTAACTTGTCATTAGTCCATTTCGCTATAATTAAATTAGTTGCTGCAAAACTGCATTAATAAATCTCAAAGGGGCATGGTATAAGTACACAAGCGTCATAAGCAGCAATGAGGCTATGGAAATCACTTATCCCTCCCTCTTGAAGCATTGATATACAATGATTTTCAATTCGTGCAATTTATAAACATCCTCATTATTTCTGGAAGTTTTTGTACATATTTGGTAAAACTATCCCCTAAGAATAGAATTGGGGTTATAGAGTGAGATACTGTACAGGATTATTAAGCGCGCTCTTTGGAAATTCTTGGAATATTTCCACTGATAAAGACAGCTTTCTCTGCAAAAGACGTAGGGAAATCCATCAAATTGATTATTTCGATATTAGAGCCATAAGAAATGACGAAGGTATCATTTGGAACACAGTAACCGTCACCACACAAAAACTTACCCTTCACTTAAAGGGATTATCAGCAAAAATCGCAAAATCTCTCAGCAAGGATCTAGAGTCTAGCACCAAAAACACAATTATTTCTCATGTGCTACGTTACGAGAAACTGTTGTCCGAAATAGAAAACCAAACAAAGAAATTGCTCAAATCAGATCGGTATATCTCCCAGACCGATATTCGTAACTGGCTTTCCCGAATTCCGAATATCGATGAATATCTCTCTCATCCATTCTTTGATACTGAATTATTACCCAAACAAGACCAGTCTAACCTGAAATTATTTCGAGAAATTACGAAGCCGAACAGCAGTTATTTAAAACAGATTAATGAGCAGTTTGTAAATAAATCTATCCAACAATTTTCGCATTTATTTAAACGACTGGAGTATTTTCCATTAAGTGAAGAACAAATGCGTGCGGCGATCATTAATGAAGATCGTAATTTACTTATCGCAGCTGCTGGGTCTGGCAAAACATCTACAATTGTGGCTAAAGCAATCTACCTGATCTGTGCTGGCTTGGCCAAACCTGAAGAAATCCTCATTCTGGCTTATAACAAAGATACTCAAATTGAGTTAGAGGATCGTTTCATCAAGTTACTGGGCGTTGTACCAGAATACAAAGTACCATTGAAAGTTAAGACATTCCATAGTTATGGCTATGAAATTCTTTCTGAATTCAAAAATAGCAAGCCAAAAATTTCTGATTTTGCTATAGGAGGAAAAAAACGTCAGTTTCGCTTATTTACAAAGTTAATAAAAAATTTGTATGATAGCGATCCTTTATTCATGGTAGCGTGGAGAGAATTCTTGCTGGTGGGTAAGTATCCTACCCTTGATTTATTCAAAGTTAAATCAAAACAAGAGTATGAAGATTTTCTCCAGAAACTAGGTGCTAAACGTCACCAATTACCAGATGAATGCCAGTTTTTGATTCCAACAATCGATGGCAAGAAAGTTAGATCATTTGAGGAGGCTAGAATCGCAAATTGGTTAGCATTAAATGGAGTCGACTACGAGTATGAGAAGCGATATATTAATCCGAACAACCCTAATGGAAAACTCAACTATAACCCTGATTTTTATTACCTAAAGGCCAATCTGTACCATGAACATTTTGCGATTAACTCAGAGGGAAAAACACCACCATTTATAAGCGATGACTACCTAGAAAAAATTGACTGGAAAAGAAAAACACACCAAGAAAACAATACCAAGCTAATTGAAACACATTCAGCATATTTTCGAGATGGCACTGTGTTTGATCGATTAGAGAAGGAACTGATAGAAAATAATGTTCCGTTCAATCCGCTAGAAAAATCAGCAGCTGATAATCTAGTTAGTAAAGCTTTCGATCCTGAAATTGATTTGCTTCTGTTTATTTCATTTATTCATCATTTTAAAGCGAACAATATATCACTTGATCAAATCAGAAAAAAAGCACTTGTTCTGCTCGACCAGAAACGAGTGTCACTGTTCTTAAATATTTTTGAAACGATCTATAGAGAGTACTCAAGGCGTTTAAGAAAAGCGAACGAAATAGATTTTGAAGATCAAATAAATATGGCCTGCGATCTGCTTGAAAAAAAATTCCACCAACACCAATTCAAGTATGTACTGGTTGATGAGTTTCAGGATACTTCGCAAGACAGAAAACGAATGATTCAAGCACTACTTAATCAAAATAAAAACATCAAATTATTTGCAGTTGGCGATGACTGGCAATCAATTTACCGATTTGTAGGCGCTGATATAGAAATAATGACTCACTTCTCAAATCACTTTGGAGCCACATCGCAAAACCACTTAACGCAAACATATCGAAGTTTTCAGGGAATTGTCGATGTGGCTGCCACATTTATTCAACGAAACAAAGAGCAATTAAAGAAAAATGTCAAAGCTATAAAAAACATCAACAAAGATCAAGTCACCATTTTTGGTTATCAAGATGAGGCAGATCAAACAAAACAGCTTAACGATTTGTTAAATAAGCTTAATGCTATTCAGAACGAAGAAAAGAGATCTGTATTCTTGCTGGCAAGATACAGCCATCTTAGACCAAATCATTTGGGAATATATCCACATCTGGACATAAAATTCAGCACCATACACGCGTCTAAAGGGCTACAAGCAGACTATGTAATATTACTTAATGTCGAAACAGGCTCCTACGGATTTCCGAGCACGATTACTGATGACCCTTTAATGAATCTAGTCGTTCCAAAGCTTGAGACTTATCCTCATGCCGAGGAACGTCGTCTTATGTACGTTGCAATTACTCGTGCAAAGAGAGGTGTGTTCATATTCTCCAATCAAAATAAAATATCACCTTTCATTACAGAACTAGCCGGAATTGATGGCGTTAATGCGTCTTCGATGTTCCCCACAAAGCTTAAGCTAGGATAACGCCCTAAAGAATGGTCTGTGGCTTTTTATTCCACTGGAAGCGAAATATAAATATTTTGACCTGACAGTCTTACTTCTAAAGTTAAGCCATCCCTGTCACTATATCGTTTAGTTTTACTTTCTAACTTCAATCGATCTGTCTTTAAATTAGTTAACATACGCATTTCCTCAACTTATTGGCCTTACTCCAAGCAAGTTGAGCAAAAAATGCTTACCCAAGATCTTACCCAAAGTATGCGCGAATTTAAACGAAAATTTATGAATAGTTGAGAAAGACTGAATTAAATTAATCCACAGGTAACGCTGAAATAAACAACAAGTTCTATCTTATTACGAATTATTGAGAAGTCATAAATAAAGTTAATTGGCTCCCCGAGACGGACTCGAAAAATCGACTATACTGCTTAATCCATAAGGGTTTTTTAAATTAAAATTTTATAGATACCCCACAAATATACCCCATAAAAATTATTACTGACAAAAGACCCAAACCATATACCTGAACCTAACTTCATATATATTTATCTGTATGTTGCAAATTAGCAACAACGGTACCTAGAAAACTATTGACAGTCTGACAGACGAGGAAGTTAGAAATATTAATGCCCGCAAAATACCCACAATAGCATTTTTAAGTATAAATGATAGTACAATAAACCTGGAAAAAACTGTAATTTTCAAGAATTTTATTATCAAAGTAAATTTTTAACTTACAGGCAATAGATTATGAGTCCGCATTGTAGATTAAAAGTACTGATTTTATCAACATTTTTATACCGCAGAACCCGCTACAAATGTATGACCAAGCAGCACAATGCATAACCCATGGCCACAAATTGCCCACATGGGTTTTTTAGCGGAGATTATATTTCTTTTCTTCAAAATTTAAACCATAGAATATCCGTTTAGAGTTTCCTCGTTCCAATTGTTGGTGTAATTTCCAGCGTGATTGATCTTGTAGCGCTACAGTATTGTTTTTTTGTTGGGTAAGCATACAAACTATCTTTGCTAACGCTAGTTTCTTATTCAAAAATTGAGAACGTTCTTCCCTGGCAGTTACAACTATTCTAGATTTTATGTGAGTTGCTCTAACAGCACTATTTGTTTTATTAACGTGTTGCCCACCTGGCCCAGTAGATTGCATGCATTCAAAAATAACTTCCTTTTCATTTAAAGTTGT
>JBEKHL010000022.1:0-23133 GCA_050012295.1 Gammaproteobacteria bacterium
TTAAAAACTCATCAATTTCGCTTATATAATTATATTTTTTCATACTAATTTATTGTTTATTTATGTGTTTATTGATTTTTTTACTCAGAGCTTTTCGCATCTTGTACACTAACAATTTTAACCCCTAAAGATGCTTGTTGTTCTGGTGTTCTAACTATTAAAATATTTAAGGTTAATTCTGTATCAACTTTAGTTTTTTGATTATTAAATTTTAAAATAAAAGGTAATAATACTTGCCATGCATACCTACCATCTACCACTCCATCTTGCACAACTCTAGGAGCTGCCGTTGGCCGACCAGACAAAATCAATTTTTTGTCAACTACCTGTTGTATTTGTTTATGTTCGGTAATCATTTTTAAATAACTAGCTATACCAGCAGAATCAAAATATTCATCGATTTTTTCAGAAATGTTTTCATAATTATGATAATTAAAACTAAAGCTTACGATCATAGCTTCTGTAACCCAATTAAGTAATTCTGCATCAGTTAATCCTGGCTGTTCTAATGGTGTAGCGTTTATTAATTGATCGTTTTTATTTAAAGAAAAATAAACTGGTTCTGGTTTATTATTAAATTGTATTACTATAAAGGCAATTTGACATCCTAAAAAAATCAATTGTATCACTATAACTAAACGTAACCACACTAAAGAATCTTTAGAAAAACTGTTTTTACTGGTAATAGTTAATAAATCTGACATGATTAACTTCTAGGTTCTAAATTAATAATTACTATTGCCAACCCAAAAAAAGGCGACTGTAGTGTACTAACTCGCACAACCCACATCTTAGCAATAATTTTTTGAATTAATGGTTCATCAGTAATGTTTTCATAATAAATATCTACTGGTAAAAAAATTTGCCAGGCATAACGATTACTCATTAATCCTACTCTTTTTACAACTGGCTCTTCAACTATACTAGCACGAACTACTCGCTTACTAGCTTTAATACTTTCCATATTTTTAGATTCACTTAAAGCTTTCATAAACAACTCGTGTCCACCTGGAACAAAATAGTTACGCAACTCTTCTAAAGTACTACGATAATTAACATAATCATAATCAAACATTTTAAATACTGCTTTTTTAGTCCAATATAATACTAAAGCATTATCATGATCTTGGCTTAAAGTATTCACATTAATTTTTGGTTGATCAATTAAAAACCCTTTATTATCTACTAATAACTTACTTAATTTTAAATGATTAACATTTAAAGGCGGCATATCTATCATGCTTCCATCGGCTGTGGTTGGAAAATATCTAGGGCCACTAGTTAAATTTTTTTGATACTTAAAAAACCCTATAATCAAACCTAATAATACTACTACTAAAATATTAGCAACAATAATCCCACGATAACTATGAAAATAAAAATTATTTCTAATGTTAATTAAATCTAAACTACTTTCAGCGCTCACCTGGTTAGTTATGCTCATATGGGTATTATATATCAACTTAAAAATTTAAAGTATTTAAAATTATAAAGCTTTACCCTATAATGATTAGTGGTTTAGGGAATTTTCTGACTGATAAAGGATGTTTTTTTAAAGCTCCTAAACCTCAAATGGGATTAGTATATAATGAAGCTTAATGTTAAAAATTTTAATGATTTATACGGTTTAGCAACAAAACTAACAAAAACGGTTGATCATTCTATAAAAATTATAAATTTTTTATTTATCGTCTCCATATTAGTTACAGGAATAATTTTTTTTCAACAGTATATGAGGCCCCAAGAAAGTTACTATGCCGTATCTGAAGGTGGCCGAAGCTTTCCTATGCAACCTATAGAAGAAATTAATGTCTCACCACGTTCATTACTTAATTGGGCAATGGTAGCCGTTACCAATGCCTATACCATTGATTTTGTAAATCATGAAAAATCTTTGCTACAAATAAAAGATTTTTTTACTAAAAGTGGTTACGAAAAATTTCAACAATCTATAGCCGCTAGTGGCAGAATAAAAGATATTATTGCAAACAAATTAATCGCTTCTGCTGTAGTGGTAGATTCCCCTATAATTATACGAGAAGGAAAATTTGGTAGCAGTTACTTATGGGAAATCCAAATGCCAATAGCTGTCTCTTACCAAGGTCCAAGCGTACAGACATACAAGCAATGGTTAGCAGTAAATTTAGTAATAAAAAAACTACCTTCTTCAGAAAGTAAAAAAGGTATAGGTATAGAAAATATAGCAGATGTTGCTATGTCGGCACTTTATTAAAGGTTTTTTGATATGACAAATTATATAAAAATTATTGTTTTGATAGGTTTGTTACATAGTAATTATTTGTTAGCTACTGAAAAATCAAGTAATGATTATTATAGCGTCCTACAACCAGGAATCCACCCTTCTGCTCCGCTGGGACATCCAGATTATCAACCAGAAAATGATGTATTATCTAATCTTAAAAACACTCCAATTAATACTTCTGAAAACAATTATCAAGCTATAAAAGAAGAAGCTTTTCAAAAATTGCTAGATACCAAAATACCATTAAGCCCTGAACAAATCATAATTCTTAATAAAGAACTAGATAAAAGTCAAAAAGCTATTCGTACTAGCCCTACCGCTCCGCCACAACCAATTTCTTCCACTATAACTATAGATTTATCGCCAGGAACTCCACCTCCACTAGTTAGATTGTCTGCTGGTTTTGTTAGTTCTTTGGTTTTTGTAGATTCTACTGGGCAACCATGGCCAATTGGAGATTATAGTCTAGGCAACCCACAAGACTTTAATATCCAATGGGATAAAAAAACTAATGCCCTATTCATACAAAGCACTGCTCCATATGTAACTGCTAATCTAGCTGTACGTTTAGCTAAACTAGATACCCCAATAATGATCTCTTTAGTAACTGGGCAACGTGATGTTGATTATCGAGTAGATTTTCAAATAAGAGCTCATGGACCAAACGCATTACCAATAATCGGCGAAAATAATTATTCAAATTTTGCTATGCCACCATCACTATTAAAGGTTTTAGATGGGATCCCTCCAGAAAACAGTAAAGAACTGCAAGTTTCTGACAACTTAGGACGTGCTTGGTATTATAATGACAAGATTATATTTAGAACTAAGTTAGTAGTGTTATCTCCTGCTTGGAATGCAACTGTATCTAGCCCAGATGGCACTAAAGTATATGAGTTTATGCAAACTCCTTTAATATTAGCATCACAAAATGGTAAAACTATAAAAATAGAGATCTCGGGGTTTTAATATGGCCAGCAACGATAACTCAACTAGAACAAGAACTCTGATAATTATAATAATTATCATGCTATCTATAGGTATAATTGTTGGGGTATATAGTTTTTCTTCTGGTAATAAAAACACAAAAATGGTTTCACCTACATCTGGGATCCCTAATAATATTTATGTAACTCCAGGTGCTAAAAGTAGCGAGAAATATGCAAAATTACAACAAGACGCTAATGTTGCTGGCACTAAAAAAGCTGATGCCCAAGGCAAAACTTTTATTCCAACTATACTTGGAAATAAATCTGACGATGCCATTAATAATTTTAATGATCAATTAAATAATATTCTAAAAAAATCTGATAATTCTGATAATGACAAGTTAAGTAAACAATTAGCTGCCTTGCTAGCAGAATTAGGTAGACAAGGTCATGCAATAGAAGATCTATTACGCTTAATCAGAGAATTGCAACAACGAGGATATAATGTTTCTGATCTAGAAGCATTAATAAAAAAATTAATGGCTGAAGGTTATAATGCTGATGCATTAGCAAACTTATTAAAAAACTTACAAAATCAAGGATATAAAGTAAGCGACTTAGAAAATATGCTACGCCGCCTATTAAAAGAAGGTTACGATCCAGAGCTGATTAACAAAATTTTAGATCAATTATTAAAAGATAAACTAAAAGCATTGGAAGATGCTATAAAACAATTACAAAATGCTGGCTACGATACTAGCAATATGAAACAACTAGAACATCAAGTAAATAATCCAGATCTAACAAAATTGCTAGAGCAATTAGCAAACCAAGGCTATAAAGTTGATTCTTTAGAAAATTTACTCAAGCAATTAATGGACAAGGGTTATAATATTTTTGACTGGAATATGATGCTACAACAATTACAAAAAGATGGTTACGATGTTCGTGGCCTACAAAGTTTATTGGATAAACTTAAGGCTCAAGGAATAGATATTAGTAATTTAAAAAATTTACTAGACGCTTTAACTAAAAAAGACGCTACCAATGCTGCTCAACTACAAACATTACAAGATTTACTAAATAAACTACAAGCCCAAGGGGCTGATCTTGATAAATTAAAAAAATTATTGGCAGATTTACAACATCAGGGCTATAGCCAAGCTGATTTAGAAAAACTTATAGCTGATCTTATTAAAAAAGGATTAAATCCTGACGACATCTATAACGAACTTCTAAAAAAATTAAATATGAAAACAGCAGAAGCAACTCCTGACAGTTCATTAAAAAATCAGTTACATAATATTTTCAATACTAAACATCCTAAATCTTCTGAACACGAGCCAAACGATTTAAATAAAGAATATGCCGCATTAATAAAAAGCCAACATGATGCGGCCATTGCTGCAGAACAAGCCAGGAAACTTAATGAAGCAAACATTATAAAACATAAACAAATGCTACTAAATACCGAAGCACAACAAAAAGCTATAAATGAAATGCTAAATAATATGCGCGCCGAATCTGATCTGGTAGCTAATACCTTGAGTAAAATACCACCTCAAGCTTTTACTCAAGGAGATTTAGCTGCAGGTAAAGACAATGATAATAATAAAAGCTCCTCTCAACAAAGCACTGTTAATACCCTGTTAGCAGCTCAAACTAATGCCGAAAATAATAATGACATAATAAAAGCTGGTTCTATTTTATTTGCAGTATTAGAAACAGCGGTAAACTCCGATGAACCAGGCCCTATTTTAGCTAGAATAGTACAACCGCCATTAAAAAACACCAAACTAATCGGAACAGTACAAGCCAACAATGCCAATTCAGAAACATTAACCTTAATGTTTTCTACTGCAAATATCCCAGAACGTTTACGTACCTATGGTGTTAGCGCCGTAGCTATAGATCCAAACACTGCAAGAACTGCTCTTGCTAGTGATGTTGATCACCATTACTTATTAAGATGGGGTTCCATATTTGCTGCCTCTTTTCTTCAAGGATATTCTTCAGCTGTTGCTCAAAGTGGTACTACCGTATCCGCATCTAGTAATGGGGCACAAACTACTTCCACGACTACACAAACAGCACTAAACCCTAGACAACAAGTTTTTAAAGGGGTGGGAGATATGGCAACTGCGTGGGGCCAAGGTATATCATCCTTAAGTAATCGACCAAATACTATAAAAATAGATGCTGGCGTAAGCATTGGGGTTTTATTTACTTCCGATTTTTCTATACCATCAAACGATGCGACCCCAAATACTAATACATCATCGTTAAAACAACCAACATTACAGCCAGCAGCTACTCCCACAACAGCCGCTACAATACAGCAACCAATAGCAGTTACCCCAACCGTACAAACACCATCAGCTATAACAACAACTGGACAACCCTCTTCTAATGTTAATAATAATAATAAGTAACTGGAGAATATATGGCTAAAGACGATTTAAAGTTAGACGATGAATTAAACGATAATTTAGATTTTTTAGAAGATCATGAGCTAAACTTAGATCAAAATAATGGTTATTTATCGTCTAATCAATCGGCTAACTCTAATAAAACTAAATTAATTACCATAGGAGTAATAATTGGTATTATTGTCTTTATAGTATCCATGCAATTTAAAAAAAAATTTCATCATACTACGCTTGCAACTATACCAACAGAACAACCTATACCAACAACACCAACGGCTCCTGAAACTCAAACAATACTACCGCCAAAACATCATCAAAGCCATCAAGTTGCTGAACCATCAATAGCTCCAGAAGCTACTAATACTGCTCTGCACCCTACTATTTCTAATCCTACCCACTTATCTTGGCAAGATTTAAAAAAATCTGTAGAAGAAACAAACACCACCCCACCATTAACTGATACATATAATCCATCTAACCCTACTAATTTCGAAATTCCTTTACCTGTTAAGGGGTTTGAATACACACCAACCCCACAAGTTACTCAGTCAACTCAACAGACGCAACCAAATACTAATACTCAAGAAAGTATTAACGAATTAAAAACCACCATAGAAAATATTACTAATGATTTAACTGCAAATGTTAATCAAATTAAAGAATTACAAAATAATTTAAAAGAAATTTCACGCTCTATTGGTAGTGTAAACAGCAACATAAACAATGTTGATTCTAGAATACTAAATTTAACAAATACTGTTGATAATTTATCCTCGAATATTAAAAAATATACTCAAGAAGAAGATTTAGATTTAACAGCGCATGTAAAACCTTCTGAACCAGATTTATTTAGTAACACCCCAGAATACCTAGTACACGCGGTGATCCCAGGGCGAGCTTGGCTAAAATCCTCTTCTGGACAAATAATTACCGTAGCTGAAGGCGATTCTTTGGGTGATTATGGTAAAATTGCTTTAATAGATACTGCCAATAATCTTGTTAGAACTAGTTCGGGGGTAGTTTTTAGATAATTATGGGCCCATCAACATTAACCAGTGGAGTTCTAGGTAATCTAGACTTACAAAGTATTATACAAAACCTATCTAGCCTAGTAGTACCGATCACCCAATTAGTATTAGCTATATCTTTTATAGGTGGTTTTGTATTTATATTTAAAGGTGTAATAATGCTACACCACCTTGGTTCATCACAAAGCCAAGCCAGTCAACCTAAAGGATTCACTAGCCCGTTTATTTATATCACTATTGGCGCAGTACTAATGTACATGCCGGCTACAACTACTGTTTTTTCTGTTTCCATGTTAGGCAGCAACATATCGTCGTTGTTCCCCAGCAATGACGTAATAGATATAGAATCTGGTGGTAATACTTTTTCAGTTAATGTTACCGCTCAATACGACCAAAACGCCAGCTCCGAACTAATGCAATATGTTAGTTTAGGGATCGCTCAAGAATGGTCCAGCCTAATAAACACTATTGTTCTGTTTATTCAATTAATAGGGCTTATAGCCTTCGTGCGAGGCTGGTTTATACTAGCTAGCGTTGGAAGCCCTGGTGGCGCACAACAAGGTGCTTTTAGTAAAGGTTTAATACATATTATAGGTGGAGTTATAGCGATTAATTTTGTAGCATTCATGCAAGCAATCGGAACAATAGTGTTCAGCTCAGGCTAAAGGCTAATAGCAAAAATAATATTTTAATGCTAAAATTTACATTGAATTAAATTAAAATTCTAAAAATTAAAGAAAAACTACAGTGAGGTTTATTTCTTATGAATACAAATATTACATTAAAAATAAAAAAATATTTAAGATTGATTAGTTTATGTTTATTATTTTGTACTAGCAACCTAGCAATAGCTGGCTCTACTGCGCAATCATTGGGTGGTATCGTAGGTAATGTTCAATCTAATATATTAACTATAGTATCGTTATTAATTATAGTAGCTTATGTAGCTGGGGTAGGATTTGCATTAGCAGGAATTTTACAATTTAAAGCCCATAAAGATAATCCTCAACAAGTCCCACTAAGTAAACCTATTGTTTTTATAGCGGTAGCTGCATGTTTATTATTCCTACCAGCAATAATGAGTACTGCAGGCAAAACGGTATTTGGCAGTAATGCAACAAATACCGTTAGTAGTAGTGTAATATCTAATGTAGGAAATGTTCAGGCAGCACCAACTACAACTAACTAAGCAAGAAAGGGGTAATTTTTGCAGCTTTTACCAATTCATTTAACTGCCGAGCGAGGTAATTGGCACTTATTTATGTCCAGGAAGCGTAATAAACGCTTCCTGGAATTCGAAAAAAAAATTCTAGAACACGACGAATATACTTGCTGCTTCTGTGGATTCCAAGCATTTAATTATCAATCTGTAATAAACCATGATAATAATTATAAAAACAACAACCAAAATAATTTAGTTACCGCCTGTCCGTTTTGCCGACAATGTTTTTTCTTAGATGCATTAACAAATCCGGCTGTTGGTGGTGGCTATATAATATATTTACCAGAAATTAATCAAGCAGATTTAAATAATTTTTGTAGAGTATTATTTTCTTGTTTATTAAAAAATGCCCCATACAAGGGTAAATTACAAACCACGTATTTAAGCTTTAAGGATCGTACTAAACAAGTAGAAGAATTGTTTGGCCCTGGGAGCTCTAATCCTGCAATATTTGGACAAACCTTAATAGATAGTAATTTAACCCCTAAAGAACGTTCTCACCCAATTTTAACCCAGATTCGTTTATTACCAGAACGTAAATTTTTTGAAGAACAAATTTTATATTGGAAAACTACGGTTTTTGATAAAATACCGTTATGATTTAAACCAGAAAGATCTTGGCACTAACAAAGAATTAATGGCGTACTTTTGCACCAATATTAACCCCTTCTATTTGTTGAATTGCTTGTAACACTGCACAAAAATTACTAGTAGTAGGGTTACCTCTATCGCTAAACATTCTTTGTAAACTTTTATCACTAATTTTAGTTTTTTTAGCTAATTTTTCAAACGAAATACTGGAATTAACATAATCTCTGAGAAGAGATTTGGCTATATCTAGATCTCCAGATAAAAACTCATTAATTGATTCTTCAAGCAAAGCTATGCGAAAAGCAGAATCTTTTAATGCACGCGCTTGAATAGTCTCTTTAAAATTTCTAGTTAAACCCATAAATTCCCCGCATTTCTTAATGTAATACACTCTTCTTATAGTCATCTAATAACTCAACAGCTAACTGAATATCTTTGTTTTGTCCTCGTTTTATGCCACCAGCTAATAATAAAACAACATTTTTCCCTATCTTTCCAAAATACAGACGATACCCTGGACCTGTATCTATTTTAAATTCCCACACACCACTACCTAAGAACTTAGTACTGGTAAAATTGCCTCTCTCCATTTTGTGAAGAGCGGCTGTAACTTTAGCTGCCGCTGTTGCGCCTAGCTTTTCAAACCAATCTCTAAAGTACGACTTACCTGTAGAACTAATATGCTCTTTGACTTCATAATTAATCATAACAAAAAAGTAACACATGTGTTACCAACTGTCAACTTACAGCATAGCTTTGTAGTTGATCTTCTCTTAAATAGTATATATATAATTAGTATATATTATTAATTTAGCAGGAGATATAACCTTGGAACCTATTATTTATTCTTGGGCTTCTTTGCTAAAAGGTTTGGCAATGCTTCCAGAAGACATAGAAATTATACGTGATGAAACAGATTATACTGACAATAAGGATCTGTTTTGATACCTAAACTCAAAATAGAAAATTGGGTATGATCAAATATATTTTATTTTTAGTTATTGCAATAACAGTCGGGGTGTTTTTACAAAAATCCTCTCCTGATGTTTCCTTTACTTATAATAATTTATTAATAAAAATCCCTACTTGGCAAGTAATATCTGGTATTTTAATAATTCTATTCTTACAAAATTGGCTATTTAAAATAGCAACCTCTAATTGGTTAAAAAATAAACGTACCAATAAATCTTTAAAATATGCTAAAAAAATTTTTCTTTCTTTAATAGCAGGAAAAATCGATACTGCCGAAAATTATTCATTAAATTTAAATAATTTAATTAACATAAATAATAATTCTCAATTTAATTGGCTGCTGTCTTTATTTAATTTAATGAAATCAGAATTATACTATAACCAAGGCAACCACGAATTAGCGCTAATAGAACTAAATAAATTACACAAAAAATTACCTAATAATCAATTAATATTATCTAGATTAACTACTACCTACCAATCTTTAAACGATTGGCAACAACTAATTAAATTATTACCAACATTAAAAAAATATCAAACTTATACCCAATTTGATTATCAACAATTAGAATTTAAAGCTTATAAAGAACGTTTAGAGCAAATTATTAATACAAATACCGAATCTATAGATTTAGCATCATATTTTTTTAAACAATCACCCAAACCACTTAAACAAAATCCTCAATTTATTTTAAGTTATGTTAATTGTTTATTGCGATTTAAATATTATGATTTAGCAGAAAACATTATAAAAACTAGTTTAACCAATAATTTAGATGTAAATAATACCAATATTATTAATCTAATAACTTTATATGGTGTAATTAAAAGTAATAATATTAAACAACAAATTAAAACTGCAGAAAATTGGATCTCTAAATACCCTAACAACTTTGCAATATTATTAACCTTAGGGAGATTATGCATTAACGAAAGCTTATGGGGAAAAGCTAAAAATTACCTAGAACAAGCCATACATATTCATCCCGATCCAGCCTGTTACTCTGAATTAGGACGATTAGCAGAAATACTTGGAGATCAACAAAAAAGCTTTAGCTGCTATCAAAAAGGCTCCCAAATTAAAGTTATTCCGTAAACCCCTAAAAAAACCAGCAAATACACTAAAACTCTATTAAAAATATTTGCAAACTAAATAAAAATCGGTATAATAGCAATCTTACATACTTAATATAAAAATAAAATTATTAAAATATACAGAATATATAGAGAGAGGTTGACACTAATGGCTCGTCATAATGATAAAAGAATTCGCCTAGTTAAAGGTGCAGATCAATTATTTCACCAACAAGGAATTAATAATACTACTTTGGCAGATATTGCTCAATCAGCTGATGTTCCGCTTGGAAACGTATATTATTACTTCAAATCTAAAGAATCCATTATTTTGGCTGTTATAACCGATCGATTACAAACCTTACAACAACTATTTAATGAATTAAACAATAATATTGCCAACCCTAAAGATCGTCTTAAAGCATTATTGGAAAATTGGCTCTCCAATGACAATGCTATTACTAATTTTGGTGATCCTCTCGGGGGATTATGTTTAGAACTTAGTAAACAACCAGGAGAATTACACAAAGCTGCTGCTAATTTAATGCAAACCGTAATATCTTGGTGTAATTCTCAATTTAACGCTTTAAATCTTACTAAAAATTCAATAACTTCTACCCAATTAGCAATGCATTTTGTTGCTAGTTTACAAGGCATTAGTTTATTAGGGGTTACTTTTAAGGAACCTAATCACTTACAAGAGCACTCAAAATTTATCGAGGACTGGTTAAATAATCTTGCATAATACCCATAACCACATTATATTGTATAGAAAATAAAGCATATCAACTATATATTGATATTGCTGGCTAATTATTATTTATACATTTATAATGTGGAGCCATAGTATGTCATTTACTTCTACAATTGAGCAACTTCAAGAAAACCAATGTAAAGACAATCCTAATTTTATTGAAAACTTAATAAAATCATTAAAAGTTATTAAACGTAATCATACAACTGTAACATTTGATCCGACCAAAATTTCTATAGCTATCACTAAAGCTTTTTGGGACGAAGAAGGTCAAGAAAATAATAATTCTATCCGCATTCAAGAATCCGTTGCAAAATTAACTATAGAAGTGTGTAGATCTTTAGCAAGGTACCTACATATTAATCAAAATATCCATATAGAAGACATTCAAGATCAAGTTGAATTAGCGTTAATGCGCAATGGTTTTCATAAAATAGCTCGCTCTTATGTATTATACCGAGAAGAACACCGTAAATTGCGCGAACAACAAACAACTAAAACCCATGATGCAAATAATAATGATCCTACTATCAATATAACCTTAGAAAACGGCAAAAAAGCTCATTTAGATTTAAATAAACTTTACAAAATAGTAACAGATGCTTGTGCTAAATTAGAATATACTGATCCTAATTTAATCATAAAAGATACTGTAAAAAATTTATTCGAAGGAATAGCTATAGAAGAAGTATATAAAACCCTAATTATGAGTGCTAGGACTTTAATTGAAACAGAACCAAATTATAGCTATGTTGCTGCTCGATTATTACTACATTCCATAAGTAAAGAAGTTACAACTCTGTTAAAAATACCAAAAGCTAGTACTCCATTACAATTATCTAAATATTATGGGTTAGCTTTAGTAAACTCTATTAAACATGGCATAAAAGTTTGCAGATTAGATAAACAGCTTGCTAATTTTGATTTGGAACAACTAGGTAAAGCTATAAAGCCCGACAGAGATCTACAATTTAATTATTTAGGGCTACAAACCTTATACGATCGTTATTTTTTACACGACAACGAAATACGCTACGAATTACCACAAATTTTCTTTATGCGAGTTGCTATGGGATTAGCGCTTAATGAACAAAATAAAACCGAACGAACTATAGAATTTTATGATGTATTATCTAATTTTGATTTTATGAGCGCCACGCCAACGTTATTTAATTCTGGAACAATTAGATCTCAACTATCTAGCTGTTTTTTATCGACCATTCCAGATGACTTGCACAATATTTATGGAGCTATTCGAGACAATGCTTTATTACAAAAATTCGCTGGCGGTATAGGTAACGATTGGACCCCAGTAAGGGCAATGAATGCTCACATTAAAGGCACTAATGGTAAATCGCAAGGCATTATTCCTTTCTTAAAAGTTGCTAATGACACTGCAGTCGCAGTTAACCAAGGAGGCAAACGAAAAGGCGCAGTATGTGCTTATTTAGAAACTTGGCATTTAGATTTAGAAGAATTCTTAGAATTACGTAAAAATACTGGCGAAGAAAGACGTCGTACCCACGATATGAATACTGCCAATTGGATCCCAGATTTATTTATGAAAAGAGTTTTAGAAAATAAAGATTGGACTTTATTTTCTCCAGATGAAACTCCAGATCTACATGATTTATATGGGGAAGCTTTTGAGCATGCTTACATAGCATACGAAGAACAAGCTAACCTTGGTAAAATTAAAAATTTTAAACAAATACCAGCAATTAATCTCTGGCGCAAAATGCTAAATATGCTGTTTGAAACTGGCCATCCATGGATAACTTTTAAAGATGCTGCTAATTTACGATCTCCACAACAACATTGTGGAGTAGTCCATAGTTCTAATTTATGTACCGAAATAACCTTAAATTCTTCTATTGACGAAATAGCCGTATGTAATTTAGGTAGTATAAATCTAGTCCAACACGTAACAGCAACTGGTTTAAATCTAGAAAAATTGGAACAAACTATTAAAACTGCTATTCGCATGTTAGATAACGTTATTGATTTAAATTATTACACAGTACCGCAAGCTAGAAATTCTAATTTGAAACATCGTCCAATTGGCTTAGGCTTAATGGGATTTCAAGATGCACTATATAAATTAAATATTTGTTACGCATCAAATCAAGCAGTAGAATTTGCTGATCGTTCTATGGAATATTTTAGCTACTTTGCAATATCTGCTTCTAATAATTTAGCTCAAGAACGCGGCAGTTACCCTAGTTTCGAAGGATCTCTCTGGAGCAAAGGTATTTTACCGATAGATTCTATCAAACTATTAAATCAATATCGTGGACTTTATTTGGAACAAGATGATAGTAAAACTTTAGATTGGGAAAAACTACGTAATAAAATTCGTAAAACCGGTATGCGTAATTCTAATACCATGGCAATAGCCCCTACTGCTACTATTTCTAATATTTGTAATGTATCGCAATCTATCGAACCTATATATCAAAACTTATATGTTAAATCTAATTTGTCTGGAGAATTTACTGTCGTTAATCAATATTTAGTAGCCGATTTAAAACAGTTAAATCTATGGGATAAAGCTATGGTAAACGACTTAAAATATTTTAATGGTAGCTTACAACAAATAACTAAGATCCCAGAACATATTAAAGAAAAATACCGAACTGCATTTGAAATCGATCCTAATTGGTTAATTGATGCTGCCTCACGCAGACAAAAATGGATAGATATGGGACAATCTTTAAATTTATATATGGCTAATCCTTCTGGAAAAAAATTGGATCACATTTATAAAGCAGCATGGTTAAAAGGCTTAAAAACCACTTACTATTTACGCAGCTTAGGAGCCACCAGCACCGAAAAATCTACTATTAATTGTGGCACTTTAAATAAAGTAGCGGTAGAAGAAGTTACTAAAATGTGCAATATAGACGATGCATCTTGTGAAGCGTGTCAATAAATAAGGAGAAATATTTATGAGCGAAACTTTAACTGAAACTAAAGCCGGAGCAACCGGCCTAGAAATGATCGAAATGAATGCTGCCAGAATTCACGTTGATGATAAAAAAATTATTAATTGCCGCGCCGATCTTAACCAATTAGTACCATTTAAATATGAATGGGCATGGGAAAAATATTTATGGGCTTGTGCTAATCACTGGATGCCAAACGAAATAAATATGGCTGCAGATCTCACTTTGTGGAAAAGTAAAGATGGATTAACCCAAGACGAACGTACCATAATAGAACGTAATTTAGGGTTCTTCTCTACTGCCGATTCTTTAGTTGCTAATAATTTAGTATTAGCAGTGTATCGCCATATTACCAATCCAGAATGCCGGCAATATTTACTAAGACAAGCATTCGAAGAAGCGTTACATACTCATTCTTATCAACATATAGTAGAAAGTTTAAGTATGGACGAAACGAAAATTTTTAACATGTATCGAGAAATTCCTTCAGTTGCTGAAAAAGCAGTTTGGTCTTTACAATTCACTCAAAGCCTTAGTGATCCGACTTTTAAAACTGGTACTTTAGAAACTGATCAAAGATTATTACGTGATCTAATCGCATTTTATGTGGTATTCGAAGGTATATTTTTCTATGTTGGTTTTACTCAAATTTTATCTATGGGTAGACGTAATAAAATGGTTGGAACCGCTGAACAATTCCAATATATTTTACGCGACGAATCTATGCATTTAAATTTCGGTATAGACGTTATCAATCAAATTAAAATAGAAAACCCTCATCTCTGGACTAAACAATTCCAACAAGAAATGATCGATATTATAACAACCGGAGTAGATCTAGAATATAAGTATGCTCTAGACACCATGCCAAGAGGGATCCTAGGATTAAATGCCGAACTATTTAGAGAATATTTAGAATTTATTGCTGACCGCCGATTTTTACAGATCGGATTACCTAAACAATACCATGCTACCAATAATCCATTCCCATGGATGAGCGAAATTATTGATCTTAAAAAAGAAAAAAACTTCTTCGAAACTAGAGTTACCGAATATCAAACTGGTGGTACTTTGAATTGGGATTAAATTTGCTTTACCACCATAGCATCTCCTTTATATGCTTGAATTAAATTTAACTTTCGTGGTAGATTAACGCATGCTTATTACTCAACAAGACATTAACAAACTAGCAGAATTAGCTAAATTAGATTTGAATGTTTATCCAGACGATTTAGCTAATAGTACTTTTAAAAATCAATTAATCGCTGATTTAAACAATATTTTTAATCTAGTCGAGCAACTAAGAAATATCGACACTAGTAATGTAACCCCGTTAATTCATCCTGACGAACATGCTAAACAAAGATTAAGACCTGACTTAGTAACAGAAGAAAATGTTATAACTAACATGCAAGCTATAGCCCCTTTAAATGGTGTAGAAGCAGGATTATACTTAGTCCCTAAAGTAATAGAAACCGAGTAAAATCTGTATGCCTAATAACAATGTTTTAAATAAAACTATCGAAGAATTATCTGCTGGTTTAGCTAAAAAAGAATTTTCTAGTTTAGAATTAACTAATGCTTTCTTAGATAATATTACAAAAACACAAAAAAAATTAAATTGTTTTATTACTATTACTAAAGAACTTGCTATAGAATCAGCTAAAAATGCCGACCTAATCTTAAGCAAAAATAATAATTCATCCCCACTAACCGGGATCCCTATTGCTCACAAAGATATTTTTTGTACTAAAGGCATAAAAACTAGTTGTGGCTCTAAAATGCTAGATAATTTTATTGCCCCTTACGATGCAACTATTGTTACTAAATTAAAAGAACAACATACGGTGTTATTAGGCAAAACCAATATGGACGAATTCGCCATGGGCGCTAGCAACGAAACTAGCTATTTTGGCCCTGTTGCTAACCCATGGGATGTTAATAAAGTAGCTGGTGGTTCCTCGGGTGGTTCAGCAGCTTGTGTAGCAGCCAGACTATCGGTTGCAGCAACCGGTACAGATACCGGCGGATCTATTCGTCAACCTGCAGCCTTTTGCGGAGTAACCGGATTAAAGCCAACCTATGGTAGAATATCTCGCTACGGCATGGTAGCCTTTGCTTCTAGCTTAGATCAAGCTGGACCAATTGCTAAGACCGCTAAAGATTGCGCCTTATTACTGCAGCATCTCGCTGGTTTCGATCCAAAAGATTCGACAAGTACCGATTTAGCCGTCCCAAATTATATAAAAACCATCGACAATAATCTTGCTGGACTAAAAATTGGCTGCCCAAAACAATTTTTCGATAATACTTTAGATCCAAAAATTGCAGAGCTAATTAATAAAGCAATCGAAGAATATCAAAAATTAGGGTGCACTATAAAAACCATTGATCTACCAACAGCTAAACTAGCTATTCCAACATACTATATTATAGCACCAGCAGAATGTTCTTCTAATTTAGCTAGGTACGATGGCGTACGATTTGGCTATCGTTGCGATAGCCCAACTAATTTAGACGATTTATACAAAAGATCTAGAGGCATAGGTTTTGGTAAAGAAGTTAAGCGTCGTATTTTAATTGGTACCTATGTACTATCTGCTGGCTATTATGATGCTTACTACTTAAAAGCTCAAAAAGTTCGCCATTTAATGGCAAATGATTTTAAGGCCGCCTTTAAAGATATTGATTTAATATTAACTCCAACTGCCCCAGAAGTAGCTTTTGGTTTTGGAGAAAAATCTACCGATCCAGTAAAAATGTATTTATCTGATCTTTATGTTTGTGGTGTTAATTTGGCAGGGTTACCAGCAATATCTATTCCAACAGGTTTTGTTAATAACTTACCAGTAGGAATGCAATTAATAGGCAATTATTGGCAAGAAGCTTTAATTTTAAATTGCGCACATAAATATCAACAAGTAACCGATTGGCACAAAAAAATTCCAGAGATAGCTATATGAAAAACATAGATAATAATTGGGAAGCAGTTATTGGTTTAGAAGTACATGCTCAACTAACTACCAAATCAAAAATTTTTTCTGGGGCTGCTACTAATTATGGCGCCGAACCAAATACCCAAGCTTGCGCTATAGATTTAGGCTTACCAGGAGTACTCCCTGTTTTAAATATAGAGGTTGTAACTATGGCGGTAAAATTTGGCTTAGCAATCTCTGCTCAAATTTCTACTAAATCTGTATTTGCTAGAAAAAATTATTTTTATCCAGATTTACCAAAAGGTTATCAAATCAGCCAATACGAAGAACCCATAGTTACTAACGGATCTTTAGATATCGTAACTCTGGATCAACCAAAAACCATTCGAATCCAACGAGCCCATTTAGAAGAAGATGCTGGCAAATCGTTACACGAAGATTTCCATGGTTATACGGGAGTAGATTTAAATCGTGCTGGCACTCCCCTATTAGAAATTGTTTCTGAACCAGATTTAAGATCTGCTCAAGAAGCTGTTAGCTATTTAAAAGCTTTACATTCTTTAGTTAAATATTTAGACATTTGCGACGGCAATATGCAAGAAGGCTCTTTTCGCTGCGATGCAAACATATCGGTTCGCCCCAAAAACAGTACTACTTTTGGTACTAGAGTAGAAGTTAAAAATCTTAATTCGTTTAAATTTATAGAAAAAGCAATTAATTACGAAATCAACAGACAAATTACTGCGATAACAAATGGTGAAAAAATTTTACAAGAAACCAGATTATACGATGTAAATAATAATATTACTAAAGTAATGCGTTCTAAAGAAGAAGCAAATGATTACCGATATTTTCCGGATCCAGATTTATTACCAGTTTATTTAGAACAAGAATTTATTAATAATATTAAGAAAAATTTACCAGAATTAGCACCACAAAAGTCTCTGCGTTTTCAACAACAATACAATTTATCTGCATACGAAGCAAACCTCTTAACTGCTAGCCGAGATTTAGCAATATTTTACGAAAACACTATAAGCTATGCTAAGGCTAATAATAATTTAAACTTAACAAAATTAACTGCTAATTGGATTATTGGCGAATTACTTGCAGCTTTAAATAAACACGATCTAGAACTTAATAAATCTCCTATTACTCCAGAAATTTTAGCTAAATTAATTATTCGTATTGCCGATAATACTATTTCCGGCAAAATTGCTAAACAAATTTTTGAGATTGCCTGGAATACTCCTAACGATCCAGATCTTATTATTCAACAACATAGTTTAGTACAATTAACCGATCACTCTGCTATAGAAAAATTAATTGATCAAATAATAACTGATTTCCCTAAACAAGTTGCTGAATATAAAAATGGTAAAGAACAACTATTTGGATTTTTTGTCGGCCAAATCATGAAAGTAAGCAAAGGCAAAGCTAATCCAGATCTAGTAAATCAGCTATTAAAACAAAAATTACAATAATAACGTGTACATACATACTTTATAATAAATAAAATAGACAAAAGTTTATCTATTACATATACTAAAAAAATAATTTATTTATATTTTTTTATTTTAAATTTAAGGGGAAATTTTATGTCTAATCAAAATTTATATTATGGGTATCGATTTAGTAACTATACAACTTTTTTAATTGGTATTAATAATTCACAAATTAAACTATTGGAGACTAAATCATGTGTAATAAATCGAACACCCACCAATCTAACGTAATACTCAGCCTTAGAATTAAGACTCTTTCTTGTATTTTTTCCTTCATTTTAAGCTGTACTCTTCTCCTCTACCTTAAACCCATTATTGCCGCCGAGTCGGATCCTCAGATTAAACGTATTGGTATTAGCCAAATTGTCGAACATCCTGCTTTAGATGCAGTACGACAAAAAATGTTAGCTTCGTTAAAAGAACAGGGTTTCGAGGCAGGCAAAAATTTAAATGTTGTGTATGAAAATGCACAAGGAAATATGATCACATCGACCCAGATTGCAAGTAAGCTATTACATGCTAATTTTGATCTTGTAGTAGGTATTTCTACCCCATCCGCTCAAACTTTATTTTATGAAGCTAAAAAATTCGAAAATAAAACTCCTATCGTCTTTACTGCAGTAAGTGATCCTGCAGCTGCAAAATTAGAGTCTGATAAAGGGTATCCAATTACCGGAATAACCGACACAGCAAATTTAGAAGGTCTGTTAGAACTTATAAAAGCTATGATGCCTAAATTAAAAACTTTGGGTTTAATGTATAATCCAGCAGAAGCAAATTCTGTGTCTACTATTAACCGTTTAACAAAACTATTAAAAGAACGTAATATTGAGTTTGTTGAGGTTACTGTCAATAAAACTCAAGATGTAGCTCAAGCAACCAAAAGTTTAATTGGTAAAGTAGACGCACTTTACTTTCCTCAAGATAATACGGTAGTTGCGGCTATTCCAATGGTGGTACGTATAGCTACACAAGCTTCCCCATTACTTCCTGTGGTATTACCTATTTTTACTAATGATCCGATATTAGTAAAAAAAGGGATTTTAGCGGCGGTTGGTTATGACTATGAAGACATGGGAAAAGAAACTGGCCAAGTAGTTGCTAGAATACTAAAAGGCGAGCCAGCACAACAAATTGCTATACATAATCCTTCAGAATTAAAGGCGGTAATTAATGCTTCTTTAGCTAATAAATTAGGGTTTGCCGTACCTAAAAAATTAAAACATTCTAAAGTTCAATTTGTTGAATAACATATAAATCACGCTTGTATTTTTTTAAGTATTACTGTACTATCATATTAGCACAGTAATACAATGTGTTTAATGGAATAGTTATGACCAAAACAGAAACTTCTTTATATCAAGCTATACTACAGCTAAAAACGTCCAAAGAGTGTGCAGCTTTTTTTCATGATCTATGTACCCCGGCAGAAATAACAGCTATGAGTGAAAGGTGGCGAGTTGCTCAATTGTTGGATCAAGAACGATTGTCGTATAGAGAGATCTACCAAAAAACTAAAATTAGTTTAGCAACCATCGGACGAGTTGCTAGGTTTTTAACCAAAGAATCTTACCATGGTTATCGCCTTATTCTCGATAGATTAACAAAAGGGTATACACATGCAGAAAAATAATCTGTTATCTAAATTTAACTTGTTTTTATTAACTACTATAGTTTGCTTATCAATAAATATTTGTCTAGCCACCAATAAAAATCCTTCAAAAAAATTAGTAACAATTATCCAAATTGTTGAGCATCCTGCATTAAATATAACTAGACAAGGTATTATAGATGAATTAAAAAATAGTAAAGTTACTATTGAATTTCAATCTGCACAAGACAATAACGCCTTGGCAACTCAAATTGCTCAAAAGTTTATTAGTTCTTCGCCAGATGTCTTAGTTGGTATTGGCACCAGCGCTACACAATCTTTAATAGCTGCTAATAAACACCATCAATTTCCTATAGTATTTAGTTCTGTTACCGATCCTAAGAATGCTAAAATTGTTGATAATCTTAATGCTCCGGAAGGGATGGTAACTGGAGTTTCTAATTTTATAGAACCTGGACTTCAATTTGATTTATTTAAAAAAATAATACCTAATCTTGTTAATCTTGGTATTATTTATAATCCAGGAGATTCTAATTCAGTAATTTTAATTGAAATCATGAAAAAAATTGCACCTCAAAAAAAATTGAACCTTATATTCGCTACAGTTAATAACAGCGCTGGTATTGCTGCAGCTACTCATAAACTTATTCCAGAAGTTCAAGCAATTTTTATCAATAATGATAATACCTCATTATCTGCATTTGCTTCTATTGTAAGTATTAGCAATAAACATAAAATTCCAGTTTTTTGTAGCGATACTGATACAATCGCACAAGGAGCGTTAGCAGCTTTAGGCGCTAATCAATACGAGGTAGGAAAACAAACTGGTAAGCTTATTCTTAAAATTCTTAATGGGGAAAATCCTCATCAACTTCCGGTAGTTTTCCCCACAGAAATGGATACAAAAATAAATTTAGAACAGGCTGCTAAACTTGGAATTAATATTCCAAAATAAATATTATTTAAAATGGAGATAATTATAGCTATGAATACTATTCAATTTTTAGGCGCACTAGAATTGGGATTATTATATGCGTTAGTTACACTAGGGATTTATATTACCTTTCGTGCTATTAATTTTCCTGATCTAACAGTAGATGGTACTTTTCCGCTAGGAGCGGCTGTTGCTGCCTCACTAATTATTAATGATATTAATCCATATATTGCTACAGCTTGCGCTATGTTTGCTGGTGCAACAGCAGGATTTATAACTGGTTATTTACATGTTAGATGGAAAATTCTTGGTCTACTAGCAGGCATTTTAACCATGACAGCTCTTTATTCCATTAACCTTCGGATTATGGGAAGACCTAATATTGCTATTTTATCCGAAACTACGGTTTTTACTTTTTTCCAAGACAATCATTCTATTTTATTTATGATTGCTATTATTATCTTTTTTACAGTCGCTTTACTATACAGATTTATGGCAAGTCAACTCGGATTAGCTTTAAGAGCGATCGGAATTAACCCCAAAGTTAGCCCTTCTTATGGTATTAATGCGGGTAGAATGACTTTGCTTGGGCTTGCTTTAAGTAATGCTTTAGTAGCATTAGCAGGAGCATTATTTGCCCAAGCTTATGGTTTCGCTGATATTTCTATGGGAACAGGCACTTTAATTACTGGACTTGCTTCTGTTATTGTTGGAGAAAGTATATTTCATAAACACCATATTTTAATAATATTAATTAGCTGTGTCTTAGGATCGATAATGTACAGAATTGTAATTGCCTTAGCTTTAAATGCTCAAATCGCAGGTCTGCAAGCATCTGATCTAAACCTTATTACTGCAATATTGGTTGTTTTTGCTATGCTAATGCCACAAATTCGTCAAAAAATCTGTATTAAATCCATTACATCTAGGTTAAAAATATGATTAGTTTAAATAATATTTCAGTTACTTTTAATAAAGGTACACCATTACAAAATCGAGTGTTTCACCAATTAAACTTAAAAATTAATTCCGGAGAATTTGTAACAGTAATTGGCGGCAATGGTGCCGGCAAATCCGCCTTAATGAATCTATTATCAGGAGAAACGCCTGTTGATGAAGGCAGCATTATTTTAGATAATACTAATGTAACTAATTGGGTAGTGTACGAAAGATCGCAATTAATCAGTCGAGTTTTTCAAGATCCATTGTTAGGCAGTTATGCCGAATTAACTATTGAAGAAAACCTAAGTCTCGCTTATAGCCGAGGGAAAAGACGTTCTCTTAAAATAGCGCTTAATAACAATTTACGAGCACACTTTAAAGAAAGACTGTGCGATATCGGGATCGGTCTAGAAAATCGCTTTACTGATAAAATAGGGTTACTCTCTGGTGGGCAACGCCAGGCCGTTAGTCTTATTATGGCTACTTTACAACCGTCCAAAATATTGTTACTAGACGAACATACTGCAGCATTAGATCCTAAAATGGAACGATTAATACTAGAATTAACCCAAAAATTAATTAATGAAAAACAATTAACTGCATTAATGATCACTCATTGCATGTCTCAAGCACTTGAATTCGGTACAAGAACCTTAGTTATGCATCAAGGAAAAATCGTTCGTGATTTAAATAACCAAGAACGACAATCTTTACAAGCAAGTGATTTAATGGGATTTTTTTAATGCGTTTAAAATTTTAATCATAATTTTGCATAAAACTGTCAAAAAATGTTGCGTATCCGTAGAGGGTTATATTGCCTTACTGATAAAACAAATTATTTAAAGAAACCAAACCCATACGAGTTAGCCCAGTATATTCTTGACTTCGGAACTTTTTTTCAAAAAAATCAATAACGACGGGCTTTTTTTCAATCCGCGAGGCTCTACAAAATTTATAAGTTTACAAACTTAGCTGGTTCTTTAATATCAAAACATTT
>JBEKHL010000023.1:0-26560 GCA_050012295.1 Gammaproteobacteria bacterium
TCCAAATCCACCAAGTACACTAGTTGTTCCTCCAGTTAAATTAACCGTATCAACTCCAGTTCCACCAGTTATAGCATTAGTACCACCAGAGATATTAATAGCATCGGCTCCTATCCCACCTTTTATAGTATTATTACCAATACTTACATTTATTACATCTAAGCCTGACGAACCGCCAGTTATAGTGTTTGCGCTAACTATATTTCCGCTAATAGTTATATTATCGGCTCCTGCCCCACCTACAATTCGATTAGCAGTACCACCAGTTATATTAATAGTATCGACACCTGTTCCACCAGTAATAAGATTATTAGTACCACCAGTTATATTAATTAAATCGGCACCAACTCCACCTGTTACGTTATTAGCTCCACCGCTTAACGAGAACATGTCTGCACCAGAAGTACCGCCTGTTATCGTATTGGTTCCACCATACGCATTAATTAAATCGGCTCCAGAGCCTCCAACAATATTATTTACGCCATAATAACTTAAAGAAATATTATCAACCCCAGATCCACCAATAAGCGTGTTAATTCCTCCACTTAGATTAATAATATCAGCTCCTACACCACCTTTTATAAGATTATTGCCGATGCTTGCATTAATTACATCTAGTCCTGACGAACCGCCAGTTATCGTATTAGTGCTAGCCACTGTTCCACTAACAGTTATAGTATCGGCACCAGAGCCACCTATAATTTGATTATTAGTTCCACCAATAATATTAACCGTATCTGCTCCAACTCCACCTACTACAGTATTAGCAGAACCACCAGTTAGATTAATTAGATCTGCACCAGATGTTCCGCCTGTTATTGTATTGGTTCCACCAGATGCGGTAATTATATCTCCACTTATTCCACCAATTACATTGGTAGTACCGCCACTTAAAGCAATAGTATCGATTCCGGCTCCACTAGTAATCGTATTAAGACCGCCACTAATGTTAACAGCATCAGCACCAACCCCACCAGTTATAGTATTGTTACCAACACTCACGTTAATTACATCTAACCCAGATGTGCCGCCAGTTATAGTGTTATCGCTAGGCACAGCACCACTTACAGTTATAATATTAGCGCCAGATCCACCTGTAATTTGATTGTTAGTTCCGCCAGTTATATTAATAGTATCAACAGCGCCACCACCAACAATAGTATTATTATTGCCGCCAGTTATATTAATTAAATCCGCCCCAGTTCCACTAGCTACGGTATTGAAACCACCTCTTAACGTTAACACGTCCGCACCAGACGATCCGCCAGTTATGGTGTTAACCCCTCCAGAGACAGTAACTGCATCCGCCCCAGATCCGCCAATCATAGTAGTTGTTCCACCACTTAAGGTAACAGTATCAGTTCCCGCACCACCAGCAACAATATTAGTTCCGCCAGCAACATTAACAGCATCGGCTCCAACCCCTCCTGTTATAGTATTATTACCAATACTTACGTTAATTACATCTAAACCAGAAGCACCGCCTGTTATTGTATTAGTACTAGTTATAGTTCCACTAATAGTTACAATGTTACCACCAGCACCACTTGTAATTTGATTATTGATTCCGCCAGCAATATTAACTGTATCTATACCAGCACCACCTACAACTGTATTACTGCTACCGCCAGTTATGTTAATTAAATCGGCACCTGTTCCGCCTGTTACAGCATTAACACCACCGCTTAATGAAAACACATCTGCACCAGAGGATCCGCCAGTTATTGAGTTAGTTCCACCAGTAGCTTTAATTAGATTTGCGCCTGCCCCGCCAATTACGCTGGTTGTGCCGTCGCTCAACGTAACTGTATCTATACCAGACCCACCAACAAGAGCATTAACCCCACCACTAACATTTATAGTTTCCGCACCTGTGCCGCTAGTTATAGTATTATTACCGGCACTTAAATTAATTTGATCTAATCCTGACGTACCACCAGTTATTGTATTAACACCAGCACCACTAACAGTTATAAAATCAGCGCCAGCTCCTCCTGTAATTTGATTATTAGTGCCTCCCGTAATATTAACCGTATCTGCACCAGTACCGCCTGTAATTTGATTGTTTGCACCATCAGTTATATTAATTAAATCGGCTCCAGTTCCGCCTGTTACAGCATTAACCCCACCGCTTAACGTAAATACATTCGCGTTAGATGCTCCACCAGTTATTGTATTGATTCCATCGCTGGCAGTAATATTGTTTGCGCCAGTCCCGCCAATTACATTAGTTACCCCACCACTTAAAGCAATAGTATCAATACCTGTCCCACCAGTAATTGCATTGACACCGCCAGTAATATTAATAGCATCGGCACCAAGTCCGCCGGTTAGCGTATTACTACCAGCGTTTATATTAATTTGATCTTCACCAGAAGATCCGCCAGTTATAGTGTTAACACCGCCACCAACAGTTACAATATTAGCGCCTGTTCCAGCTGTAATTTGATTATTAACTCCACCTGTAATATTAATATTATTAGTTCCAAAACCACCAACTACAGTATTGTTAGCTCCTCCCGTTATATTAATCGAACCACCTACTGTACCAATGACAGTATTAGCGCCACCAATTAATGAGACTACATCCGCACCAGACGTACCTTCTGTTATTGTGTTAACCCCACCAAAAGCTGTAACTTGATCGGCGCCAGTTCCACCAGTTACAGTAGTTGCACCTCCAGTTAATGCTATATTATCTACTCCAATTCCACCTTTTACAGTGTTAGCACCACCACTAATATTAATAGCATCGGCACCAACCCCACCTTGAATAGTATTAGTGCCGATACTTATATTAATTAAATCTGATCCTGACGAACCGCCAGTTATTGTATTAGTACTAACCGACGTTCCACCCACTGTTATAACATCGGCACCAGTTCCCCCAATTATTTGATTATTGGTACCACCGGTAACATTAATAGTATCATCCCCTGTTCCACCAGTAACTGTATTACTAGCTCCGCTAGCTATATTAATTAAATCGGCCCCTACACCACCATATACTGCATTAGTCCCGCCAGTTAACGTTAATACATCTGCACTAGAGGTACCGCCAGTTATTGTATTAACCCCTCCTGTTGCTATAAGTATATTGGCACCAAGCCCTCCAAACACATTAGTTGTTCCGCCAGCTAACGTAACGGTATCGATCCCAAAACCACCATTAACTGTATTAACACCACCACTAATATTTAACTGATCTGCTCCAATCCCACCATTTATAGTATTGTTACCAATGCTTACATTAACCACATCTAATCCTGAAGCACCGCCTGTTATCGTATTAGTACTAGCTACCGTTCCGCCAACGGTTATAACATCTGCCCCGGTTCCACCTACAATTTGATTGTTAGCACCACCAGTTACATTAATAGTGTCGACCCCAATTCCACCAGTAATGTTATTTATTATACCACCAGTTATATTGACAGCATCCGCACCAACACCACCAGAGACTGTATTATAACCGCCACCTAAAGTGAAGACATCGGCTCCAGATGTACCACCTGTTATTGTATTAGTTCCACCAAGTGTAGTAATTAGATCTGCATTCGCTCCACCAACTATAGTAGACGTACCGTCGCTTAAAGTTAAAGTTCCAGCCACACCGTCAATAAAATTATTAGATCCACCACCAATACTTATAGTTCCAACGCCAGATGCTCCATATATAGTATTAATACCGCCATTTTTCCGCCGGTTACCGTGATATGATCTGCGCCAGATCCGCCAATTAAATTAGTATTCCCACCACTTAAATTAACAGCATCCACCCCAACTCCACCATTAACAACATTAACACCACCACCAACATTAATAGTGTCTGCTCCAAGGCCACCATTTATAATATTATTACCTGTGTTTACATTAATTACATCTAAACCTGATGCACCACCAGTTACAGTGTTGGAACTAGCTATATTTCCGCTAATAGTTACAATATCGACTCCTGTTCCACCAACAATTTGATTATTAACCCCACCAGTAACATTAATAGTATCTACTCCAGCACCACCCGTAATTTGATTATTAGCTCCTCCAGTTATATTAATAGCATCAGCACCAACTCCGCCAGACACAATATTGGCTCCACCGGTTAATGTTATTATATCTCCACCAGATGTACCACCAGTTATAATATTAGTTCCACTAGTTGCCGTGATCAGATCTGCTCCTATTCCTCCTGCCACAGTAGTCGTACCACCAGTTAAATTGACCGTATCAATTCCAACTCCACCAGCAACAGTATTAACCCCGCCTTGAATATTAATAGATCCCGCTCCTGTTCCGCCAGTTATAGTGTTAGTTCCTGTGTTTATATTAATTACATCTAAACCTGACGATCCGCCTGTTATCGTGTTAGTACTAGCTACAGTTCCACTAACCGTTATAATATCGCTACCAGAGCCACCTATAATTTGATTGTTGATACCGCCAGTAATATTAATCGTATCGGTACCAGCCCCACCGGTAATGTTATTATTATCACCGCTCACTACGTTAATTACTCCTGCACCAATACCACCAGTTACATTATTAACCCCACCACTTAAAGTTAACACATCTGCACCAGACGATCCGCCTGTTATAGTGTTGGTTCCACCAGATGCGGTAACTCTATCGGCACCAGAGCCACCAATTAAATTATTAACCCCACTACTTAATGCAACAGTATCTATTCCTGCTCCACCAGCAATAATATTGGAACCACCAGTAATATTAATAGCATCTGCTCCAAGACCACCATTTATAGTGTTATTACCAATACTTACATTAATTACATCTTGCCCGGAACCACCGGTTACTGTGTTAGTACTAGCGGATACGCTAATAGTTATATTGTCAGCCCCGGCACCACCGATAATTTGATTATTAATACCACCTTGAACATTAATAGTATCTATTCCAGAACCACCTGTAACAATATTACCAGAACCACCAGTTACATTAATTAAATCTGCACCAACGCCACCTATTACTTTATTAATACCACCGCTTACTGTAATTACATCGGCGCTAGAGGAACCGCCAGTTACCGTATTTATTCCACCAGCTAGATTAATATTGTCGGCACCAACACCACCAACTACATTATTAGTGCCACCACTTAAAACAATAGCATCTGTTCCTACTCCACCAGTAACAATATTAGTACCGCCACTAACATTAATAGTATCCGATCCAAGACCACCTTTTATAGTATTATTGCCGATGCTTACATTAATTACATCTAACCCTGACAATCCGCCAGTTATTGTATTACTGCTAGCTGTAGTTCCACCAACAGTTATATTATCGCCACCAATACCACCAATAATTTGATTATTGACACCACCAGTAATATTAATATTATCTACTCCAGTTCCACCAGTAACGGTATTATCAGAACCACCGAGCACATTAATTAAATCTGCGCCAGTACCACCAAATACTTTATTAACACCACCAGTTACATTAATAGCGTCTGCGCCAGACGATCCACCTGTTATGGTATTAATCCCACCAGTTGCTGTAATTAAATCGGCTCCTGTTCCTCCAGTTACAGTAGCTGCACCGCCAGTTAAAGAAATAGTATCTACTCCAGTTCCACCAGTAATAGCATTAACACCACCAGTTACATTAATAGCGTCTGCCCCAACTCCACCTAATACAGTATTAGTTCCACCACCTAAAGAAAATTGATCTAAACCAGACGATCCTCCGATTATAGTACTAGAGCTAGCAGCTGCGGCACCACTAACAGTTACAATATCAGCACCAGCACCGCCAATAATTTGATTATTAACTCCACCAGAAATATTAACCGTATCAACGCCAGTTCCGCCTGTTAAAGTAGTGGTACCGCCAGTCATATTAATTAAATCTGCGCCAGCGCCACCTAATACAGTATTGGTTCCACCACCTAATGAAAACTGATCTGCACCAGATATACCGCCAGTTATAGTGTTTACCCCGCCGGTTGTGGTAACATTATCGGATCCAACTCCGCTAATTACTTTAGTTATCCCGCCACTTAAAGCAATAGTACCTATGCCAGATCCGCTATTTATGGTGTTAGCTCCACCGCTAACAGTTATAGATTCTGCACCAATCCCGCTATTTACAATATTGGTACCTATGCCTATATTAATTACATCTAAGCCAACACCACCCGTTATAGTGTTGGTACTAACTGTTGTACCGGTAATATTTATATTATCAACACTAGCGCCAGCAATAATTTGATTGTTTGTTCCACCAGTAACATTAACCGTATCTATTCCAGCACCACTGGTAATTTGATTGTTAACTCCACCACTAACATTAACCGTGTCTGCTCCTATTCCGCCAACAACAGTATTACTAGAACCACCAGTTACATTAATATTATCGGCACCAAGGCCACCATATACTGTATTAACCCCTCCGCTTAACGTAACCATGTCCGCACCAGACGATCCGCCCGTTATAGTATTGGTACCACCACTTGCCGTAACAGTATCTGCTCCTGCTCCGCCAGTTATAATATTAGTACCAGCAGTTGCTTTAACGATATCGGCTCCCGCGCCACCTGTTACTGTAGTTGCACCACCAGTTAGAGCAACGGTATCTCCTCCACTACCTGCATTAACAGCATTAACACCACCGCTAATATTTACCGTTTCCGCACCAACCCCACTATTAATCGTATTATTACCAATATTTATGTTAATTATATCTAATCCGGATGAGCCACCAGTTATAGTATTAGTACTGGCTACAGTGCCACTTATAGTTACAATATCTGCCCCATAGCCACCAGTAATTTGATTATTAGCACCACCAGTAATGTTAACGGTGTCTACTCCGGCACCACCAATTATAGTGTTATTATTTCCTTGAGAAATATTAACTACTTCGTTAGCATTTCCAGCAGCAACAGTATTAACCCCTCCGGCCAACGAAAAATTCATTGTTCCAGACGCGCCACCAGTTATTAAATTAGTTCCACCAAGCGTTGTAATTGTATCTGTACCAGAACCACCGGTTATGGCATTACTACCGCCATACACAGAAATTTGTTCACTACCAGAACCGCCAGTAACAGTATTGAACCCTGAAGTTATAGTAATGGAATCTGTACCAATCCCACCAGTTACCGTATTAGTTCCACCGGCTACTGAAATTTTAGTTGCTCCAACACCACCAGTTATTTGGTTAGTTCCAGCATTTACCGTAATAGCATCTCCACCAGAAGAACCGCCAGTTACAATATTAACCCCACCATCTATTGTTACTTTGTCGGCTCCAGCCCCACCAACTAACGTATTAGTTCCGCCTTGCAAATTAACGGATGCCGTTCCTGTGCCACCATTAATAATATTTACCCCACCGGCAACAGTAATTCCACCAAATCCAGTACCTGTATTAACTGTATTAGTACCATTATCTATATAAACAGCATTTACTCCAGATTCGCCATTAACGATATTGGTACCACCACTAATATTTATTGAATCATTAACGGTACTGCCAAATACTGTATTAGCACCACCGGATATAGCTACGGTATCATTCCCTGTGCCAGTACTAATAGTATTAATTCCATTAACAACAGTAATTACATTAGCACCAACACCATCTGTTATAGTATTAGTTCCACTATTAATAGTAATCTGATCGAAACCTGAAGAACCACCAGAAACAGCATTAGCACCACCACTGATTGTAATGGTATCCACCCCCATACCCTGATTTAACGTTGTGGTTCCACCGTTTAAATAAATATTATTTTGACCGACCCCAGCATTAACAATATTGGTACCACCGCCAACTGTTATTGTATCAACATTAGAACCGCCATATACGGTACTATTACCACCAGACAAAGAAATTGTATCGACACCAGCACCATCAGTTATAGTATTAGCACCACCAACCACAGAAATTGAATTAATAGCCGTAGCAAAAGTTACAGTATTTTGCCCACCATTTACATAAATTGGATCGTTACCTGTTCCACCAAGAAAATAGTTAGTTCCACCATTAAATGTAACACTACCAACCCCAGGACCGCCAGTTATAGTATTAATCCCACTGCTTACTACTAGAGTATCGTTACCAGTCCCAAAGGTAACAGTGTTAGTACCACCTTGCAAATTAATAGTATCTGTGCTGGCACCATCTTTAATCGTATTAACACCACCAGTAGTAGTAATTTGATCTGATCCGGTACCACTAGTAATTGTGTTGGTACCAGCATTTAACGTATAGGTATCTGTACCGCTACTGTCGGTCATAACGTTAGTACCGCCATTGGCTATTATCTCATTATGACCAGTTCCAACGAACACTTTATTATTACCACTATTTATAATTAGCGGATCGTCACCAGAACCACCATAAATAGTATTATCTCCACCTGCTAACGTAATAGTATCTTGATTGCCGCTACCATATATAACGTTAGTACCAGCACCTATAGTAATAACGTCTCCAGCTCCTCCAGTACTAACATGAATTTCATTATCACCACCACCTACAGTAATAGTATTAGATGCTAAACCGCCTAATATCACGTTACTACCAGCACCAATACTGATATTGGCAGGAAAATTTCCTCCAGTTATGGTATTATTTCCGCTGGAAACTACAATTGGACCCATATTAGATGTAACAGTTAACATAGTAACCACTATTGGTGGAGGACCACTGGCATGTTGAGTACTTTGAAAAAATGCGAACAATTCTGAATTTAATTCTTTAGGAGTTACTTGAACAATATTTGGCGTGCCAGCGCTAACAGTAGTTGTAGCATTTAAATTAATTTCCGGTAAAACAGCAACATTATTAGAAATGGTATTGTTTACAGCGCTTTGTAATAGCTGGGCAAATATATTGTTCTCGATGCCTTTAGCAATGTTAACATTACTATTAGCTGATTCGATAGTACTTACTACTGGTGGGGCAGAATAAGTAACCTCGCCACCAATAAAACCTTTTCCAGCCGCCGTATTGTTAATAGGAGTTACATTACCGTATTGCACATGACTAGCCGCTATAATACTAGCTGGTAAATTATGTTGCATATCTGCACCAGCTGCATTTAATTGAGCTACATGTTCTTGTTGGGTTAATTGAGCATTGTTTTGCTGTGCATCATTTGGTTGTTGCTGTAGTTGTTGCTGCGTTTGTTGCTTAGGGGCTTCTTCTTGCTTAGCAACTGCTTCTTGTATTGTTGTATCTGATTCACTAACTATACTTTTTTCTTCAGCAACTTGTACGCGACCTTCTGGATCTGGTTGTAAAACAACAACGTTAACAGCAGCATCACTAACGGTTGTTGGTGATGAACTGCTCTTTGGTGAGCTTTCTTCGTCAGAAGACGTATCCTGATTTGAAGGTGCGGACGGCGTGCTACCCTCATCATCACTATCTGGCATGTTGTTATCTGGCGTTGGTACATCGGTTGCCATAAAAAACCTCTCAATAATATTTTTTTATTTTTTCTATACCTTCATTTTTGTAAAATCCCCACTCCTAATACTTTAATTATAAGCCATTAGAAGGCCTGACATACTTGATATACGCGTATTTTATGCTAATATATTAAGTCGCGTGCAGATAAACTTATACGAAAAAGGTGATATTTAATGGCAAAAGAAGAGGCTATCGAGATGGAAGGCACTGTAATAGAGAGCCTACCGAATACTAATTTTAAAGTTAAATTAGATAACGAACATGTTGTAAATGCACACATTTCCGGAAAAATGCGCAAAAATTACATAAGAATTTTGCTTGGAGATCGCGTAACCGTGCAATTAACCCCTTACGATTTAACTAAAGGTAGAATTATTTTTAGAAATAAAGATAATAAAAAAGCAGTTTCGGAAGATAGTAGTAATACTACCACTACTGATCAATAATCAACATAAACATCTTCAATCTCTGGCAATTTTTTTAAATCTTTCAGCAATTCGGTTTTAGGATCGACCGTCCAACTCGAGCTAAGCTTTATTTTTGTTAAAATATCTGATTTTTTATAATGAACGGTTAACGGACAGACGCCAGGATAGTTTTTAATGATTTGTTTAATTTGATCTGAACTATTATTTAAAACAGTAGAATTATTATTTAAAACAATTGTTAAATTACGAGCACTTTTTTTACGAGTGTCGTATAAATTCATAATTTTACTACATTTTATTTTAAAACCATTAGTATAATCATCTTTACTAACTTCACCTTCTATTATTATTAGCTGGTCTTTTTTTAAAAAATCTTTACTCTCGTTATATAAATCAGCAAAAACTACTATTTCTTGTCTACTAACCGCATCATCTAAAGTAACAAACGCCATTTTGTCACCACGTTTAGTAGTTAAATTACGCATACCAACTATTAATCCTGCAAATTTCTGCAGTTTTTTGTCTAACGTAGCTTGAGTAAATTTAATGATCCCTAAATCTGTTAATTCTTTTTCAAATTCACTTAAAGGATGATCAGAAAAATAAAAACCCAATGCTTGTTTTTCCGCAGCTAATAATTCTTGTTTTTCCCAAACCTGACAAATATCGTTAGCAAATTCTATATTAAATTCTTTTTCGAATTCTTCTTCAGACGAATCAAAAAATAAATTTAACTGTTGTTTACTACTGGTTTGTGATTTAGTAGCAATTTTAATAACCGTTTCTAGATAATTTAATAATGCCGCTCTATGCAAATTAAAACAATCTAAAGCACCAGACTTAATTAAAGCTTCTAAAGTTTTGCGTGAAACTTTATGTAAATCTACTTTTTTACATAAATCTAATAAATCCCTAAATTTTCCTTTTTCTTCTCTAGCAGCAATAATATTATTAACCGCCATCTCACCTACACCTTTAATCGCTCCCAACCCATAATTAATAGTATTACGACTTGTTGCCACAAATGCATACTCACCACTATTTATGTTTGGCGCAGTAATAGTAATGCCATTTTTTTTACAATCAACAATAAACAATATAATTTTATCTGTATTATCTAATTCTGAAGACAGTACTGCCGCCATAAATTCTGGCGGATAATAGGTTTTTAACCATGCTGTTTGATAAGTTATTAATGCATAGGCTGTAGCATGTGGCTTAGGAAACCCATATTTAGAAAATTTTTCCATTAAATCAAAAATATTACTAGCTTGAGTTTCATTTACCCCTCTAGAAGCTGCCCCTTTAACAAAAATTTCTCTTTGCTTAGCCATTTCTTCTGATTTTTTCTTACCCATAGCACGACGTAATAAATCAGCAGAACCTAAGGTATATCCTGCTAAAATTTGGGCAATTTGCATTACCTGCTCTTGATACACTATTACCCCGTAAGTAGCTTGTAAAATAGAAGCTAAATCAGGATGAGGGTATTGAATGGCTTTTTTACCACGTTTACGATCTATAAAATCGTCTACCATTCCTGATTGTAATGGTCCCGGCCTATATAATGCTCCAATAGCAATTAAATCTTCGAAAAAATTCGGTTGTAGTTTTACTGTTAATTCTCTCATACCTCTAGATTCTAATTGAAATATTGCGGTAGTATTACCGCCACATAATGTGGCAAAGGTTTTAGAATCATCTAATGCAATTTTATTAATATCTAAGAATGTATTATTACTGTTGGCATTATTAAGATTAATTGCTTTAACTGCCCAATCAATAATTGTCAACGTTCTTAACCCTAAAAAGTCAAATTTTACTAAACCAATATCTTCAATATCATTTTTATCAAATTGCGTAACTGGAGATGCCTCGTTTGTTTCACGATATAGTGGGGAAAAATTAACAATTGGCTTTGGAGCAATAACTAATCCACCAGCATGCTTACCTACATTTCTGGTAATACCTTCTAATTTTCTAGCTAAATCTATTATAGACTTTACTTCTTCATCTTCTTCATACTTGGTTTTTAAAATAGCTTCCTGCTCTAATGCTTTATCAATAGTTATTCCTAATTCTAACGGAATTAATTTGGCAATTTGATCAACAAAACCATATGGGCTACCTAACACCCTACCAACATCACGAATTGCAGCTTTTGCAGCCATGGTTCCATAAGTAATAATTTGTGCTACTGAACCTTGACCATATTTGCGTGCTACATATTCTATAACTAGATCTCGCCCATTAATGCAAAAATCAATATCAAAATCTGGCATAGAAACTCGTTCTGGATTTAAAAACCTTTCGAATAATAAATCGTAAGCTAACGGATCAATATTAGTAATTTGTAAAGCAAAGGCTACTAATGAACCAGCACCAGAACCCCTACCAGGCCCTACCGGTATACCTTGCTGTAAAGACCACTGAATAATATCTGCTACTATTAAAAAATATCCAGCAAATCCCATGCTATTTATAACCGCAATTTCTTCCGCCAACCGTTTAGCATATTTTGCTGGCAAATTACTAACATTATGGCAATTTAATCTTGATACCAAACCATTTTCTGCTGTTTCTACTAAATATTGTTCGCTACTACCATTTGGAGTTTGATAATTAGGCAAATAAGTCTTCCCTAATTCTACACGTACATTACAACGTTTAACAATTTCTATAGTATTTTCTAAACTCTCTGATAAATCAGCAAAAAGATTAACCATTTTTTCTGGTTGTTTTAAATATTGCTGCTCAGTATAGACTTTTTTCCGCGTAGGCTCATCTAATCTTAATCCTTGATTAATACATACTCTAGCTTCGTGAGCAATAAAATCATCTCGTTCTAAAAATCTAACATCTGCTGTTGCAACAATTGGAATATCTTGTGCTGCAATTTCTAATATTTGTGATAATATCTGCTCTTCTAATGAATTACCTACTCTTGTTATTGCTAAATAAAATCTATCGCCAAATAATTGTACCCAATTTTTAGTTAAATTAATTGCTGATTTTAAATCATTTTTTATTAAACACCGCCCAATATCGCTATCTAGCATTGGCGCTATAGCAATTAACCCTACATGTAAATTATCTTCTACTAACCAATTTCTATTTAAAATTGGCTTACCACTTTGCCAATTATTGTATGATTTAGAAATAAGTCGCATTAAATTGTGCAAACCAGTGTTATCTTGACACAATAAAGTTAACCGTTGTTCACCATGATCTAACCAAACATCGCAACCAATAATAGGTTTAACACCAGCGGCAATGGCAGCTTTATAAAATTTAACCATAGCAAATAAATTGGATTGATCGGTTAATGCTACTGCTTGCATACCAAATTTTGCTACGCGCTCAACAAAAGGTTTTATACGTAAAATTCCATCTACTATAGAATATTCGCTATGGCAATTTAAATGAACGAAATTAGACATAATTTATAAAACCCACGGATTAATGATCTCTAAACCACTAATTTCTTTAAAATCCTTAGTATTTCTAGTAACAAGCTTAAGATTATGTACTATAGCTGATGCCGCAATTAAAGCATCTATAGCTGGTATGTTTGTAATTGAACAAAGATATCCCCATTTATCCGCAACCAATGCATCTATGTTAATTATTCGTCCATAAAAACTCTCAACAAGCTCTATCTCTAACCAATTTATAATCTTTTGTTTTTTTGCTTGATCGTTTAATTTCTCAACACCTTTTCTTATTTCACCAAGTGTTAAAACACTTAACGTTAATTTATTGATATTGATAGACGCCAACCAATTTAATACTTTTTCATTAGGAGATTTTTTTATAGTTTCTGAAATAATGTTTGTATCTAGTAAATACATCATAAATCAATATCACGACCAGCAGATGGATCACGTTTAAAATCTAGATCAATACCATTTAATGGAGATCTTCTAAAAAATGAAACAACATCTTCTGTTTGCCCAACTAATTCTTTATATTTCTCCATACTAATAACAACTGTTTCGTTAACCCCATGCCTAGAAATAATTTGCGGCTCTAACTTTGCTTCTTTTATAAGTTGTGTAAGCTTTGCTTTTGCTTCTTGTAATTGCCATACGTGCATAATCTATCTTCTATTATAACTAGTCATACTAGTTATAATAGAAGTATATGGATAAAAAATCAAGCATTTAATGGTTCTCATCCCAATACGAAATAGCCATTTTTACTTCTAAAATTGCCTCTTGAATTAATGCATTAAATTGCTGCACCTGGGCTTTAAGAGGATTTACAAGTTTTCGCGCTTCAACAGTTTCGGTATTACCTGTTAATAAATTATATTTTTGCACCTGAGAGTTAATGTTATTTGCAACAGTTATTGCACTAGAAACTATATCTTTTGCTCTAGAACAATGCCCTCCACTCGGATCCTCTTCGGAAGAATTATCTCCATCGTCAGCATGTTGCAGCTGACTTATTGCTAGATTAAGTGGCTCTAAATTAATTTGAATTCTTGCTGAAAATACTTCTGGCTGTAGCGAGCTTAAATTATTAAGAATACTATTTAAATAATGATTACTTGCAAAAGCAATTGACGAACCTATTATTACTATCGAAAATAATAAGCTAATAATTGTTTTTAATCTAAATATATTATGTTTCATGAATGTCCAAGTTATTTTATGCATGTTCTTTACAGCCTAAAATTTTCTTTAAAAAACTATTTCTATGTTCTATGGTTTGTCCATATCGTTTTAAAGCAGCAACATGTTCTTTAGTACCATAACCTTTATGTTTAAGAAAACCATAGATAGGATATTTTTGATCTAACTCTAGCATTAAACGATCTCTTATTACTTTCGCTATTATAGAAGCAGCGGAAATTGCTGGCTCTAATTGATCACCTTTTATTATGGCTCTAGCATCAACTACTAAACCCGATAAATTTGGCAATATGTTGCCATCTACTAATACTTGGTTTGGCATAATTTTTAGATTTAATATAGCTTTTCTCATCGCTAATAAACTTGCTTGTAAAATATTTATGCTGTCTATTTCGATTACTGAACAACTAGACCAGCTAACCGCCAATGCTTGATTATTAATTTGTTCAAATAAATATTCTCTTTTTTTAGCAGATAATAATTTAGAATCTTTTAGATTTTCTATCGGAGAATTAGGATTTAAAATTACTGCTGCAGCAACCACAGGTCCAGCTAATGGTCCGCGTCCTGCTTCATCTACTCCTGCTACTAGCATATTCTATACCTTCAATAATTTAACAATTTCCTGTGCCGCAACATTGCTAGCATCTTTTTTTAATTCTTGATGAATTTGATTAAAAATAGTGATTTGTTCTGTAGTTGGTCCACCCCTACTAATTAAATCAGATAAAGCTCTAATTAATTTATACGGAGTTACCTCATCTTGAATAAATTCTGGCACAATAGCTTTATCTGCTAACAAATTAGGTAAAGAAATATATTTTACTTTAATTAATTTTTTAACTAACAAATACGTAATAAAATTTGTTTTATAAGCAACCACCATGGGTTTTTTATGCAACATAACTTCTAATGTAGCAGTACCAGACGTAACCAACACAAAATCTGCAGCAGCAATCGCCGTATTACTATCTTGTACTATAACTTTAATAAGCACTCTGCTAGCAATTTTTTTGATCAATTCTTCAATATAAATTTTATGTTGTTGGTTAATAACCGGCATAATAAACTTCAAGTGAGCAAATCTTAACGAAATCTGTTTAATAGTTTCTAAATAAATTGCAGTTAAATGTTTTAATTCGCTATTACGGCTACCTGGCATAATAGTTAATATTTTATCGTATTCACTAAATCCAAGACGTTGCTTAGCACTCTTAGTATCTATAATAATTGGAATTTGATCGGCCAAAAAATGTCCGACACATACCGCTTTACATAGATGTTGTTGATAAAAATTTACTTCGAACGGAAACAAAGTTAACATCAAATCTACTGCTTTTTTTATTAATTTAATACGACCAGAACGCCATGCCCACACCGATGGGCTTACATAATGTACAGTAGTAATATTTGCTTGTTTTAATTTTTTCTCTAGTCCCAAATTAAATTCTGGAGCATCAACACCTATAAATAAATCTGGTTTGTTTTGTAAAATTTTTCTATATAATTTAGATCTAATATATATAAGCTTAGGTAAATTCAACAACGGTTCAATTAAACCCATTAAAGATAAATGCCGCATATTAAATAATTCTTTAGCGCCAATATTAATTAAATTTGGACCAACAATACCTTCTACTTGCAAATTAGGAAAATTTTTTTTTAATTCACCAATTAATCCTGCGGCCAATAAATCTCCGGATAATTCGCCAACCACAATCGCAATTTTTAAACTCATAAAATTATCAACGCAAAATCCCACGATTAGATTTTTGTAAAAAATCTATACATAATTGTACTTCTCGATATTCACTGGCTAATGGAATTAACTTTTCTATCGCTTCTTTTATTGTTTTACTAGTTGTAAAAATAATTTTATAAACCTGCTTGATAATTTTTATAATACTAGGATCGAAGTCGCTACGCTCTAAACCAATTATATTAATTCCATACGGTTTAGCCGGATGACCAGAAACTATTACAAAAGGCATAACATCTTTTATAATAATTGACGCACCAGCTGCAAAACTATACTCACCTATAGTACAAAATTGATTTACCCCAACAAAACCACTTAAATTAGCATGATCTTTTACAGTAACATGTCCGGCAATAGACGCTCCATTAGAAAACACTACATGGTTACCAACTATACAATCATGAGCCACGTGGGTATTAACCATAAATAAATTATTATTCCCAATTATCGTAGCAGAATTACCATGGGCTGTTCCACGATGCACGGTACAACCCTCTCTAAAAATATTATTATCTCCTATTTCTAAAGTTGTTGGTTCACCTCGATATTTTTTATCCTGACATTCTATTCCAATAGATGAAAATTGATAAATTTTATTATTTTTACCAATTTTAGTTGGCCCTCGAATAACAGCATGTGGTCCAATCCAAGTACCAGCACCAATTTCTACATCTTTACCAATAATAGCAAACGGCTCAACAATAACCCCTTCTTCTAACTTTGCACTTTGATCTATAATTGCATGAGAACTAATCATTATACTTTCCCCTCTGCACATGTGACTTCCGTACTACAAGCTAATTGTCCATCGACCATTATTTGGCCAATAAACTTCCATATGGATTTTCTATGGGCTACTATTTCCACATTTAATAATAATTGATCGCCAGGAACAACTATTTTTTTAAATCTAGTATTCTCTAGCGCCCCCAAATAAAATAAAGTATTATGCTGATTAGAGTTTTCTAAACTACAATACGCTAGAATAGCGGCGGCTTGAGCTAAAGATTCTATAAGTAACACCCCTGGCATTATAGCCTTTGTTGGAAAATGTCCCATAAAAAATGGCTCATTAATGGTAACATTTTTAATTGCTGAAAGTTTTTTTCCAACTTCAAAACTTAAAACTCTATCTACTAATAAAAATGGATACCTGTGTGGCAAACATTCTATAATTTTTTGTATGTCCATCATCATAATTTAATTTTTTTCCAATATTTTAACTCGCATCAATAAATCTTTAAAACTTTGATCTAACATATTAAATCTCGCTATATTTTTTCTCCAAGTAATATTATCTCTGGCTGGCAACCCCGAAGAATAAATTCCAGGTTTTAACAAAGATTTATTAATACTAGATGTAGCAGTAATATGTACCTCGTCTGTTATTACTAAATGCCCAGCAATATTTGATGCCCCACCAATTAAACAACGCTTACCAATTACTGTACTGCCAGCTATACCAGTACAACCTGCAATAGCTGTGTATTCACCAATTACTACATTATGTGCAATTTGCACTAAATTATCTATAATTACCCCTCGTTTAATAATTGTATCACCAATACAACCACGATCAATAGAAGTATTGCTACCAATTTCTACATGATCTTCTATAATAACTCCACCTAAATGTGGCATTTTTACCCACTCACCTACTTCGTCTTGGGCAAAACCAAATCCATCGGAACCAATAACCGTATTACTATGAATTAAACAATTACTACCCAACTGTATATCATTATATAAGACCACATTGGCTTTAATAATAGTATTATTTCCTATCGAACAATTATCGCCAATTACTACCCCGGCTTCTATAGTAACGTCTTTACCAATTTTTACATTCTTGCCAATTACACAAGAATTATGAATATTAGGTGCAATATTTTTTGATCGTTCACATAAACTTAATAATTTTGCTAAACTTAATCTAGGATTATTAGTAACTAACGCTGCAACTTTACATTTATCCAAATATTTAGGATGAATAATTACCGCAGCTGCATTGGTATTTAATAAATATTTTGCATACAACGGATTAGCAAGAAAAGTTACCTGCTCAGAATTAGCTTTCTCTATAGTCTCTATAGAACTAATATTTTTATGAACATAATTATTATCTAAATTATTTAATAACTTTAAATCTGCATTAATTTTTAATGCTAATTCTTGTAAACTTACTGGACTAGCAAACTGCAACATTATTTTTTAGCTTTAAACTTAGCATCTAAGTCGTTAACTATTTTAACTGTACAATCTAAACTATCTTTACTAAACATAACTACTTGATCTGGTAAAATTAAGTCATATTTATCATTAAGTGCTAACCTCATTACTATATCATCTACAGCTTTATTGAATGCTATTAATTCTTCCTGACGTCTAGATTTAAACTCTGTATCTAAACTTTCTAACATATGTTGAGTCTCTTGCTGTAGTTTAGTTAATTCCCTTTCTTTGGCAATACGTTCTTTCTCGGATAAAATTGCCCGATCTCTTTGTAATAATTCGCCCTTACTTTGTAGCTCTTTTTGTTTTGCCTCAAATTTATCTTTTCTAGGATTAAATTCTTTTTCTAATTTCCTTTGAATATCTTTGGCATATAAACAATTTTCTAAATCTTTAGTGTTTATAATACCAATTTTAAGATCGGCGGCAACACAAACTTCATTACAGCCCAAACAAATAATGCTTAACATTAAAATTTTACTAATAATCTTTATTAAACTTTTCAAAATAGCTCTCCTCTTTTTTAATAACCCGCTGAAAATGTAAATGAAAATGTCTCTTTACTGTCACCACGTCTAGTATTTAATGGTTTAGCTAAACTTAAAACTACTGGCGCACCCAGTGGGGTATTAATAGCCACTGATAGCCCTATTGAATAACGCAACCCTTCTGATTTTTTAGTCGCTATTTTATAAGTATCGTAAACTTGTCCAATATCCATAAATATAGATGGTCTTACATTTTCTAATTCCGCTTTAAATGGTACCGGGAAAATAATTGCATTCCTAAAGTTTACGGATAAATTACCACCACAAGGTTTAAATTGAGAATCTTTAGGACCTAAAGATTTTTCTTCGAAACCCCTAACATTATCCGCTCCTCCAAGGAAAAAATTTCTAAAAAATGGATATATATCGTTACCATATCTACCGCCATATTTAAGATCGCTAGCAAAATTAAAAATATAATTCTTAATTATTGGTTTAAACCAACTAGACTCGTAACTAAGCACATAATATTTAAGTTTTGAGCCTGGAACAGTTTGTTTAACCATAGCATTTTGTATTAAACCGCTAGTTGGAAATATATACCTATCTAAAGAATTATAACGCCAACCTACACTTAAAAAATATTCTAGATAACTAAACCCTTTTTTATTAGTAAAATTAGTAATTTGTGTCGGCGGATTAGCTGGAACATGTAACTTAGTATGGTTACAACCAAGCCCTAAAAAACTACCGCTATATTGCGACATAGGCATAGTAAAACTAAAATTTCCACCTATATTGTCCGTAGAATAATCAAAAATCTTAGAAGTTTTACTCAAATTATTACGACGAAAATATAAGTCGTAACCAAAACCAATACCATCGGTCGTAAAATATGGATTATAATAATTAAAACCATATCCAGTAGATACTTTACTATTATCGAATAAAAACCCTACATCCTTACCTGTTCCAACAAAATTTTTAATGTCTGCACCTAAATTATACCCAATCCCTTCTGCTCCAGAATAACTAACTCCAGCATGCACTTGCATAGTACGTTGTTCTTCTATTTTATACTCTAAATCTACTTGATCTTCTGTTCCTACTACTGGAAGAGTTTCTACATCTACTTTACTGGCATACCCATGGCGCAACATTTGCTGTTTACCTTCCTGCACATCTTTAGTAGAAATCCAGGTACCTTCAAATTGAGGCAATAATCTACGTAATACAAAATCTTGAGTTACATAATTACCAGTTATAGCTACTTTTCGTACCATAATCTGCTGCTTAGGATTAACTGCGATATCGATACTAACTAAATGTTGTACTTCATTAGTTTCAAAATTAAGTCTGGCTTCTGCTTTGCTGTAACCTATATCGCCAAATCTATCTTCAATTTGTTTTTTGGTTTCTAATAATACTTTACGAGAAAATATATCTCCTGATTTAACTTGACTATTTACTATAATTTCAAGCTCTGGTTTAAGACCAATAAATTGCCCAGATAAGGTTATTGGACCAAATTTATATTGATCTCCTTCAGTAATACTAATAGTAATATATACATGTTTTTTATCGGCTGTTAATGAAACTTGAGTAGAATCTATTTGAATATTAATATATCCTCGATCCATGTAATAAGATTGCAATACTTCTAAATCCGCATCTAATTTCTCTTTAAAATATCGATCGTTTTTAGTAAACCAAGATAACCAATTAGTTTTTCCGTGAAATAATTGTTTTAATAATTCTGATTCTTTAAATTTAGTATTACCAATAATTTTGATCTGCTTAATTTTTGCTTCGGTACCTTCGTAAATAGAAATAACCACCTGTACACGATCCCGCTCTTGTTCCGTAACTTTAGTTTCTACTCGTACACCATATTTGCCTTTACCTAAATAATGCCGTTCAATTTCTTTTTCTGCCTTAGATATGGCATTGGAATCATAAAACAAACCTTCCCCAATTTGGGCTGATTTTAAAATTTTATTAATAGCATCCTTAGATTTAATACCGGTTATTTCTAATTTAGATATAACTGGTCGTTCTTGTAATTTTATAATTAAATCGCCACCTTCCTGCTCTAACTGAACATCTTTAAAAAAATTAGTGCCATATAAAGATTTTATAATGTCTTGCGCTTTTCCATCAGTTAAATGTTGACCTTTAGTAACGTTGTTACTACGCAATTCCTGCAACACGGCTTCTTTAGAAACTTTTTTTAAACCTTCAATTTTTATATTTTTTATAACGAATTCTTCAAAAGCCAAAAGACTGTTAGTAAAACTAATAAAAAATAATATATAAAAAGTTGTTAAATATTTTCTCAAACAATTTATAATCTTAAATTTCATTATGATTTTATTCCATAAAACTAAAAGTACCATATTAACCAAAGTCAACAGCTTTGGTCAAATACACTTTCTAGTTGCAAAGTTAGTTTACCTATCTTAATATTACAATTAAAATATTGGATGTTATTCTAATTTTATTAGAATAACTAAAACTTATTTATTATGACTATCTATGCAACAAAAGGCTTTATAATTATGATGATTACAGATTACCTTAATAAAAATTCAAAATTATTTTTTTATAATAATTACATGGTTAATAATATACAATTTAAAAAGCTTAAGTCTTTACAAGAACAAGGCCATAATACAATACCAACTAACCCTATATTTTCTACAAGCATAATCAAAAATTTATTAAACCCAAAAAAATTCTTAAAATATTTTTAAGAATTCTTACTAAACTCAAAAAACTACTATTTTTTCAACCATATAGCCGATTCAAGAAGTGGACCATAAAGATCTTCTTCCATGGGAATAATTACGCTTTTTTCTTCTTGTAACGTAGGAGGCCTATCAAGAAAGGAAATTTTAGGGGCTTTACTTATAATTGCTAATGGGGTTTGCTCGTTCCCTTCACCCATAGCAAAAACAGCTATAGTTGCCAATGAATCAAGAATATTAACTTGAGTAACTCGTAAAGGCTTACCATAAATATCTGGCTTATTAACGTAGGAATAAAGTGGCTCAAAACCACACCATCCAAGAGCTATCCCTGTAACACCACGCCGCATGATAGTTGTATGACTATCTGTAATTAAAATCCCTAAATTTTGAATATAATATTTTTTTCTTAAATATTGCCATATTGAAATGGCAGTTTGTTGAACATTTTTAGGATATAAAACATAGATGTCGTTAACATTCGATTCATCGATCCCGGCAGATGGTATAAGAATACCGTTTTTAATTGTTAAATAAATATTATAGGGGTTGTGTTTGGTATCCAACATTAGATCTGCTTCTTGTTTTATTAATTCATATTTAGAAATTTCCTCTTTTTTAACAAAACGTTCTTGGCAAATACTAATAACTTTCGAAGTAATCGCTATAATATTATTCTCAGTAAGCTTGATAATTGATTGATCTAAGATCTGCTCTAATGATGCACCTGGTTCAATAATTTTTGAGGTTTTTATAGCTTTAACACGCATGTACCAATTTCCAGTTAATATAATTAACTAATGCTAATGCATTTTCTTGCCATTTGGTACTTTTGGATCAACGGTAATTAAACAAATATTACCATCTTCATCCGCAAAACCAACAAGTAAAAATTGAGAGAGAAAACCTGCAATATTTTTTTCGCCCAAATTCACACACCCAACGATAGAACGCCCAATTAACGACTCTGGTGAATAATGTGCTGTAACTTGAGCTGATGTTTGTAATATACCTACTTCTGAACCAAAATCAGCCCAGATCTTATAAGCTGGCTTTTTAGCTCTAGGAAATTCTTCTACTTTTATAATTGTTCCTGAACGTAACTCTACTCGTTCAAATTCTTCCCAAGTTATAGTGTTCATTTTAATTACGATAAACCTCTATAATCAACATATATACTGAACACACATGAGTTTTCGGTGTTCTACAAATTAAAAGGCTGTGTGTCTGAGCCCGTAGGGCGAGTTTACAGCTTTTTAATTTTAGAATACCGAAAATTCATGTGTGTTCAGTATATTATATGCTCAAAATTTATATATTTGCTTTAACCATTTTTTAGCAACAGCGCTAACACGACTATCAATTATAACAGCTTCAATACACTCCTGCTTTAAGTTTTGTGAATTTCCAAACGTTTCTTCCATTAATTCATTCCATTGTAAAGCTAATTTAGTAGTAGCATTTATGGTAACTTGATCAAGAATACTATAAATACGTTCTCGATAGTAGTTATCTATAGCTTTATCAAGCCATGCTACAACTTCCGGGGTTACAAAATGATCTTTATCCATTTGACCTTTTTTAAAACCATTTTCCCAAATAGAATGTTTTAAATTCGCATACTCTTTACCATACAAACCATTAATTAAATCCATACAACGTTTTGCAGTCTCCACACCAAATTCACTCTTAGGATCCTTATCAAGATTAGCATTTACTTGATCTACCAAATCTCCCCAAGTTTTTTTAAAAGCTTTCTCATCCTTTTCAGTAAACTTAGTTTTTAAATCATGTTCAAATTTTGCATATTGTTTTAGTTCTTCTGGAGTAAGCACTTTACCAACCCAAGTTTTTTCTAGTTGTTCTGTCATATAATATACCTCTATTAATTTAATAATGGTTTCCCATGGGATCGATTTATTACAACTATAACCATAAGCTATATTTTTTAGTGTTTGGCTAGCTTCAAACAGAGTCTTAGCTTTTTTTTCTAAAAACTGCGCTTGTACTACTAAATGTTCATATACATCAACATTACCTGCAAGTAATGTTGTTATTTGAGCAAGCTCAAAGCCAAAAAATTTTAAAGCAATAATCTGTTGTAGTTTTAACAAATCATTTTCAGAGTACAAACGATAACCATTAGTAAGTCGTACCGACGGTTTAAGCAAATTAATCCGATCATAATAATGTAATGTTTGTACCGATACTCCGGTTAATTTACTTAAGTCTTTAACGTACCACTGATTCATTTGTTCTCCTTATATTTAAAGATAAGGTATATAGTAACTATAGGGTCAAGAGGTTTTTTTTAATTTAAAAACTTATACTTAACACACATGAATTTTCGGTGTTCTGACTATTGTAGCGCTATCGCTAAAATAGTCTTGACTTTTTTCTCGATAGCGCTAAAATAGTCAGTAGCAATAATGGGTTATTTTTATGCAGCGTCTTTACCAATCATTAATTTACGAACATTTTATAAAAAACAGACAAATGCTTTTTTTAGCAGGCCCTCGCCAAGTAGGAAAAACAACTATTAGCAAAACCGCAGAAGCCCTAACTAAAAATTTTTATTATTGGAATTGGGATATTGTAGAAGATCGTAATTTTATTTTAGAAGGCCCTAGAACGATTGGTAATAAAATTGGCCTAGAACATATTCAATCTACTAATTTACCTATTGTAGTTTTTGATGAAATTCATAAATATACTAAATGGAAAAATTTTTTAAAAGGATTTTATGATCTTTATCAAACCAAAATAAATATTATAGTTACTGGAAGTTCTAGATTAGATGTATTTAAATCTGGCGGAGATAGCTTAATGGGCCGTTATATTCCTTATAGAATACACCCCATTTCTGTAGCTGAGTATATAAGAACAAGTTTAACAAATAAAGAAATACACCTACCAACTTATGTAGAACTTGAAGTAATTAATAATCTTTTAAAATTTGGTGGATTCCCAGATCCATTTTTAAAAAAAGATGAAAAATTTTTAATACAATGGAGACGGTTAATACAACAACAATTATTTAGAGAAGATATTCGTGATCTAAGCCATATTCAAGAAATTGGACAGCTAGAAATTTTATCAAACTTATTAAAATATCAGGCAAGTCAATTATTAAATTTAAGCAATCTTGCTAAAAAAATGAATGTTGCTGTAACAACTATAAAACGATGGCTCGGGACATTAGAAATTTTTTATTACTGTTTTCTTATAAAACCATATACTAAAAATATTACACGTGGACTGTTACGTGAACCAAAATTATATTTATGGGACTGGTCAACAATAAAAAATGAAGGAGCTCGATTCGAAAACTTAATTGCATCACATCTTTTAAAAGCAGTACACTTTTGGACTGATCGAGGTTTTGGAGATTATGAATTATATTTTATAAGAGATAAAGAAAAACGCGAAGTTGATTTTTTAGTAACTAAAAATGATACGCCATGGTTTTTAGTAGAAGCTAAATATTCTAGTAATAATAGTATCAGTGAACATCTCTATCGTTTTCAAAAACAACTAAACGCTGCGCATGCATTCCAAGTAGTTTTAAATGCAGAATATGTTGACGCAGACTGTTTTTTAGAAAAAAATCCAGTTATTGTCCCCGCAAGTACTTTTTTATCTCAGCTGATTTAGTAAACTTGTAATTTATGAATAATATAAATTTAAAAATTCTAAAAATATCCTGTTTGAACACCCCTATGGGTCCCATGATAGCAATTGCAGACGAAAAACTACTATATCTTTTAGAATTCGTTGATAGTAAAAACCTAGAATATAAAATTGAGCAACTGTTAATTAAAACAAAATCTACTATTATTCCCGGAATAACCAAACCTATAGCATTAATTAAAACCGAATTAAAAGCTTACTTTGATGGAACTTTAACAATATTTAAAACTCCTATCTTTCTTTTGGGTTCACCTTTTCAAAAACTAACCTGGAAAGCATTAATAAACACTCCCTATGGTACAACCAAAAGCTATATTGATTTGGCAAGCGCAATTAGTAATCCAACTGCATGCAGAGCTGTTGCTAACGCCAATGCCGCCAATAAGATCGCCATTTTGATCCCTTGCCACCGTATTATCAATAATAATGGTGATTTAGGTGACTATAGCGGCGGCGTTATGCGTAAAAAATGGTTAATTCAACACGAAAGAAATAACTAAGCAACATGAGAATAATATAAATTTAAAAATTAAACCGGGTGCTTACAACTAATTTTTATAAAAAAAAGGTTACCTGAAGAACTATACTTAATAAATAGCTAAAAAACTTTTTATCGTGTGCTTATAGGAAATTATCTATGCCTACTTTAAACATGCAAAGTGACATTGGTGCTATTGCCGATGAAATTGGAGGCCAATATTACCGAAAAGGGTTTCCCAAAACAAGACTTCCTGATGGTACTTTAGATTTATCTCAGGTAACGCCACCGCCAGCAACCCAGGGTGTGGCTCGTAGAGTGCATAGTTATCAAAATGCCTGCAGATATGCAGCTGCAGTGCCAAATATTGCTGCTTTGTATAAAAAACATAAAGATAGTTTTCCTGCTAATCTGCAAGGGGAAATAGATAGCCTTACTGATGAAGATATTAAAATATTGCAAGTAGTAGCTTTAATGAGGGCATCCGGAAGGTCAAGTGCTGATCCAAGAAATCCTGATAACCCATCGCTACAAGCAGGCGGTAAATTTCAGGAGACCTGTCGCATTTGCTAAATTAATTAGCATATAAAATACAATACTACATTTTTTAATTTTATTTGCAATAGTTAATAATAAATTTTTAGAATTTAATTAAAT
>JBEKHL010000024.1:0-22472 GCA_050012295.1 Gammaproteobacteria bacterium
CGGCGAATTTGTAAAGATCAGCTTGAACACTTCCAAATATTGTATTAGAAGTTTTGTTATAAGAATCAGCTGGTACCCATGGTTCACTTATTAAATCATTAGTTTTTAGGTATTCCCATGTTTTAATTCTGATGAAATCTAAAAATTTTTGATCCCAAGTTGATCTAAGATCTGCTTTTGCTTGTGGAACATCATGAATGTTATTTTTTCCTTTAAAAGCTTCTTTATATTGGTTTTCTAAATATATGAAACATTCATCAGCTAAAGTTGGTTTACCGCCTTTACTACATTCGATTTTACCGCTAGTTTTAAGTAGCTCTTTAGTAAAAACTACAGCTGCTTCTACTTCTTGTTCCCATATGTAATGTTTGTCTTCAAAATAATCTAGCTCATCAACACTATATTCTAATAATGATTCAGAGATAGATTCGTGGTTGTTTAATTCTTCATTTAAACAATGATGATCTTTGGTTGGATTATTTGATATACTATCAGTAGACATAACTTAAACTCCTAATCAGTTTGGTTGTGTTTAGGGGTGTTAGATATTACTAGTATCTTTACATCCCGCCTATGTTTCTAATGAAACATTAAGAATATTATAGCAAACAGGTTAAAAGTTTAGATAGCTTGTTACAACAAAAAATATGGTAAGCCCAGTAGACCCCAAGCCAGGATAGATGCAAAAAAGTGGCAATGCTTAACTAATGTTGGTTGATTAAATTAACAAATAGATGTTAAAAAATTATATTAATATAAAAATAACTAATAATTCTAATAAAAAACAATAAATTTATTCTTACTATAGCTTAATTCTATTACGTAGACAGTTATATTCTTTAACTAAGCAAAGATTATTTTTATGGTAGAAATAGAAAAAACGGCATATCCAAGGTTTTCTAAACACAAAAAATTAACCGATAAAACTTTACAAACAATTTATACTCCAAGCCAGGAAGAAGTTTTAATGGCAGAACAATACACTAAAGATCCGCATAATAAGTTTAAATTTTTAATTTTATTAAAATCTTTCCAAAAATTGGGATATTTTTTGCCAATAGAAGAAATTCCTAACCAGATCAAAACTCATATAGCAGGATGTTTACAGTTACCAGAAGATCTTGAGATAAATTATAGTAATAAAAAAACTTTTCATAGTCATAAACAGCTAATTAGAACTTTATTATTGATTAATCCTTTTGACAAAAAGGCACAAGAGTTAGCACAAAATATTGGAATGGAACGAGCTTATAGAATAAATAATTTACCAGATATTATTAATGGCATAATAGAGGAGCTAATTTATAAAAGGTATGAGTTACCAGCTTACAGTACATTATGTAAAATAGCCGGAAATTGTAGAATAACTGCTAACAATGATGTATTCAAAAAAATTAGCGATCAAATTCCTGATGATATTAAAAAAACTTTAGAAGAATTGACTAAAGTAACAGCAAATAATAAAAGTGGTTATAATACAATTAAACTATTGCCTAAAAAACCAACCATAAACAATTTATCAGATTTTATAGCCCAACATAATTGGGTATTATCGTTTGGGACATTCGATAAGTATTTATCCACCATCACTAAAAGTAAAATAGCTGAACTAGTTAAAGAGGCTAAATTAATTGATGTTAATGGGTTAAAAGATTTAAATCCTAATAAAAGAATAGCTCTAATAGTGTGCTTATTATACGATGCTCAAATTAGTGGCGTAGACAATTTGATTAAAATGTTTTGTAAAATAATTAATAATGCACATAATCAAGCAAAAAGAAAATTAGATCAATTAAGGATAGACAATAAAGGGAAGATGGTAGAAGCAATAGAATTATTATCTGATCTACTAGATATTATGGAATCTGGCGGTGAATGGTATAGTCATGTGTTAATGTGTGGGCAAAAACCAGCTGACAACCAAATTGAACCACAAACCATATACCTATATTTAGAAAAGGATAATTTACAATATGTTTGTAAAAAAAGTAATAAAAATGAAACTATTTTAATAGATCAAAATGTGGCTATATATAAAAATATTGAAGAACTTATAAAAATGCAGATCACCAAAAATACAACATTACCTTTGCCAATCGAATATATGACAGAGTTTTTTAAGTTTATATCAAAATATGGCCACCCCTTCATTGACAGTAATTTATTAAAAAAATTAAAGAACACCATTGATAGTAAAGGCAACATTCAAGATTTAAAAAATCTTTGTACTCAAATGATTGCTTTTGCCAAACAAGATCATTTGTTTTTGGTAAGTCAATGTATTAGTAAAAGAGCTAGAAATGCTTGTTTTAATGTGTTGCATAAATTACAACTAAGCTCTGCAACAAGTAATGAGCAAACTATAAAAGCTATTAAATTTATGTTAAACAAGGTTAATAATAAGGGATCAACATTAAATATCGGAGATTTAGATTTATCGTTTATTCCTGTTGCATGGCAAAAAGTTATTTTTGCTAAATCACAAGATCAAGAGGTTATTAAGGATCATTTTGAAGCATGTATTTTATCAGAAGCAGTAAATGAATTTAGGGCTGGTGATTTAATAACAACAAATTCAGAATTATTTTCTGGATATAAATCTCAACTATTGTCGAAAGAAGAATGTAGCTCTAAGATTAATGATTACTGTAATGCTGTTAATATATCAGCTACTGGTAAAGAAGGAGTAAAATTATTAAAAGAACAGTTATTATCGACAGCTAAAAAATTAGATGATGATTATCCAAATATTAAAGGTTTTACTATTGATAACAAAGGTAATCCTATTTTATCCAAACCTAAAGCCAAACCAAAAAACAACACAACTTCATGGCTAAAAACTCAGCTTAAAATGAGGATCAAAGAAAAACATATTTTAGACGTATTATGTAGTACTAATCATCTTACTGGATGGGCAAATAATTTTGGTCATGTATCTGGAGTTGCTGGCAGAATTGATAATGCTATAGAAAAATATATACTGGCAACATTTTCTGCTGGTACTGGTCTAGGTCCAACTCAAACAGTAAAACATTTTAAAAGTGCTAGTAATTTTGAAGTAACTCCACATACATTATCTTGGCTAATTAGACGGCACATAAGTATTGCTAAATTAGACAAGGCAATCATAGCATTAAATAATGAAATGCTTCAGTATCAAGTAGTAGGTTGTTGGGGTGATGGTAAATCTTGCGCTGCTGATGGTACTTTACGTAATATTTACGAAGATAATTTATTAGCTGAGTATCATTTAAGATATGGTGCGAGAGGGGGGATAGCGTATTATCATGTAGCTAATAATTATATTGCATTTTTTGCTAGCTTTATTCCTTGTGGTGTTTGGGAGGCCATTGCTATTTTAGAGGGCTTATTAAAAAACAAATCTGAAGTACAACCAGATACGGTACATGCTGATACTCAAGGACAATCTGCTGTAGTGTTTGCATTAGCTTATTTGCTTGGCATTAAATTAATGCCAAGAATTAGAAATTGGAAAGAATATACGATGTTTAAAGCAGATAAATCGGTTATTTATACTAATATAGAATCATTGTTTACTAGAGTAATTGATTGGAATTTAATCGAAGAATGTTGGGATGATTTTATGCAAGTGGTATTATCTATCAAGTCCGGCACGATTTCCACTACATTTTTATTGCAGCAATTAACCAATTACGCTAGAAAAAATAAATTATTAAAGGGTTTACAAGAATTAGGTCACGTAATTAGAACTTTATTTTTGATTGAATATTTATCGAAGATTGAGCTTAGAGCAGAAATCACGGCAACCACTAATAAAGTTGAAAATTTCAATGAATTTAGCGAATGGTTTAATTTTGGCAACAAAAATTATATTGTGGCTAGTAACGATCCTTATGAACAAGCAAAGGCAATAAAGTGTAACTTTTTAATGGCTAATGCAATGATGTTGCAAAATGTAATAGATTTCACTAATATTATTTTAGAGTTACAGCAAGAAGGTTATACTATAATTCAACATGACGTTGCCGGCTTGAGTCCATATATTACTGAGCCATTTAAGAGATTTGGAATTATCGAGATGAATTACCAAGAAGCTGCCAGGTTAATTTCGTTACAGCAATGCAAAACGATCTGGGAGGTTTTTTAATAAACAGTAATAATTCCGGTAATCTTGAATACCAGAATTATGTAAAAAGAGATAAACAAGATGAAAAGGACACTTCCTAAAGCACTATTTGACACTCTAACTTACATGAAAAAGAAGAAATACTACGTTACCATGAAACACATAAAGCATAAAAAAGATTATATTCATGCATATAATTTTTTGTTAAGCTATCGTGGTAGTATAGATACTTTTACTGCATATCGTAGAGAAATAGAAAGATTATTACAATGGACTTGGTTAATAGAAAAAAAACCACTGCCAAAAATTACCAAAGAATTGTTTGAAAAATACTTACAATTTTGCAAAAAACCATTAAAAAGTTGGATTGGGCTATATAGAACACCAAAGTTTATAAACATAAAAGGACAACGGCTCCCCAATTCTAAGTGGCGTCCATTTGTTGTTACGATCCCTAAGAAAAAATTTACTAGCATAAAAAAATTAAATGCATCACAATATAAATTATCAAGACAATCATTAAAAGAAATATTTGCTATTAACCAAAGTTTTTATAATTATTTATTAGAACAAAGATATGTGACAATTAATCCGATTGCTCAAATAAGACAAAAAACCAAATATTTTCCTAGAAAGATCCAAAAAATGGTAGTAAGAAAATTATCAGATTTACAATGGTCATTTGTAATTGAAACAGCAGAAATGATGGCGCAAGGATCTGATGAATATGAAAGATTATTATTTATTATGAATATGCTGTACTCTCTATATTTACGGATCTCAGAATTAACTGTAACTTATAGATCTGAACCACAAATGAAAGATTTTTATAAATATGATGGCGGATGGTGGTTTAATACCATAGGCAAAGGCAATAAAGAACGCTCTATTCCTGTTAGCGATGAGCTGTTAAAAGCATTAAAAAGATATAGAAAAACTTTAGATCTACCTGCTCTACCGTCTCCACAAGAAGAGACACCTTTGTTGCCAAAACAAAAAGGGAAAGGCGCAATAACTAGTAGCAAAACTATTAGAAATATGGTACAAATATGTTTTAATAGAGCAATAGAACGCATGGATGAAGAAGGTTTTAATGAAGAAGCTGAAGCATTAAAATCGGCAACGGTACATTGGTTAAGGCATACTGGAATTTCTAATGATGTAAAATTTAGGCCAAGGGAACATGTTAGAGATGATGCGGGCCACAGTTCTAGTGCTATAACCGACAAATATATTGATATAGATTTAAGAGAACGGTATTTATCTGCTAAAAATAAAAAAATTAAGGTAAATTAAGGTAAATTAAGGTAAATTAAGTATATGGAATTATCCATTGAAAATTTAGCTAAATTATATGAGTTTTTAAAAGACATCAACCATCAAATAGCAATAGCTACAATGATTGTGGAGGTTGATGATCTTATTACGACGCCAACTGCAAAAACAAGATCGTCATTGGATACAATATTAAATAGTCTTAGTGAGTATGTATTTAACATATCACATGTTGAAGTATTTCTACGAGATTGCGAATATTTATCATCTGATGTAATGACAATTAAACAACAAAAGACATTGTTATCCTGTCAACAATTATACCAACAAATTAAGGCAAAAATCGTTAAGATATTTGAATGGAGCGTTAAATTAAAGGAACGATTGAATCAGGAAGGTTTTGTTATTTCAGATGAATTAGAAAATTTTATATCTATTACAAAAACTAGTGATAGTAATATCAATAAACAAGATCTACTTAAATTGTATGATCAAACAAGAAATGTATTAAAAGAAATACATGTTGAGTTATTACTTGTAGATCCTGAGAATATGATTAATACAGCTGGTTATGCGCTTGAAGTTAAAGAAGGTAATACTTTATTTATTGAAACTGCCCATGAAATGGACACATTAATAGATTATGGTTTATTTGAATGTCGTAAAAATGGCAAGAATATAGCAGAACGGTATTTTGAAAAAAATCATACTTTATATGGACCCAAAAAATTAGAAATTCTAACAGCATTAAAAAATGCTAGATTTTCTTTACTAGAAACTCTTGATCCAATGTATGAATGTGGTGTAATGGTAAGAGATCGGTTAGATGATAAAGTTTTATTTTTAGTAGATCGAGATTTGCATAGCTCCATATCTATGACTAAAAATAAATATTATTTATTAACCCATTATATAAACATGCCATTATTTTCATTAACAACAGGAGCTGCGACTCCAGTTATGAAGAATAGTAATATTGGTGAGACTATGTGGAGTATTTTTGAAAAGATCATTCAATTAGAAAAAAACCAAGGCTATAATAAGGTTGAGCGGCGATATAGGTATGTTACTGACTTATATAAAATGACGATTCATGAAGGGCTTGCTCAGGCTGTGAGTTCGCAAAGATTACCAATGTCAGTTAGATGAGTAATTAGTTTTTAAAAAAACGAACAAAATAAGAGAAAAATGATACTAAAAAGTTAAAATTTGTGGGTTTTTGAGTTTAAATATGATTTATTCAAATAACATTAGTTGAGTGTTGCCACTTTTTTGCATCTATCCTGGCTTGGGGTGTATTAGCTTCTACTTGTCTCTCTGATGAAACTCGCGCATATAATGCTGCTGTTGTCATTTTAAATTTCCTCTCGATTGTTTTAAATAATACTGCTTTTCAATATTTGATTCAATTCTTTTGCTAGAATTTATTTTGTATTGACACCTAGGAAATAATGTTTCATAAGTGTCTAATAAATTATTTGTAGCCAATCGATTCACCTCGTAACTAAAAGTAATTTGCCATTTTTTTTTGCATTACATGTTGCTCCATGTTGATTTAATAGATTGTCTATACCAGCATACACAATTTGCCAAGAAGAGTTAACTGTTGTACTAACTTGATGATTAAATGTCTTGCCTGGGCTACTACGTATAAGATCTCTTGAGATAATTTGAACAAATTCTAATTTGTTTGCAACATTGTTGGAACCGTACGCTACGTTCTTAGAGGACTGGGCCCTGGCAACAGGGTCTGGTTACTCGACAAGTTCTGGTTTTTGAAATCCCAACATTTCTAGCCATGGTAAATGTTCTTTTTTCATTAACAATTCAGCAGGGGTTTTATCCTTTCCGAACGCCTGAATTCTTAATGCAACAACGCGCGATTATTTAGGTGTTAGTTATCCATGTTCTCTTTGAAAGTTTTTTTCACATAATGCATATTCACCCATAACCTTTTAAAAAACATCTTGCAATTATATAAAAAGTTTGGCATTTTTTTAATTATGGAAAAAGTATATTGACCATGGATCAACAAAATAATAATAAAAAAAGTAGAGATTAAAAGTGCCGCAAAAAAAAACAAATGAAAAATCAGTTCAAAAAATTAACAGTCATATTAACGCATCAATAGAAGAGTTACAGAATTTTTTTCTAGATGAAGAAAGAACGCGTTATATTTATGCTGCATCGCAATTTGAAATTACTCGATATCTAGAGAAGCTAAAAGCCTTGCTGGTGCATGTGTTGCGAGATATAACCAATTCTGGTTATGAAGAATATTTAGTTAAAATCTTGCAAGGATTACAAAATCTGTATGGTGTGCTTAATCAGTGGCATAGAGTTGTTGTAGATGATCCTTCCCCTGAAGCAAAAGTATGTCAACTATACAAGTCACATTTAGAAGATGCACGCCAAGGCTATAAACTTACTAAGCGAAATTTACAACGCTTAGAAGATTTGAATATTCGGTTGACGAATAATCGAAAAAAATCTGAAAATGAAGCCAAAAAATATTTGCTATTGCGTGATAGCTTACAAAAAATCGCGCGTAATGAAATTCATTCTGTGATGGATCCACAAATACCAGAGCAGACTCACATTATCAAGGAATTCATTGAGTTGTTTTTATCTCCAAATGTTTTGTTAGAACTTAGTGATATTAAACAAATTTTATGGATCCAACGCTCATTAATCGGTGTCATTAATCATACTAAAGCTTTTGCCATTGATGAATATTTTAAAATATTGATGCGTAATGCAAGCAGTAATTTATTATGCATTTCGCACAATAACTACGCAGAATTGATTGCACGTGCTTGTATCCAATTAGAAATTAAAACGCAAATTTCTCTGCACCCAGATTTATACTTTGGCTCTATTGCAGAGTTTTGCAAGCATCAGATTGTTACCGAAGAAATTTTAAAACCTGACAAAAAAGATTATCAGCCATCTTGGTTATATCAAACAACTGAAAAAATGATCAAAGCCTTGCTTCAGTTGATACTATATGCGCCAGAAGAGAGATTTAAAGATTTTATTATCCAAAATATAAGCCTCTTTAATACCACAAATGGATTTGAGTTGGCCATGAATGCTTGGCTACAATTGTGTGATAGTTTAGAACAAGGTAAGCTTAATCCTCAGATTGGCCATAATATCTTAGCTGCTATGGATATTTTCTTATATCCTGATAATCATAAAATTGGGCAATCTTTGTATAATTATGTACAAGCTACCAATACCGAAACAACACTCACATTAGTTGATATTTTATCCTTAAGATCAAAACGTATCTTAAATATTAATTTTAAACAACCACAGCATATCAAATACTTTTTTATTCCAGGAGTTAACCAATTATTTAATGTACAATATGACCGTAATTCTAACAACGACGTTGTCAGAAAAAAATGGGCAACCGCCTGGTTTTATTTAAATGCTTATTCGCCACAACAACAAGCACAGAAAATTGATACAGTAGGAGCTATTGCAACTGCTCAAGAAATTTTCCCAATGTTTTTGAGGTTATTCTCTGTTTCCCCAGCTACTATAGACAGCCTAATTGATTTTTTTCAAATAATTTCTGGATATGGTAATTGGCAAGAACGACATCAACTTGCCAAATTTTTAATTCTTGATATCAAAAATATTAAATGCATGCCATCACAAGAGTGTTTAAAATCATTACAAGAAAAAGCGGTAATTAAATTACTTAATTTTCCGAGTTTTTTAGCTGATTCAAATATATTTAAACAACTAGCCTCAGCGTACTTATTGCATTTTTGCCAAAAAACAGAAATTTCTAGGCTAAGTAAGCTCAATCCCCAACTGCAAAATTATCGAAATATATTACAGTTCCCGCTAAAAGAAAATTTTGATCTGCTTTATTATTTTTCAGATGAACTTGCCAGTATGAGTAATGAATTAGATCCAAAAGATGCTATTTGGGCGATGAAACTATTGTATCGTATTTTTGATTGCGTTGATACAATGCATGAGAATATGGCCCAGGCTTATCAGGCACAAGTTACTGATTTGCTAGAATCTGTGCAGAGATTTTCGCGCTTTTATCGGCAAAATGCTGAAGAAATGCCATTTCGTGTATTACAAGGGAAGGATGATTTGTATTTGTGGAAATTAAAAATACCAACGGAGTATGCTGAAAGTACGCCAATTGTTTATGGGGAAGTATTGCTTGAAGTGCAAGATAACTTAATTGATTATAAATTATTAGATTGTTTTGGAAAAGTCATTAGCGGTCAAGTGAATACCGATGAGGCTAATCTAGGATTGCGTGTTAACGCAAAACTATCCGACTTGAGGCACATCAAAGTTCAATTGTTTACCGTTATTGCCAAGCAAACAGGTAATCTAGGCTGGCAAGCATTATTGATGAAGCAGTATTTACGCATTAAAGAGACGGTGCGTAAGCAAATTTCAGCTGGATTTGAGTCTTTATCGGATAGACAAAATTTGTCCTTAGTCGAAAAAATGCGTGATGCCATTTTGATCATCGATGGTGCTAGAAATTACAAATTTTCAATGATTGACGGTGTGGTTACCAAATATTTAGAAGAAGGCTTATCAGCATCAAACATTAAACAAGACATCATGCTATTTTTTGATGACATGGTTGCGGCGATTGCTAAAGTGCTCTCTAGAGGGGATAAATCTTTAGAGGATTGGAGTATGGCAGCAAATAGTGTTGATGATCGAATTAAATTTATTTGTGCGCGAAAAAAATATAGTGAAAGCCAATTTAAAGATTGGTTCTTAGGTATGAATAAGCAATTGAACGCTGATAAGCAATCTGCTCTGATGGAGCGATATTTGCAGGATGTACGTGGTTTAAATGAGAAACATCAATTATTATTTACCGATTTAGGTATTGACTTTTTGCAGTATAACCAAGAAATTGCCATTGCTGCTGTGTATCAACATTTGGCGCAAGCTAAAGAAAATACAAGAAGTAGGATGAATTTATTTATGAAGCTTGGTACAGGTCAAGGTAAATCCTTGGTGATTGCAGAGGCAGCACGCAAAATTCTTAGCGAAAAATTGAGTAAAACTGTGATGATTTTTACTTGTTACGATCACTTGGCTGAGCGAGACTTTAACAAGTTTAAAAGTTATTTTGCGCACTTTGGTTATAACGCTGCTTGTATCTTGCCCAATCATCTTGACTCTTCTACTAGTGTTCTATCAAACAATGCAGGCGCCAATGCATTAGCAGAATTTAGCAAAGCGCAAGTTATTTACGTCAATTTAGAAACTTACATTTCCTTGCTAAGGCAAGAACGTGTGAAAAGGATCAAACAACAAGAAACTGCGGTGATGTTTCCTGATCCAAAAGATAGTGTGGCGATTATGGATGAATTTGATAGTTTGATATTGGATTCAGATGAAATTATCCAAACTCTAGATGGGTTTCAGGTGCCAGCGGTTAATTTGTTAGCATTAGGTAAATCTGCTGCTGAGCGAAAAGTTTTAGCAGATTTAGATCCTACCTCAATAGTTCGAGTACTTTTACGAACAATCATTGGGAGTGATTCTTGGCAAAGTTGGTATAATGAAGAATGGAATCAATTGGTTACAGGTGGTAGAAGCTATAGTGATATTAGTTCTTTAGGAAAAAGAAACAATTTTAAATCAGCGTTATTTGATGAATGGCAATTTGGTTGCGTGACTTTGCTGAGCTCTGTTATCGATCCTCTTAGCTTTTATAACAGCTTTAAGTTTGTGATTGGCTTATCCGGCAGCATTAATCGTCAAACTCATCGGTTAATCTCAAACGTGTTGACAGGTGATTCCAACTATTTTGAAATTCCGCCGTTTTTTGGACCAATCAATGCAGAAAAGAATCGCACCCAGACTAAAGATCTAATTTGTAATTCACAAGAACAACATGTACAGAGCATCATTGATGAAGCTGTTGCTATCACTACTAAAACCGAGCGCCCAGTATTAATTTTTGCAGAATCAACTACTCGATTATCTGAAAGCAAGTCAGATTTTGAAGTATTAAAAGAACGTTTGTGCAGTATAAATAAAATTGCGAAAAGCAAATTGCTTTTCGTTGAAAACGAATCTGACATAAATCGACATTTGCCAAACATTGGTAAACGGAAATATGTAACTTTGGCAACACGAATTTTAGCTCGTGGGGCTGATATTAAAGTTGACACTGATATTAAAGAAGGGCTGCATTTAATTGTTGGTTATTACCCAGATCGCGAAAGCATTTACATTCAAATGCTGGGTAGAACCGCACGCCAGGATGATAAAGGCAGTTATGCAACCATCACTCGTGATCCGAAAGATTTCAAATCTTTGAATTCAGAAAAAAATGTGGTTGATGGCATTTGTCACCGAGTCTCAGAATCTGTTTTTGCAGACGAAAAATTACCAGTGGCTCAACAAACGGGAAGACAGTGTTTGCAAGCATTTCCTCTATTTATTACGGCGTTTCGGTCTTGTAATAGTTCAACATTAGAAGGTAAACTTCCTTTTAAGATTGAGAGGGAAGTTTTAAATGCATTTCCACGATTGAGGAGATAATTGATGCCAGATAATCCTTCCAATTTTGACTTTGATGCGTTAATGGCAGAATTTGATCTCGAAAAAAAGATGGAATTGCAACAGCTCGAGACAAGACTAACTGCAGCAACTCGAGCTATAGCGGAATTTGAGCAAACTATTGGTAGCAGTAGATTACCTACATTTGAAGAGCAGTTTGCCAGTGATTTAGCCGCAGATTGCGAAGCTGAAGAAGCATATTTGGCGAATGTTCCGTCAACCGAACAAGCACAAATGCAATTTGAACAAGTAATTAATGAATCTCGGCCACCTACATTTGAAGATCAATTTGCCAGTGATTTAGCCGTAGATCGTGAAGCTGAAGAAGCATATTTGGCGAGCGTTCCTTCAACCGAACAAGCACAAAAGCAATTTGAACAAGTAATTAATGAATCTCGGCCACCTACATTTGAAGATCAATTTGCCAGTGATTTAGCCACAGATCGTGAAGCTGAAGAAGCATATTTGGCGAGTGTTCCTTCAACCGAACAAGCGCGAATGCAATTTGAACAAGTAATTAGTAAATCTCGGCCACCTACATTTGAAGATCAGTTTGTTAGTGATTTAGCCGCAGATTGCGAAGCTGAAGAAGCATATTTGGCGAATGTTCCTTCAACCGAACAAGCGCGAATGCAATTTGAACAAGTAATTAGTGAATCTCGGCCACCTACATTTGAAGATCAATTTGCCAGTGATTTAGCCGCAGATCGTGAAGCTGAAGAAGCATATTTGGCGAGTGTTCCTTCAACCGAACAAGCGCGAATGCAATTTGAACAAGTAATTAATGAATCTCGGCCACCTACATTTGAAGAGCAGTTTGTTAGTGATTTAGCCGCAGATCGCGAAGCTGAAGAGGTATATTTGGCGAGTGTTCCATCAACCGAACAAGCACAAATGCAATTTGAACAAGTAATTAGTGAATCTCGGCCACCTACATTTGAAGAGCAGTTTGCCAGTGATTTAGCCGCAGATCGTGAAGCTGAAGAAGCATATTTGGCGAATGTTCCTTCAACCGAACAAGCACAAATGCAATTTGAACAAGTAATTAGTGAATCTCGGCTACCTACATTTGAAGAAATGTTTGCCAAAGATCTGGAATTAGATAGGCAAGCTGAGCAGGCTTGGATGGATAGAATCCCAACTCTAGAAGAAGTGAATGCGTCATTTAAAGAAATTATTAAACAATCTAAGCGGTGGCACAACTTGGTGCGCGCTGAAGGTGCTAATATTTTATTGCATATTGTAGATTATAATTATTCTGAAAATAACTATCGGCAATTATTGGGCGTTCCAGAATTTGCTGATGAAAAATATATTCCAATTTATACGCCAGACGATCCAGCTTTACTTAGTATTCATCTTGATTTTGGCTTAAAAAATGTTGTAAAACTTAATACTGCAGGTCCATTTATCAGTCTTGCGCAAACCAAGCAATTCACCATAGAGACACCACATACTGTTTCGATTGATGAGTTGCATGTTAAAGCATTGACCATTAAGCAATTTTTGCAAATACATAACCCCAATAGCAATATTACGCTGCAAGATTTTATTGATTTATCGGCAAGCGGTCCAATCATATTGGGCAAAGTACTAGCAGGAGATATGATCCGGTTTTACTCTCCTATCAAGATTGCAGCTTTACAATTACAGGCAAGCAAATGTTACTTAAATAGTGTATCAGACATTGAAATCAAAACTCTCGTGTTTAAGCAGTTACTGGAAGCTCACGGTGATCGTATCAAGCTTGGAGAAGCGCGCAGCTTAGATGAATTAAAGCTTTATGCCAAGCAATTGCAAGCAGATAGTTTGTATAGTGCAAGCTTAGAAATTAGAGCCAGGCAGGTATTGGCCGATCTTTTAGAAGGCACACAATTAGTTGATGTTGTAGCTTCAAGTTTAAAGGCCAAAGCTATAAGAGGAAAAGACAAAGTCAAACTGCATTGTAACAAGTTAGAAATAGAAGATCTCCACGCTAAAGATTGTGAGTTAAAGATTGGCTCTCATTTTACTTATACAGACAATAGTTTTCAGGGAATTCAAAATAAGCTGAATATTATCTTTGGGCAAGATTATAGCATTACTCAAAATGTTTATGCCGATCAATTACAGGTGATTTACATAAAAACAGATCACGTGCTACAGATTGATGCCGAGATAAATATTAAATATAAATTAGTGATTGAGGCAAGTGGTTTGAAACAAAACAAACCTATAAAGGCAGGCAGTGTTGAATTCAGAATTACTGGGGCATTTGAAAGCTGTGCGCCGATTATAGTGAGAGAGGACGCTAAAGTTACAGCGAACTCTCTACAGCAATCCTCTAATGGTTATTTTCAATCAGAATCTCTTAATGTACATGTAATTAATGGTGCGTTAAAAGGTAGTTGTAAAGCCAAAAATTTACAGCTTATCGCGCGAAATAGCTTGCAGTATAATGTATCTAAGTGGGTTGCTGACAACTATGACATTACGGTGCCTGAATCCCGCTATGCAAAATTTCCACAAACAGTTGCTGGAGATTACAAGTTAAATATATCAAATCCAGCTGCTAGAGGTGCTTTATTTATACCGAAAATGCATTTAGGTGGACAATTAAACATCAATGCGGATCATTGTCACATTGCTATTAAGCTCTCTGGTACTATTGTTGCCCAATTTATCCTTATCAATGGTAGGCTCATAAATTTAGCAAATACGGGTTTATTTGCGTTAAATGGAATTACCTTAAATGCTTTTGATGGCTTTACTGGATTAAATGATGGTACCTATATTCGCACCTTACAAGGAGACATCAAATTAAGCAGTGAGGGCAGTAAAATTAATTTGTCGCATTTAGAGATTGTTGCCATGCGATCTGGTAATATTTTGCTGCGTGCACGAAATGGAGTTAGTAATATTTCAGGTAAGCTACAAACAGTCAATGGTGATGTGATTTTGCAATCACCGCAATTTTTAATGGGACTTAATTATCACGAATTACCTAGCGAATCTCGTGGCAATAATTCTACACGTACTGGTGGTGTGAAAGTCACCTCACGGCCAGCCGAATTGGTGGCTAGGAGATTATTGCTTAGTGGTTTTAATCCAGGTGAACGTTGTTTAGTTAAATTAATCGGTAGTATCTGTTGTCTGCAAGAGTTGCCACAAAACCGCGAGAAAATTCAGTGTGAGAGTGTAACTGACCATGAGGACTTTGATAATACCAGAACAGAAAGCGTTTGGGTTGGTGCGACTAGTAAACCTTTGATTGGAGGAAGAAAAGGTATTTATGAAGATCGAACTGTTCATAGCTACACTACTACTACTCATGCTACCTATACCGCAGAGCTTATTGCTAGCAATCATACTCATGTTAATTTAACCAAGGGAGATCATAGAGGTTTAATTCTAGCTGCTAGGCAAAATACCGTTACTTTTGGTGCTGGCACGGTGTTTAATTCAACGCCGCAAGCCAATGATAGGGAACTTCATTTAAATGTGGGATTAGATGAGGTGATCCACAACTCTGTAGGTGGTTTTTACACTTTTATGCCCAATTTGCAAGCAACAGATTTTATAGTGCCAGAGCTAGGTAATCGCTATTCTATGTTTATACCATTAGTTAATATCCCTCTAGAAGAAAAATATCCGATGATCCTAGGTTTGAATAGGCATGGCAAATTGCAAATCATGCCAAGGCGTAGTGTAATGATGTACCATCATTTAGGTCAAGAGCTGGAAAACTTTCATTTAATTTTGCATAAGCAATATCCAGCAGCCTTAAGTGTTATGCCAAACCCCGAAATGCTGTATTGGCAAGCATGTCGTAATGGGGCTTTAGCAATTGGTGACTTGCAAAGGAATTATGCTGGGGGCTCTGTTAGTCTAGATCGTCTAGAGGCAAAATTAATCGATGGCGATAAGTTTGTCGTATTTTATCGAGAGCAACTCGTACCTGGTACCACTCAAAATTTTTGGTTTATGCGCTCTATAATGCCATTAAAGATGTATCAGAAATTAACCGAAAACTATGGCAAGTCAGGTATTTATGGGCAAAATGTGTCGCTTTGTGGGATGAATAGTGAGGCCAGTTTGCGACTTATAGATAATGTAACAGCACAAGCTAATCTAGAAATGCAAAACGGGCATGTTGAGTTTGTTAGTAATACGATCAAAGCTGGTGAGACTATAAGAGGTGAGTTAAATAGTTTTACAATTAATGATGCAGAGGTAATAGCTGGTGGTGATATTGGAGTTGCAACCGAATTGCTGCGAATTATTAGAAGGAGTGCACATAAAGTTAATTTAAGTGCAAGCAATGATATCGCATTAAAATCGACTCAATATGAAGGTAATGGCGCTAGTTTTAAAGCTGGCCATGATTTAATTACTCTATTTGAGCACAGTGAAAACTTGGCACAACCGATACACTCCAATGATGGCTCGGTGACTCATTTGGTACCTAAACTAGATGCCGGTAATGCGGTTTTGTGGCAAGTAGCTGGGGCATCGATTCATGAGGCACCACACATTATTGCTAAAAAATTCAAAGAATTTGCTGGACAATCGGTTTATTTAGCGGTTAGTGATATTCATCGCAAAGCCTGGAAAACTACAGAAAAAAGCGGCTGGGGACCTTGTCGGAAAAAACGGGATGTTGAACATGTTAGTATTGATATCGTATCACGCGGTGCCCAATTTGATGTGCAAGAAACCGTGGAAATTATAGGGGCTATGGGCATTAAGTTGCAGCAGGTAACAAGCATGGCTCAAGAAAACCTGTTTGTTGCTCCTGATGCACAAGTTGAGCTGCTAGCCGGCTGTCATATGCATGAAAGCCATACCCAAACCCATAAACGTAATTTAGTGTGGCAAAAACACCAAGTTGACACAGTTTTGCAAAAAAATTATACGCCTTGTGAGTTTAAAGGTAAACTCAAAATTATTGCACGTAGCGCTTGTGTGGAGCTATTGGCTAATAATCCTTCAAGTAACCGACTATTTCAACAGATACAGCAAGGGTTTGATGGTGAGCTTGCGGTGCAATATTTGTATTGTGCTTATGAACATCATTGTGAAAAACATCAAGGTCCAACCGTAGCTGCTGCGGCATTGGTTGCCATTGCTATTGCAGCGCTAACCATGGGTGCGGGTGCGGCAATATTGGCGTCTGCTGGTGGGGCTACTTCTGCCGGCGCTACAGCAGGAGCCGCAGTAGGTGCCGGGGTAACTGCAGGTGCTGCAACAGCATCACTTACTGCAGGCCAAATGGTAACAGCTAGTGTGATTGATGCGGCATTGGCATCATCCATCACTACAGTCACCTTATCTTTAGCACAAAATGGTGGCGATATTGGTAAGGCTTTGCGAGAATTGGGCAGTTCAAAGAACATACGAAGTTTATTAACCTCTGTGACAGTAGCTGGACTGGCAGCTAAATTTATCGAGCCATTGAAACAAAGCAAAAATGCGTTAGATGCAGTCATTCAAGTGGAACAAACCGCAAGTTTGTTCACCAAAATTGAGCGTGCGTTGATGCAAGCCGGAATTAGTGTTGGAATGAGTCGTTTAATTGAACGTAAAGAAAACCGCACTAAATTGTCCGCAGCTATAGGAGGTGCAATTGCAGGCGCAGTAGCTGACCATTTAGATTTTGGTGTCTCTAATAAACAACTAAACTGTCAGCTATCAAAAATAGAAGCAAAACTTAGTAAAGCATTGATTGGCGGTCTTGGAGCGAGTGTAGTGGGCGGCAAACGGGTTTTCGTTGGAGGTGCCTTGGGAGCCTTGGTAGCAGATTTAGATTTGTTTGAGTTAGATGAAAACAGTCTTAATCCTAAAGACATTGCCAAACATGCCAAAGCGGAAGAATTACTCGCTGGATTTTCTGCTCTATTAACTCGCCAAGATGTTGGTGCTGCGGCATGCGCAGCAGGTCGGGTGGCAGAAAATCACAATTATGCGAGGGTGCTACAACAAAAATTAAAAGACTTAATGTTAATTAAGGAGTTAATGCAAGCTGTTGCTAAAGACGAACAGAACAGTACTCAATCTAGCCAGGATAATCAATCTGATGAACTTCATGAAGATTTTAGTGCCGAACAAGAATTAAAACAAGCAGGCATGACTGACGAGGCTATTGATGAATTAAATCAAAACATCCAAGAGTACAACAAGGCGGTTCTTAAAGCTACTGATGAATTAGAGAAAACTCAAGATTTGAGCGAGACGTTTGATGATAATGAGCAGACAATCTCTACTAGTAGTTCTAGTACATCAGGTTTGTTCTTTTCGTCTGAATCTCGGGAGATACAACATCCTGCGAGCGTTTTATTTTACGCTAATGCTTCGGCAGACAACGGCGCGCAAACAGATAGATTTTCTGGGTTTGTGACAGAATATTCGCAGGTAGATATAGCGCTGCAACAAAGTTGTCGAGCTTTAGCTGGTACTTTAAAACCACATGTAGATAAGCTTAGTAAATTTGTGGAAGCGCATCCATATGCGATGGATGCCATTAATCTTGCATTTTTGACAGCAGCTTTTATGGCTGGTGGTATCCCAGGTGTTTTGGCTTTGAGTTTAAGAAGTAGCATTGCAATGGCAGGCGAGGAAGTAGCTAAAGATCTGCTGGTATCTAGAGGTGTTAATGCTAAAGATGCCGCAATTGTAGTCGGTGCAATCGCATTATCTATGGGCGCCAAAGGCATGGTAAAAGGATCTTTAGGAATAGTTAAGAAATTTTCCGGGAAGATTTTAGGCTGGTTTAAAAAAGGTAGTAGTGCTGCGGTAGATGTATTAGGTAATGCAATAAATAAATTACCTAAAGATTCAATGGTAACTTTTCAGCATGAATTACAACAAAGAGCTGCCATTCTTGCAACACGCGATGCTAAAGCTGCCAAAACGGCCACAAATAAAGTGAAACAAAAAGAACTTAACAAAGTTGCTAAAGCCAAACGTAAAGAACTTGGCAATAACAGTAAAACAAATCCTTCAACGGTAGGTTTAAATAAAGTAATTGAAAAACCAAAAATCACACAGCCTGATAGAGTTAAAAAACCAGTTGATTCAACAGTAAAACTAAAATCACTAAGAAATCCGGCAATTAGAAGAGATAAGCTTGGCATAACAGATATTACTGGACCACCATCTGTTGGTGGTCAATGGGGCAAACAAGATCTTATAAGCAAGAAAGATCTAGCATCACCAAAACCAGCGACTATAGCTGAAACTGACTTAGTAACACAATGGGCATTTATTAGAAAAGCAGAAATAGAAAAATTAAATAGCATTAATCTTAATAAGGTTAGCAAACCTCTTGAGAAGCTTATAGATAAAGCTAAGGGATGCGCACGAAATAACTTCCGCATTTCAAATACACTAGAACCATCTTTTTTTACACCATCATTTAGCGAGATCAGATCATTCTCTGTTACAGGAGCATTTGATGGCAAGTTATATCCAAAAGATAAATTATCATCGTTGGTTAAATATTTAGAAAAACGTAATGTTCATGTCTATAAGACAATAAATGAGAAGACAAGTTTTAATGCTATAGAAAACGAAGCAAGTCATATCTATCTTTCAGAAAACCCTACGGTACTTGAGGTTAAACATGAATTATCGCATTGGCTAGATTATAAACAACTTGGTTTTGAAAAATATTCAAAATTAAGCAGAGCTCAACGGGAATCATTAGTCCTAGAAAGATTACAAAAAAACAGAATTTGGCAAGATTTAAATCAATTAGAAATTGAAGCATCAATAGAATACGTAGCAGATCTAAAGACTGGAGAATTAAATGCACAACGACACACCCCAAAATGAGTTAATACTTTTAGCTGAACAATATTTAACAAATAGAGGTTTAAGTTATGTAAAACCTGGAGAAATAGGTAGGCATAAAGGAAATAAAATTGAAGTGATTTTTTTAAAACCCGAAGCTTTGAATCCTAAAATGGTTATTGATCCTCCAGACATGAGAATGTGGGTAGACAGGGAAACCAAAGAAGTTACTTGGATTTGGCAAATATAGTAGAGTATAAAAACAATGTTGAGTAAATATTAATTTGCATGCTATGATATCAACTTAAATTGTAGTGTTGTTGGAGTACTGTTTATCGTGCAGAAATATACAGAAGAGCTTGAAATTTTAATGTACAGATATTATTTCAGTCTTTCTGAAAAAGATAAACGCCATTACGCTGCTGTAGAAGCAGCAAAGCTTGGATATGGAGGAATTAATTATATTGCGGAATTATTTGGCTGTAATAGAGATACCATAACAGCTGGATTAGAAGAATTAAAAAAAACGATATAATTCCAACACCGCATATCCGTAGAGAAGGAGGAGGAAGAAATGCTGCTGATAAACAATTTAAAAATATTGACGAAGTGTTTATATCTGTAATTACAGAGTATATAGCTGGAGATCCAATGGACGAAAAAGTAAAGTGGATCAAATTAACTAGATACCAAATTAGTATTAAAATGAAAGAATTTGGCGTACATGTAAGCAGAAATATTGTTAGAAAATTGTTAAAGAAGCACGGTTTTGTAAAAAGAAAAATTCAACGAAAAAAAACTACGGGTGAATTTAAAGATAGAGAACAACAGTTTGCTAATATCAAGAAAATAAAGCGGATTTTTATGGAATCTAATAACCCTATCCTTAGCGTTGATACTAAAAAGAAAGAAAAATTAGGTAATTTGTACCGTGCCGGAGAAGTTTATTGTACCAAAGCAATTGAGTCATATGACCATGATTATAATCATTTGGCTCAAGGTAGCATAGTTCCTCATGGTGTATATGATCTTAAACGTAACGAAGCATTAATTAATATTGGTTTAAACCACGAAACAGCTAATTCTGTTTGTGATTCAATATTAGCATGGTGGAATAAGGCTGGCAAAATACATTATTCTAATGCCACAGAAATTTTAATTTTTTGTGATTCTGGTGGAGCCAATTCTTATAGACATAATCTATTTAAAATTGAATTGCAAAATTTAGCCAATATAATTGGATTACCAATTAGGATCTGCCATTATCCACCATATGCTTCTAAATGGAATCCTATAGAACACAGGGTTTTTCCGCATGTTACTCGAGCAATGGCTGGAGTCAAATTAACGACTATTAATGATGCAAAAAAATTAATAGCACAAACTGAAACCAAAACTGGATTAAAGGTATTGGTAGATATCACTAAGAAGATTTATAAAACTGGCATTACAGCTGCGAAAGAAGCACTTTCTAAAATTAACTTAAAAACTCATGGGAGGCTGGCTCTCAACTATACAGTTGCTCCAGTGGTGACGTAAATGTTAGCGTTGAAATGCGGAAGTTATTTCGTGCATATTCCTAAGGCTCAACTTACAGATCACATGCAGCCAAAAGATTTATTGGCTATAGCTAAAGAAAACAGGGATGTTAAGATCTTAAAATCTGATGGCACAGCATTTGATCATATTGGTATAGAATGGCGAGATGCTAAAAGATCTTTTGAAAATTTTCTTGCTGGTCGTTCTAGCCAAGGTATCACGGAAAAGCAGCAATATAAGTTTTATGAAAAATTAACACCTGAAGATAGGCAAGTTTGGAAAAAAACTTCAGGAAAAATCAGTGATCTTTGGGATCAATATAAAGATTTTATAGAAAAAGCAAAAAAATCAAATCAACCACCAAAACCAAGGATGGAGTAATTATTATGGATATATTTAAGAAACTATCTTTTGAAGAACGTGACGCATTATCAATACTAGAAATGAAAGCCATTTTACAACAAGCCATATTAATAAAAGAGGATGAAAGCGATGATAGAACTTCGCGGAATATAACCAGCAATGCTATGGCTATTTTATCCATAGCAGGAAAAAGAGGATTATACGAGTTAGTTCCAGAATTGTATCAATTTATTGATCATTGGGATCCATTTTTAAGACAGCCGGCAGTTGCTAATCTTGGCTGGTGGCTTAAAGTGCCAGAATTTAGAGACCAAGCTTATGAAATCTTTATTACTGACGAAGATAGCCATACACAATTTAGCGCCTTACAATCTTGGACTAGTTATTATGCTGATACTAAAAATCCTTCAGTGCTTGAGGAATTATATAAAATTTTAATCAATGATAATTATGATGTGGGCATAAGAGAAGAAGCTTTAAGCGGTATTTTTGATGTAACTGGAGTCAAGTCAAAATTTTATGATGAATACACTTCAGATTTAATTAAATGTAGTACACCAGAAGAATTTAATAATAAGGTGGAATGGAAGGAAGTTACAGATTTATTAAAAAAATATGCACCAAACGCTTTAAAAAACTATCCAATTAAATGGACAAAGGCTGATTATGAAAAAGCAAAAAATATCGCTAAGAAAAATGCTATGACTTTAATAAGTGAAGGCGAAAAAGATATTCAATTGATAAGTAAACTGACCAATCTAAGTGTTGAAGAAATAGAAGAACTAAAACAAGGGGGGACATTTGCTGGCGGTTAAGCTGGTTTCATTTCAGAGAACAATTA
>JBEKHL010000025.1:0-22025 GCA_050012295.1 Gammaproteobacteria bacterium
TAAGTTTTTATCCGAAGGTGATAAAGTTAAAGTAACAGTTTGGTTTAGAGGTAGAGAAGTATCTCATTATGAATTAGGAATGGAATTATTAGTAAAAATTAGAGATGAATTAAACGATATCGGTAAGGTTGATCAATTTCCTGAGCGATTAGAGGGTAAACAATTAGTTATGGTTCTTTCTTCTAAAAAATAGAAAAAGACCTAAAATAGAAAATTTGATTTATAGGAGTATAATTACAATGCCAAAAATTAAAACACATAAAGGGGCCAAGAAACGGTTAAAAAAAACTGGATCTGGTAATTATAAACATAGAAAAGCTAATAGTTGCCATATATTTACTAAAAAGTCTGCTAAAAGAAAACAGAGATTAGGTAGTCTAGGTATGGTTAAAGCTTGCGATAAATATAGAATAGATCAAATGTTGCCAGCATAAATAAAAGTGCTATAGGAGAAGAAAGTAATGGCTAGAGTAAAACGTGGGGTAATGGCTAGAAAACGCCATAAAAAAGTATTAAAAGAAGCAAAAGGTTATTATGGTGCTAGAAGTAAAGTATTTAGAGTAGCTAAACAAGCTGTTATTAAAGCTGCTCAGTATGCTTATATTGGTAGGAAGCAACGTAAAAGACAATTTAGAAGTTTATGGATTACGAGAATTAATGCAGCTGCTAGACTGTATGGATTATCTTACAGCAATTTTATGAATGGTTTAAAAAAGGCTAATGTTCAGGTTGATAGAAAAATTTTAGCTAATTTAGCTATTTTTGATGTTAATGCGTTTGGTGAGTTGGCGGCAAAAGTAAAATCAGATTGTTTGCATTAATACTTATAATATGCAAAAACAAGCTAAAGATATAATAACCGAGGCATTAGAGGCGGTTGCTCACGCTACTAGTGAGCCGCAATTAGAACAATTGCGGGTTAATTTTTTAGGTAAAAAAGGTAGATTAACTGAATTATTAAAAACCATTGGTGAAATACCTGCCGATCAAAGAAAAACATTAGGAGAATTGTTAAATAATTATAAAAATGAACTCCAAGACAAAATTACAGAGCAAAAACAATTATTATTAAATAACGAATTAAATAATAAATTAACTGCTAGTGTAGATGTGAGTTTACCTGGTTGCGGCATAGAGCGTGGAAGTTTACATCCAATAACTAATACTTTAGAAACAGCTTGTAGATTGTTCGAACAATTAGGGTTTGATCTTATAGAAGGACCTGAAATTGATAATGAATATCATAATTTTGAAGCCTTAAATATTCCATTTCATCATCCTGCTAGAGCGATGCATGATACTTTTTATTTCCCTGATGGTAAATTGCTTAGAACTCATACTTCAAATGTACAAATTAGAGTTATGGAAAATAATAAACCGCCATTTAGATTAATTTCTATGGGTAAAGTATATCGTTGCGATTCGGATCTTACTCATACGCCAATGTTTCATCAATTAGAGGGATTATTAGTAGATTATCAAGTAAATTTTGGGCATTTAACCGAAATTCTTACGGAATTTTTGCGGTGTTTTTTTGCTAAAAAAGATTTAATGGTTAGATTTCGTCCATCATATTTTCCGTTTACTGAGCCGTCTGCGGAAGTTGATATTAGATGTGTTAATTGTAACAGTAAAGGCTGTAAAGTTTGTAAAAACACTGGTTGGTTAGAGATTTTAGGTTGTGGTATGGTACATCCAGAAGTTTTAAAAAATTGTAATATAGATGGTGAATTATACAGTGGTTGGGCGTTTGGTTTGGGTTTAGATCGATTAGCAATGTTACGTTATGGTATTACTGACTTAAGATTAATGTTTGAAAATGATTTACGATTTTTGCAACAATTTTAAAATAGAATTTTATGAAATTTTCTCTTAAATATTTATTAAAATTTATAGAACATGTTCCTTATGATATTACTAAGATTAGCGAACAACTTACAGAATTAGGTTTAGAATTAGAAAGCTGTACTAAAGAAGCTGACGATTATATTTTAGAAGTGGCTACCGCACCTAATCGTGCTGATTTGTTAGGATTGATTGGTATTGCTAGAGAATTAGCTGCACTTAATAATGCCAAATTAAAATATTCTGAGCTGAAAGATGATATTACTGATTTAATTCTAGATCATTATAATAAAAAACATGTAGCTGATATTGATGTAAAAGTAACCGATCCAAAAGCTTGTCCAAAATATTTAATTAGAATAATTCGTAATGTAAAAACAGAGAAAACTACTCCAGAGTGGATGCAACGAGTGTTACATCATGCTGGTATTAGTTTGATTTCCCCAATAGTTGATATAACTAATTATGTAATGTTGGAATTAGGCCAACCATTGCATGCTTTTGATTTGTCTAAAATTACCGGGGAAATAGTTGTTAGAAAAGCTAAAATTAATGAAGAAATAACGTTGCTTAATAATGAAAAAATTACTTTAAGTAATCAAGATTTAATTATTGCTGACTCTAAGCAACCATTAGCAGTTGCTGGAATTATGGGTGGTTTAAATTCGGCCATCACTACTGATACTACAGATATTGTATTGGAATGTGCATACTTTGAACCAATCGGTATTCGTATGACGACTAGGCAGCATAATTTAACTAGCGATTCTGCTCAGAGATTTACTAGAAATATTGATCCTGCATTGCAGCATATAGCAATGTTGCGTTTTACTGAATTATTGCACGAGATTGTTGGTGGTGAATTTTTTCCAATTATTTCGGTAGTTAACGAGCAATTTTTACCTAAAACAACAGTAATTGTTTTAAGTAGAACAAAAATTAAAACGGTATTAGGAACTTGTTTTTCTGATCAAAAAATCATATCTATTTTGCAAAATTTAAAAATGAGTTTATTAAAAAAACTTAATATCGGGTGGGAAGTTACTATACCATCTTGGCGACAAGATATAACAATCCAAGAAGATTTAATTGAGGAAATTGCTAGGTTTGTTGGATATAGTAACATTACAGGTCAAAAACTTTCTTTACCGTTAAATTTTAAATTTCCAGATAGAGCTTTAACTTTTACTAACGAATTACAATATAAGCATTGTTTAGTTAGTCGAGGGTATTTTGAAGCAATAACTTATAGTTTTATAGATCCAGACTTTGCCAATTTATTTTATCATGAACAGGATTTTTATAAATTAAAAAATCCTATGTCTCAAAATATGAGTATAATGCGACCAGGATTATGGCCAGGATTAGTTACGGCTTTATTACACAATCAAAATCGTCAACAAACAAGAGTGCGATTATTTGAACTAGGCACCGTATTTTTATTTAATGCTAAAACTGGGATTGTAGAACAAAAGAAAAAATTAGCTGGAATTGCCAGCGGAAATTTATTAGTAGAAAATTGGCAACATTTACAGCAAAAAGTGGATTTGTTTGCTATAAAAAGCGATGTTGAAGCAATATTGCGTTATTATAGTCATAGGATAACAGTAACATTCAAAGCAACCAACAAACTGGTTGCATTACATACATCGCAAGCTGCTGAAATATATATAAATAATACCATGGTTGGTACGGTTGGGGCTTTGCATCCTACGTTAATTAAAAACTTATCGATAATAGAACCAGTATTTTTGTTTGAATTAGACTTAACATTATTGGCCGAATTAGCTGAATTAGCATATTTAGAGCTACCTAAATTTGTAGAACTTTCTAAGTTTCCTGCTATTCGTAGAGATTTTTCTATTATGGTAGATAATGCAACTACTTGTGATTATATACAAAAAACTATACAAACTAGTTGTGGAGAATTATTGAAAAAAATAATTTTTTTCGATCTATATAGTAGAGATCAATTATCTGACAACAAAAAGAGTATGGCTTTCGGAGTAATTTTACAACATTCAACTCGTACATTAGAGGCTACTGATATTCTTAACATCGAAACTAATATAGTTAATAGTTTAGAAAAAATTGGTGCGACTTTAAGGGGATAATGTGAGTTTTGGTAAAACTTTGACAAAGCTAGATATTGCTGAAAGTGTTGCCAAAAAATGTAGATTAAAAAAAAAATTAGCATTAGATTTGGTAAATGCAACCTTAGAACAAATAGGTGTTTTTTTAGAAAATGATATTGATGTAAAACTTAGTAAGTTTGGGAATTTAAAAGTAAAATATAAAAAAGAACGTTATGGTCGTAATCCTAAAACCAAACAAAGAGCTGTTATTACTGCCCGTAAGGTTGTAGTATTTAAGGCCAATAAAACATTAAAAAACAAAATAAATTCTACGCGAATTTAAGAAACTTTATTGTAAAGTTGTTGGAGATATAAAATTTTGAGTAATAATAAATTAAAAACTCGTTCAAACTGGTTGTTTTTTTCTTTATTTATTTGTGCGTTAGGCACAATATTTTATTGTTATGAATATTATTTACGAGTAGCGCCAAGCGTATTACGTCCAGAACTTAAATTAGCGCATAATATTGGTGAAGCAGGATTTGGATTTTTAGTATCATTATATTATTGGGCGTATTTTCCGTTGCAAGTGCCCGCAGGCTTTATTATGGATGTTTGGGGGCCACGTAAAGTATTAACTATAGCTTGTTTCATTTGTGCTGTTGGTACTTATTTTTTTGTTAGCAATAATTTATTGATCGCTCAAATTGGTAGATTTTTAGTTGGTTTTGGCTCAGCGTTTGCTTATGTTGGAGTATTAAAATTAAGTAATATTTGGTTGCCAAGAAAATTTTTTGCTTTTATGGCTGGTTTTTGTTCAACATTGGGTATGTTGGGTGGTATAAGTGGACAAATAGTTATTGCTAAATTTTCTGCCACGGTTGGTTGGCAAACAACTTTGTATGTTTCTGCGGTAGTTGGAATTGTTTTGGGATTAATTTTATGGATTTTTATTAAAGAACATAGTACTAAATCCATATCGCAAAATTTATCAATAAAAAATAATAATTTATGGCAAGAATTAATAGAAATTATTAAATTACCTGATTTATGGTTAAATGGTATTATTGGTTGTTTAATGTTTGCAGCTTTAAGTGTTTTTGCTGACACTTGGGCGGTATCTTTTTTAATGGCCACTGGTGTTGATGAAAATGTGGCAATAGTTGGTTCATCGATGATATATTTAGGTTTTGGTGTTGGTGCGCCAATTTGGGGTATATTGTCTGATGTAGTAATTAGTCGTAAAGTTCCATTAATTTTAGCCTCAATAGTTGCTGCAATATTAATTTTTATAATTTTATATGTACCGTTATCATCATTTTGGATTAACATATATATGTTTTTATTTGGGTTGTTTGTTGGAGGAGAAGTTTTAGTTTTTGCTGCAATTAATGATCTTTGTCATAAAGAGATTAGCGCTACTGCAGTTGGTTTTGTTAATATGTTAGTAACTGTTGGTGGTTTATTAGTGCAGCCAAGTGTTGGTTTAATATTAGATTATTTAGCTGAGCAATATAATTTTAATGAATTAATAAATTTTAAATGTGCATTAGTAATTTTACCAATTGGTTTAATTTGTGCGGCGATTTTAAGTATGTTTTTAAAAAACGGCATAAAAATTGTACATGATTAAAACTTTAGGGATGGAAAAGTTATTCTTGCACAACCCCTTAGTTTCTGGCATTTTACATAAAATGCAAGTTGTTTTGTCTACTAAAAATAATCTAGTTGAATATTATTTAGTGTTAGATGGTAAACCTCAAGTAGCTCTTAATGCTGTTTTAGGTAGAACTATTTCTTTAGAGTTTTCTGGATTAATAAAATGTATTTATTGTCAGCAAAAAACCAAAAATAGTTATAGTCAAGGTTATTGTTATCCATGTGCTAGAAAATTAGCTAGGTGTGATCTATGCATTTTGCATCCTAAAAATTGCCATTATCATTTAGGGACTTGTAAAGAACCAGAATGGGGTAAAGAACATTGTTTTAGTAACCATATAGTTTATTTAGCAAATAGTTCTGGTATTAAAGTCGGGATCACAAGAGCAAGTACTCTACCTGTTAGGTGGATAGATCAAGGAGCTATCCAAGCTTTACCAATTATTAGTACTCAATCTAGATATCAATCAGGATTAGTGGAAGCTATTTTAGCAAAAGTTATTCCAGAACAAACTAATTGGCGTAAAATGTTGGCTTTCGATATATTGCCAATAGATTTAATTGGTATTAGAGATCGTTTGTTAAATCAATGTAAACAAGAATTACAATCTATAGAAGCTGAAAATTTAAATTCGAATGAAATTATAGAAATTAAATATCCTAATAGTATAAGTACTGAATATAATATAAATTTAAATAACCTAAGTAATTCTGTAAAAAAATCAGGAATAATTTCTGGTAAATTATTAGCAATTAAAGGTCAGTATTTAGTTTTTCCCCAAGGGATTATCAATATACGAAGTTTAACTGGTTACGAGGTGTGTTTTAAAGAATTATAATATTGTACATTTATTTGAATTTATTGTCCTGTTCTGTCTATGTTTAGGGCTGGTTGATTGTGTAGGTGCTTCAAAAGGATTAACGTAGTTGTTGGCGATTTGTTCTAAAGCTTGTGAGGATCTTTTTTTGTGGAATTGGCAAGAGGTAGATTTTTTAGGTGTTGTTTTGGAGGTGGGTTCTTTTTGGTAAAGGTTATCGGCACTAGAATTTTCTAAAGTGGAACTAGAAGATGCCGCAACAGTTAATTTAGTAAATCTAGGGGTGTATAAGATTATTTCGGATGATGTTGGTTCAATGGATGACGCGCTATCTTTTACTAAAATATGTTGTTCGATTAATTCAAATAATTCTTTTGGAGTATATGGTTTTGCTAGGTAGGCATTCATACCGCATTGTAACGCTAGATTAGCTTTTTCAGATCCAAGAGAATAACCAGATACTCCAATAATAGGTGTGTGACGACTTAACAACGATTCTTTTTTACGAATTTCTTTAGTTGTATCAAATCCATTAAGTCCTGGCATTTCAAGATCCATAAAAATTAAATCAAAGTGAGTTTTTTCATGTTCCTCTAATGCTGTTATTCCATTAGATGCTGTGTAACAAATGCAATTAGTTGATGCTAGTTGTTTAAGAAAAATTGTAGTATTTATTTGATTATCTTCTACTATTAAAAATTTTTTCCCATTTAGTCTAGGAGTGTGAATTACATCAGATCTTGATGATTGGGTTGATTGTGTAACTTGTAATATTTCTTGCTCGGTTAAATTATTACATTTTATAAAGAAAGAAAATGTAGTTCCTTGTCCTATTTCGCTGTTAACTTGAATAGTTCCACCCATTAACTCTATTATTTTTTTACTTATAGATAAACCTAATCCTGAGCCGCCATATTTTTCTCCGGTACGGTTATTAGCTTGAATAAATCGTTGAAATAAATTAGTTATTTCGTGTGGGAACATACCTATGCCAGTGTCTTTAACAATAAAGTTAATAGTAGTTTGTTCTTCTTTTTCTGTTACAAAACTTGGAGTTGGTTGTTCTACTATAACAGTTAATGTAATGATGCCTTGTTCAGTAAATTTAATTGCATTAGAAATTAAGTTAATAATTACTTCTGATAATTGGTGCAGATCTGTTTTTACCCATACTGGATGTTCTGGTAAATTTAGTTGTAATGTTAATTTTTTTTTATTAAGTTGAGCACTAAAAATTTGAACGGTATTTTGAAGGGTTTTTATTAGTTCGAAAGCAACAGGATTTAGTTCAATTTTACCGTTGGTTAGTTTTGATAACGTTAATACGTTGTCTAATAGGACTTTTTCTTGGTCGGCGCATAGTTGTATTAGTTCTAATAGGTGTTCTATTTCTATTGATACGGGTTTAGTTTGTTCTGATGGTGGTTGATTTAATTTAAGAGCTTCAAAAGATTTAGTTAGTATTGGTATTATGCCGTAGATCCCATTAAAAGGATTACGAACCTCATGACAAATATTATCAACATGTTCTAAACTAATTTTTAATTTTTGTTCATAGGCGTAGCGTTCGGTTAGGTCTCTCATTCCTACTAATATAAAAGTTTTTCCATTTATATTTAATGGGCTTAAGCTAATATCAATAGGGAATTCTTCAAAATCTTTTTTTATCCCTACTAAGTCGTGTGTAATAGCTCCGGTACACATTTGTCTAACAAATGGAGATGTTGTATATGCTTCTCTACTTAATATATGTTGAGTTCTAAAACGTTCTGGTATTAAATTTTCTACAGGAAGATTAACTAATTCTGCTTTGGAATATTTAAATAATTTTTCTGTTAAGTTGTTTGTTAAAACGATTTTACCTGTTTGATCTGTGATAATTATAGGATCGTGCATAGCTTCTATAACTGCAATAAGATTAGTATCGAATTGTTCTTTGTCGCTTAGCATAAATAATAATGTTTACATTAACAATAATGTTATTTGTATTTTTTTACTCTGTTATTTTATATAAATCAATAGCCAATATACTAATATTTTAATAAAAATAATATAACAGTTATTTTTGGCAGAAAAGTTATAATATTATACATTTTTTATTATTGTTTATACTGGTTCGAGTAAATTCTAAAGATTTAATTTCGTGGTTTGAAGCACTGGATGTAGCGCTAAACCTATTCAATTTTTTTTTGTGTTCTTTGTGTAGTTGATTAAGTAGTGGTTTATCTGTTTTATCACCAAGTTTGCTAACGTCGCTATGTGAAGATTGTGGGGTAAAGCTAGCCGATTGACGGGTAGAGTATTGTGTAAGTGTTGGACTACATAAAATTTCGTTATATTGTTCGTGTGCTATATGTATGCTACATTCATCTGTTGTTAACAGATGTTTAATAATAGCGTCGAATAATTCTTTTGGTTCATATGGTTTTGTTAAATAATCATTCATACCACTTTGCATAGCTAGTTCTTTTATAGCTTGACTAGTATACCCAGATATTCCAATAATTGTTGTATCATAATTTAATGATAATTCTTGTTCACGAATTTGTTTGGTTGTCTCAAATCCATTAAGTTCTGGCATTTCTATATCCATAAAAATTAAATTAAAGTGAGTTTGTTCACATTGTTCTAGTGCTTGTTTTCCGTCAGCTGCAGTATAACATTCGCAATTAGTTTGATTTAATTGTTTAAGTAAGATGGTGGTGTTTATTTGATTGTCTTCGACTATTAAAATTTTTTTTCCAGACAAATTAGGTATTTGAAGACTTGTTTTCTTAGTATGTAGTAATTTTTTAGTTTGTATAGCGTCTAATATTTCTTGTTCGCTTAAGTAACTACATTTTATGGAAAAAGAGAAGGTGCTCCCTTGCCATTTCTCACTTTCTATTTGAATAGTTCCTCCCATTAGTTCTATTATTTTTTTACTTACAGATAGACTCAAACCTGATCCGTTATATTGTGTACCGGTACGATTGTTAACATTAATAAACTGCGAGAATAAATTAGTTATTTCATTAGGTAACATACCCATACCAGTATCTTTAATAATAAAATAGATCTTAGTTTCGCCTGAGTAGTGATCTAAAGTAGGGTCGGCATCGGCCATAAATATAATGCAGCCTTGTTCAGTGAATTTAATTGCATTAGAGACTAAATTAGTAATAACTTGTGATAATTGATCTGGATCTGTTTTGATCCATACGGGATTTGAAGGTAATTTTAATGTTAAATTTAAGTTTTTTTGATTTATTTGTAAAGTAAAACTTTGAAAAATATTTGTAATTAATTCTGTTAATTCGAAATGACTAGTAGTTAATCCTATTTTATTGTTTTCTAGCTGAGATAACATTATGAGGTTTTTCAAAATAATTTTTTGTTGTTTTATACATTTGGTAATAATTTGAGATTCTTCTGTAGCTTGTTGAATTATTGATTCTATTGGTTTAGATTCTTCTTGGGCTAATTTTAATGATTCTAAAGATTCTTGTAATGCTAGTACGCCGCCATAGGCACCATTAAGAGGGTTATTAAATTCATGTTCAAGAGCGCCAATAAATTGTTCTTGTTGTTTATTGAATTGTTCGGTAGCGGCTGTTAAGGCAATTTGTTTGGTTGATTCTATAGCTATTTCTTGTAAACTTTTTTCGTATAGCTGGCGTTCGGTTAAATTTTGCATTCTGACTAATATAAAAAGTTGTTTGTTTAAATCTAGCGTACTTAGACTGATATCAATAGGAAATTCTTTATTGTCTTTTGTTAAGCAGTAGTAGTTTAGAGTAGTTGCTCCTCCGGTACTCATCGATTTAGTAAATGGATTAGTTAAATATTGTTGCCTGTGAGCTATATGTTGAGCACGAAAACGTTCTGGCATTAGGTCTTCAACGTGCATATCTAGCAATTCTTTTTTGCTACAATTAAATAATTTTTCTGTTAAAGTGTTGGCTAAGATAATTTTACCTGTTTGATCGGTAATAAATGTAGGATCTGTTATTGCATCCAGAATAGCAATAACATTATCTGTAAATATAACTTCGTTTAATTCGTTATCTGTAGAAGTAATCATTTTGACTTTTTAGTTTTTTTATAGTATTACACATTTTATTTTATGTCCTTTTTGACTTGAAGATTGTGATGTAAAGTTTGAAGGTGTAGATGAAGAAATGGTAAAATTCATTACCTTTTTTTTAAGTTTTTTTTGTTGACCTTTTTCTATTTGTGCGCAAAGCATATCGCTGCTTGAAGATTGAGGAGGAAAATTAGATGATTGTGATGTAGAAATTTCGGCAAAGCGAGTGCATAAAACTGTTTCAGATTGTATTTGGGAAACATTAGATACTTCTTTATCTTTTAATACAATATATTCACGAATTAATTTAAATAAGTCTTTTGGTGAGTATGGTTTTGGTAGATAATCATCCATACCACTTTGTAATGCTAGGTTTATTTTGGCTTGACTGGTATAACTAGAAATGCCAATAATAGGAGTGTGATAATCTAACAATAACTCTTCTTCACGAATTTGTTTGGTTACTTTTAATCCGTTAATTATTGGTATTTCTATATCCATCAAAATTAAATCAAAACGATTTTGGTGATACTGTTCTAATGCAGAAATTCCATTAGGCGCTGTGTTATAAAAACAACCGGTTTGTTTTAAATGCCCGATTAAAATAATTGAGTTTATTTCATTATCTTCAACTATTAAAATCCTTTTTCCTTTTAGTTTAGGTATTTGAGGAGGCATGTTGCTGTTATTATCTTGCAAGTGTTTTACTTGTATAGCTTCTAATAGTTCTTGTTCGTTTAAATTGTTACATTTTATATGGAAAGAACATTTGGTGCCTTGATCGATTTCACTATCTATTTGAATTGTTCCACCCATTAATTCTATTATCTTTTTACTTATTGAAAGGCCTAATCCTGAACCATTATATTCTGTGCCGGTACGATTTTGAACAGGTATAAATCGTGGAAACAAATTATTTATTTTGGATGCTGATATACCTATGCCGGTATCTTGAACAACAAAATTAATAGTAACTTTTTCAGAAAAAAGTTCGAAAGTAGGTTCGATAGCAGCAGTAAATTTAATGTTACCACAATCAGTAAATTTAATTGCATTAGAGATCAAATTAGCAATAATTTGTGATAATTGATACGGATCTGCCTTTAACCATAAGTGGTTATTGGGTAGCTCTAATATTAATTGTAGATTTTTTTGTTTAATTTGAGGAATAAAAATTTTAATAGTATTTGTAACAGTTTCTTTTAATTCAAAAACACTAGGATTTAATTCCATTGTATTATTTTCTAATTTTGATAGGGTTAATATATTATTTACAATAATTTTTTGTTGCTCGGTACATTGATTAATAATTGCTATATTTTCTTCCATTTGTTGTAATAATGACGGTGGTATTATAGTGGATAGTTGATTTTCTATATATATTGATTTAAGTGATCTAAATAAATCGCTCAGAGCAAATATGCCACCGCACATCCCATTGAGAGGGTTACGAATTTCATGGGAAAAATAATCAATAAATTCTTCTAACTGGTTATTAAGTTGTTCTGTTTTATATATGATTGTTTCTCTATGTAGGTCTGACTTATCTTCTATACAGCTATCATGATCAGGATTAGATGGATCTGACATGTGTTCTTCTGTTGAGGTTGGTAATGGTTGATCAGTGGAATTAAACATACATAGTCCTTATGATATATGGTAACATCGTATAATCTTATAGGATCTTTAGGGTTGTGAGAATTACAATATGGCTACCATAAAAAAACCAAAAAATTTTGAAGATAATTATAAAAAACTACAAGATATAGCTGCTAAATTAAGAAATGGACAATTTATTGATGTAGATCAATTGTTACCTATGATTAAAGAAGCTACGTTAGCGTACGAAACATGTAAAGCTAGACTAAAAGCAGTAAATTTAGCTTTAGACGAGCATTTTAAAGATCAAAATCAAGAACAAAAATAGCTTAAAATTTTTTTTACACTAAAATCCATATTATGGATCCTAGTGTAAAATTAGTTTTATCAAAAAATCAAAATATTTATGACGAAGTACCTTATGAGAGTTATTCTTATCCAGCTAGTCATCCAGATCATATAATGACCATAGGCAAATTATTTGGTATGGTGCCTGCCAAGTTAGAACAAACTAGAATTTTAGAACTAGGGTGTGCAGCAGGGGGGAATCTAATACCGCATGCGATTAATAATCCCAATGCCAAATTTGTTGGAGTAGATTTATCTAAAATAGAGATAGAAGAAGCCAATAAACATAGTGCTCAATTAGGTCTTAAAAACATAGAATTTTATAATTGTTCTATTGTTGATGTTAATGATAATTTTGGTAAGTTCGATTATATAATTTGTCATGGAGTTATTTCGTGGGTGCCAGAATTTGTTAGAGTAAAAATTTTTGAGATCTGTAAAAAAAATCTTAACGAACATGGTATAGCATATATTAGCTATAACACCTTGCCTGGATGGAATATGATTCGTACTATAAGAGATATGATGTTGTACCATTCAAGTATGTTTGCCAATGTTGAAGAAAAAATTACTCAAGCAAGAATGTTACTTGAATTTATTAAAGATAGTTTAGAAAATTCTAATTCTCCGTATGCTTCAATTTTAAAGACAGAATCAGCATTACTTGCTAAACAAGCCGATTGGTATGTGTATCATGATCATTTAGAAGAACACAATAAACCATATTATTTTTATGAATTTATGGCTGAAGCTAAAAAGTATAATCTTCAGTATTTATCAGATTGTAGTATAGCAACTATGTATTTGGGTAATATGCCGACTAAAACTGCTGAAAAATTACAAAAAATTAACGATATAGTAAAAACTGAACAGTATATGGATTTTATTACTAATCGTAGATTTAGAGCAACATTATTATGTCATGATTCTATACGATTAAATAGAAGGCTTAATAACGAAGATCTTATCAAATATAATATGATTTTAAATAACATTCCAGAAAAAGCTTTAAAAAATGTAGATCTTAATAATTCAAAAGACATATTGAATTTTTTTTACAATGGTAATAAAGATTCTAAAATCTCTACGTCTTCTGTGTATATGAAAGCAATAATGTATACTTTTAGTGAAAACATTAATAATCCTATAAATTTACATACCCTGTTAAGTATTGCTAACAAAAAATTAAAGTTAAACGATAATAACCTTATTGAATTAAAAAAAGAATTCTCTAATAATATTATGTCTTTATTTTTACAAGGGTATTTAAATATAACTTTACAAACAAGCAGAGACAAAGTAAACCTTGATAAGCCAAAAATTGCGCCATACAGTTATTATCAAATATGTAACACCCCAAAAAAGTGGGTTACTAATTTAATGCACGAAGTAATTATGCTTAACGTATTTGAAAAAATTGCTTTTAAATATATGAATGGTAAAAATGATAAAAATCAATTGTTAGAATATATTATGCAACATATTAGTAACGGTGATCTTATTTTAAATAAAGAAGATAAGAAGATCGAAGATTTAAAAGAAATTCGTAAAGAAATGTTAAAGTTTTTAGATTTGGCTATTAATAAAGCTGCTGTTTCAGCATTGTTGATATAAACCCATGTGCATTAAGTATATGTTTTATATTTCTACAGTTTTTCCGGTGGAGATTAACCGCCCCATTTTATTGGTTGCGTAAATCCAAGCAAATATAGTAATTATTATAAGTATAGAGATTGTTGGGGTAACGCTAATAATTTCTCCGACACCAAAAATTAAAAATCCTTGTAATACAATTGAACTGCCAGATTTAGCCGCTCTAGATACTATACCATCAACAATGGCTTTACTGCTTCTTTGTTGTTCTATGGATAATGGAATAAATGTCATTTCTTTAATTTGGTCGAAAATACAATATTTTAGAGCTTTACCAAGAGAAATTTGTAGTGTTCCAAGTATTAAAATTAAATTATTTAAACCAAAACCAATATTTTCAGCGAATAAGGCAATATATAGACAAATGCTAGTTATTAACCAAACAATTGGTGGTACTAAAGCTGTTATTTTCCAGCCAAATTTATTCATTAAATTACTGAAAATAAATAACCCAGTTACCAAGGAAAAAACACCAACTAAAAAGTCTAATTGTGCTAAATAGTTATTTAATTCATGATGCGAAGGAAAGCGTTGATTAATTTGCCCTAACCACAATACGTCGGCTAGGTTAAATACTACATTATATCCTATAACCATAGCAGCTAATAAGGTAATATATTTATAACGAAAAATATATTTTATGCTTTCTAAAAATGAAATTTTATGTTTAGATGTTTTTTGTTCTAAATTTAGTGGATTGTCAGTGTTTTGAGAATTATCTAATTTAATAAAAATAAAAACTATAAAAAAACAATTAAGTATTATGGTACTTAGATATACAGTTACTGATTGTGACCAAGATTCTGCAAAAAATTTAGATATCAACTGAATAAATTGACTAGAAAAAATACCAGCACAATTTGCTCCCAATGCGATAAGGGCATAAAAGCGTTTAGCGTCTTCTATTTTAGTAATTTCGTTGCAAAAACCCCAAAATAATATAGATAAAACAATAATGCTCCACATTTCTGCCATTACATAAAATATAGCTTCTGGCCAATTACGTAAAATAGGAATTATACCGTGAAAATTAGAGGTTAAATTAAGACTTAACCAATTAGCTAAACTATTTAAATATAACTCTTCTCTGTTTGGGTATAGAAAAACCATAAATATTATAAAAAAACCGCTAAATAAACCTAATATATTGTAAACTAAAGTTTTTCTGTTTGGGTGTTTGGCCAACCACACATAAAAATAAGTAAAACCAATGGCGCTGGGCATTACTAACCAAAATTTTAAAAACGGAATAACTTCCGCTCCTGAACCGCTAGCTTTTACAATTAAAGTAATTTTTAAACAGCGTAATACGTGATAAACAAATGAAATTAGGAATAATAAACTAAAAATAGGGGTAACTTTTTTTAGCTCAGCTTTAGATGCAATGGGAATAATTACCTTAAATAGGCTATTAGCTTTTTGCAGGTATGTTTTAGGTTTTAATATAATATGATGTGTGTCGTTCATTAATATTCCTAAGTTTTAGTGTAAGTCTTAACTAAATTTTGGTAACCTTTCAGACTTAAATTAAAAAAGAATTTTATACTAATTAATAAAAGATTCAATAGTACTTTAAAAATATTAATATAAACAAGTTGACGCTTTGCTAACTATATATTACATTTAGGTCTAAAATACAACAATAGAGATTGATTAATGTTAAGCGGTAACAAAAATAAAGCTTACAAACTAACTTTGTTGTTAAGACTGGTTAATAGAGAATATTTAGCTCATGTTCTTGCTTACGAAGATTTAACTGATGGTGCACTTATAGTATTACCCGGAGTTAATAGTAAGCCTATAGAAAAAGTTATTGTGCATAAAATTGAAACTGGTTGTGATGGACTAGTGGGTTATATTTTAGAAATAAACGATCCTAGCGGTGCACCAAGAGTCGAAATAATATGGCGCGGTACACATAATCGATCTAGCATGCATATGGATCTGGAATCAGGTGGGCCTGGTGCAGTTAGCTACGAAAAAGCTAGATTAAGAATTATTTCTCAAATTAATACCGTTATCAAACATTTGTACGAAAAAACAGGCGATCGTGTAATAGTTGGGGTATCTGGCCATAGTTTAGGTGGAGCGTTAGCTCAACGCTGTTTTACGGATTTAGCAGCTGCTATGGTACAAAACGAAAGTTTTAAAAATCCACATAAAAATAATACCACAATAGAAGTAGCTATACTGCGCTCGGCCATAATTTGAGCTTTTATTAGTTATATAGATATGATAACGTAAGGCATGCGAACATGGGTATATGATCCACACAGTGGTGGCAGTAAAATTTCACCTCAACTCCACAAAGAGATTTGCAAGCAAGCAGATCAATATGCGCGCACGTGTTCATGGTATCCAAGAATCCAATTGAAATTGCGATTTAAAAATCAATTTTGTTATATAGACACAATTGAAGATGGGGATAACCGTATTTTTCCTTTATGCCGTTTACGTAATCTTAAGCGAGGATGGAGTATTGCTCTTTTTACCTATAGCAACGAAAGATATGAGCCATGTTCATTTCCTAATGGGAAATTTGAAGGTACACTGGAAGCAGCGCTTGAATTATGTAAACCATTTATAATTTAGTGGGTTAATTAAGCAGCATTTTTAATCTGCTCTTCTGTAAAAAATTGAAAGTTCAGAGTTAGTAGAGAACTTAATTTTGTACTATGCGTATCATTCATAGTATTTAGAAAATGCATAATAGCCCGACTAAACAATGTAAAATTTTTATAATATTTGGAGTATAGGCATTCTTTTTTGACAAGCTTCCACAATCTCTCAATTAAATTTAAATTAGGCGAATATGGTGGTAAAAATAAAAGTTCCACTCCTAATTCTTGTGCAAGATTTATAACCAAGTGGCATCTCTGGTAGCGAGCATTATCTAGTACGAGACTTATGGGTACTGAAGCATTTTTTGCAATTTTTCTGAGTAATTCACAGACTTGCAATGAAGTGATATAAGTATTATTAGTGATTGTGATCAACTCTTTAGTAATAGCATCTAATGCTCCTAACACATTAAATCTTTGTCTACCACTTGGTGTTCTTACAAACACCCGAACAAAGCTCCAAAGATAACCCAAGAAAGCACCTAATACAAAGTGTGCAGCATCGACAAAATAAACTTTTCTAGTACCAGTTTTTGCTTCTTCCAGTCGTGGTTGTAGCTCTTGATCGTAAAATTTTTCTTGTGCTTCAATATCGGCTTTAGCTGGAATGCTATTTACTTTTCTATGCTTTATTCCAAGTGATTTTATATATGATCGCATTTGCGTGTTTTTAATGAAGATCCCAGTAAGTTTTTCAATGTCAACACAAGCTTGAGAAATTGTACATGGTGGTGTTTTATCAAAGTATTCTCTAACGATAGTTTCAAATGGGTTTAAGCGACTTTCTGGCTGATAAAAGTTCATGGTTTTTATTTTATCAATACCACCTTGCAGATAGTCATCAAAACAATGACGAACTGTATTTTCGCAAACATCAGTAATTTTTGCAATTTTATTATGAGGAATATCCTGGTTTTTTAAGATCAACATTAATGCCCTGCGGCGTACTACATGATGTGGGTGTGAAGTTTGTAGAATTTGTAACTCTGAAATGTTTTTTTCGGTAAAAGCTATATTAATCATAATTATTTTTCCGGTATAACAACAATTAGCAATAATCATCATACCATGCGTTTTTTTCGAGACTTTTTCCGTGTTTAAATGCTCTACATATAGGGTAAAGCAATTATGCAACAGCTTGTATTGCTGCAATAAATTACGTGGCTTATCAGATCTATAAAAACCTAATATTATGGTATTAATAGTGGGTGTATAAATTGTATTTTGAGATGAAGTTTTTAGCCAAAACCATTGTCAAGTGTTTTGTAAAAAATATTTTGTGAAAAATAAAATGCCAAACACATTTATTTTTTTGTATGCCTAGTTAAGTTGTACGTAGTAGCAAACATAGGCTAACAAAAGCTAAAATTATAACCGCGCGCAGTATAATAAGCATGGATTTACTTTTGATGATCGTAGTGCAATTAATCTTGATAAGATCTGTAAGTTGGAGTTGGGTGCATTTAATTCTGCCGGTGTGGATAATAAAACTTATGAAAACTCTAAGCTTTTTAGTGAATATTTGCACAGAGAATCATTTACTATTACCGCAGATTATTGTTTAAACGATAGAGATGGTGTACAACAAGTTGGCGAAAAAAACATTTTAGCAGATTGTCGTTTTGCCAATGTAAACTTATTTAAATTTAACTCGCCTAGAAATCTTGCTAAACAAATTGCTGTTGGAGCAACAATTGGAGGATTATCTGAAGCAATAAACAGAAAAGTTTGTTCATCAAAAAAAAATAGGGCTCTTTGCAGCGTATTAGCTGGTGTGTGTGCGGTTGGTGGTTATAAACTGGCAGGAACAGTAATAGCCCATACCACTAAACACTCTATCTTACTTGAAAATTATAACTTAGCTTTACAAACTAAAGATTTTAAAATTTTTAATAATAAATTGCCAGATAATAAGGGAATAGATCGCATTGGTTCTAATAAGATAGCACAAGAGTTGCTTGTTAATAAATCTTGGTTTATTAACAATGGCGTAACTGATTTGTTATGTCGCGGATTATATTTTTTAGCTGCGCCTATTTTAAATAATAAACTAGTTGCAAAAAGTGAAGCTGCTAATAAAACGCAACAAAAAACCAGGGATTTTATAAAAACAGCTATGGTTGGCGGCTAAATATTGAGTAGAATTATCTCCTAATTCTATGAGAATTGAAAGATAAAACCCTCTCAGATCCCTGCGTGCGAATTTCCCGCACAGGGCTCTTCAAAATCTCGTTCAGTTTACTAATATTATACATATATTTTCACTCCAAGAATCTACATATACTCGGAGCTCTATCACTTAAAGGCGATATCCCGCCTAACGGCCTATAAACTCTCTGTTTACGCTTCACAAGTTTCGTTACCTAACATGCGCAAAACTCGATACTGGGTGTAAACTACTTCCCAGGTTGGACTTGATTGCTCTCACCAACTAGTAAACGCCAGCTTTGCTTGGCGCACACTTACTAATTGTATCTTAAAAATTTCAGAGTGGTAACTTTCATTATAATTGTAGACTTTTATATGTTGTTTATACATATGGTGTCAACGTGTTGACATTGATTATTGTATATATTACCTTTCCATAAAACAGTTGCATTACATTGATGTTTCTACTCGTATTTTAGAAAATTAATGATGACAACTTGATAATAATAAAAAATATAACTGGAGATTGATTATGCCGCCTAAAGCTAAAAAAAGACAGAGAGTTGAGTTTAATTTAGAAGAGTTTGTTCAAGAAATAACTGCCTTTTTAGATGAAGTTGGAGCAGCTGATAGCATAGATGATTTATATAATTTAATCCTTTCTAAGGACAGTTGGCCCTTACTTAAAGAGTTTTTTGCATACATAACAGCACCGCTCTCAGAAAATCCATTAACTGAAGATGAATTTAGAGATATTATAACTAACGATCGGTTGGAAGTTATTATAAGTCTTTACACAACTATATTTAATCGACTTAATACATTAAGAGAACCAAAACATTGTAATGAAGGAAAACCACAAACACTTACACTAAAAAGAATTAAACTTATCTTTGAATTTCTTGAACATCACATTGCTGCTATTAAAAACTTTGTTAATCTATATGAAGATGATACTAGTAAGCGTCCTGAAAGTTTTCGCACATTGAGCCGATCTTTACTAAGAGAACTAGCTAAACACAAAACAGCACTAGAACTATTAGATGTATCTAAAAATTCTAAAAATTCTAAAAATTCTAAAAGTTCTAAAAGTTCTAAAACAGAAGAAGCTCCTTCTTTGAGTGATACGAAACAAGGTGTTAGAAAATTTGGTAGAGATAAAAAAAAATTTGAGGTTGACAAAGCAAAACTTGAGGCGGATAAAGCAAAACTTGAGGCGGATAAAGCAAAGTTTGCTAAAGACAAAGAAATTGCAGATGCAATCAAGGTGATTAAAAGATATGGGCTTGTTGTAACAAATGTGGAGCTTGCGCAAGCAACAATCGCTGCTAGCAGCGTAGTAAAGCCAGAACAGCAAGAAAAGGTGGCTATAAAGTCAGAAAAAACTACAGATGATCCTGCAAATGTTGTTATAGCAAGGCCAGCAGTAGATAGAACATGGTTCGATGAAGGTCAAATAGACAGAGTATTAAATTACCTTTTTGAAAATGATATTAGAAATAATAATGTTAGAGTTGTACCTGCGTTTGATATTACTACAGAAACTGGTTTGGAAATGTTGCAAGATGCGATCAATGGTATTGGTGTGCAAAATAGAGAAAAAAAAGAAGAATGTGATGCGTTTTTACAGCCAGCAAATACGATAATTGTACCTGTTAATTTAGGGAATATGCATTGGGTAGCAGTATATATTCATTTTAATACGTTAGATAGAACAAGCCCTGTAGTTAGATATGTTGATCCATTTGGTGAGCCTATGGTACCTGAATTTATAGAAGTTATTAGAGGTGCATATCCCAACATGAGGGAAGAGGCTATAGATTATCCGATACAACTTCAAGGTGACACATACAATTGTGGTCCATGGACAATAGCTATATTAAATAGTTTAGTACATCATGAAGCACTGCCAGATGAATATTTTGACATTAATGCTCATAGAGAAATTTATCTTGATATTTGGAGAGGTGTTCCTACAGTTTCAAGAGGGCAGTTTGAGCATAGATTGACAGCCCGGATACCTGAAGGAGCTCAGAGTGCGAATCCTACTTTATTGTTTAATTTTAACGGAACTTCGAGTTCATCTTCGTCAGCTACCTCATTATTATCACCACCGCCTGGTTTCACATTTTCTCATGATCAGCAAAGAGAAAATTTACAAATGCTGCCTCATTCTTCAGCTGAGCCTCAAGAAGAGCCTATATTAACAAAAGAAAAATTAGAGGATATGATCAAGGAAGCAGAAAATATAATTTCTTTGTATGAGAAGGGTGATGAGAGTGTGAGCGACGAACAATACGATAAAGCTTTAAATGATATGGAGGAAGCAAGAAGGGAGCTTCGTTTGTTGGAAGAAGAGGGAATAGTTAGTAAAGGAAGCATGTTTAGGCCTGGATTATAATTTTTTTTGAAACAAACAACGATAATTGGAGAAATTAATAATGAAGAATGAATTTAACGATATGACTGTAGAAACTTTCCGAGAAAAAGCATTGCATAAACCAAAGGCAACATGCACTGAAGAAGAACTTTTTAATATTGCGCGTGATCTTGAAAACAATGATATCGACTGGCTACAATTAATGCTTCGTTCTGGAAAAATGACAGTTAACCTTTATAGAGCAGTTGTTGAAAATCAAAATTCGCCTATTACACAGTTAACTCCACAAGAAGTAGTCCAGATTATTAGAATTTGTAGGGCTACTCACGATATAATTATAAAGTTATTAGATAAAGTTGATTGGCATGGTGATTATGGGGACGCTCTTAATGGCGTTAAAAGAGCGATTAAAGATCAAAACGTACATGATCTGATTATTACTAAAGAAGTTGAATGGCGAAAAAAAGGAGAATTGGCAGTCGCAGTAGAATCTGAAGAAGCGGTAGCTAGAACAGCACATAATGCGTTACAAGAAGAACTTGCAGCTCGTCCAACTGTAGAAGCACATAATGCGTTACAAGAAGAACTTGCAGCTCGTCCAACTGTAGAAGCACATAATGCATTACAAGAAGAACTTGTAGCTCGTCCAACTATAGAAGCACATAATGCATTACGAGAAGAACTTGCAGCCCGTCCAACTGTAGCAGCACATAATGCATTGCAAGAAGAACTTGCAGCTCGTCCAACTGTAGAAGCACATAATGCATTACAAGAAGAACTTGCAGCTCGTCCAACTGTAGCAGCGCATAATGC
>JBEKHL010000026.1:0-21933 GCA_050012295.1 Gammaproteobacteria bacterium
AAATTTATTAGCCCAAGCTAATAGAGGTCTAAATAATAGCTGATCGTATAATAAAATTACTAAAAACATGGCAACTATGGCATACCACATAGCATTAAAATTCTCTTCAGCAATAGCTTTACTTATATAAGAACCAATACCAGGTAACGCAATATTTTGATTAGAGACCATTATAGTTTCGGAGAGCACCACAAAGAACCATCCGGCAGACATAGACATCATACAATTCCATAATAAACCTTGAGTACCGAATGGAACTTCTATGCTCCAAAATCGTTGCCATGCGGATAACTGGTACATATTGGCAGCTTCTTGTAAATTAATTGGTACAGTGCGTAACGATTGATACAAACTCATGGTTATATTCCAAACCTGAGCAGTAAAAACAGCAAAAATAGAGGCGCTTTCTGGGCCTAACATACTGTTTGGGAACAGTTTTATAAAACCGACCACAGTTATAGAAAGTAACCCTAAAACAGGGATGGATTGCATTATATCTATAAAAGATAAGATCAATTTACTAGCTCCACGATTTTTAGCGGCTAATGGGGCTACAGTAAAAGTGAATATTAAAGAAAATATCATGGCAATTAACATACGTAATACCGTTTTAATTGTATATTCCGGTAAAAATTTAGGATCTAAAGAAATAGTTATTTCTTGACCCAGCTGGTACGGGGTAATCATTTGGCTGGCGCCCCAGGCAATAATTGCAAGTACCCCTAAAACAAAAGTTAAAACAATCAAATCCCAAATATTTGGGGTTATAAAAAATTTTGATTTAATTAACTCAAATTGTTCTTTGTTTATCATATTTTATATTGATAACTTGCAAAATGTTAATTAGTTTTAGCTATGGTAGATGATATTAGCATTTAATTCTATTTTGTAGAAAATTTATAAAGTAATTAGTAAAAGTCGCGTCTTATTCGTGTATATACTCGTAAAGTTTTAAGTTCATAGTTAGATATATCAATATTTGTGTGTTTCCATTGTAGTTGCTCATTTTAATTTCTATTGTTAGGTGCTATGTTTAGTTGTATGTAAGTGAAATTGATTACTTACTGTTTAATATTGAATTTATTATAAAACTACATGGGGGTGGAATATGGCGGTCGATTTAAACAAAAAATTTAAAGAAGAACAGGAAAAGAATACAGCTTTATTAAGCAGGATTGAAGAATTGGGTAAATTATTGAAAGACGAGAAAAGTAAACATGATCATGATATGCGACAAGAAACATGGCATGCAGCCAGATCGGAACAGCAAAGAGATGAGGCAATAGAAAGAGAAGAATTAATTAAAGCTAAGCTAAAAGAAGCAAGAGAGGAATTAAGAAAATTACAAGAATCAAAAGAGGAAGATACAGCCAGATCCGCAAAAAAATCAAAAGACAACGAAGAAGTTAAGGCATTAAAAGAACAGATAAAAAATTTAACCGATCAAAATACAGATTTAACAAACCAACTTTCTGAAATGGCGCAACAGATAGAAGCTCTTTTAGCAAAATTGAGTATGCAGCAATTGTCTCCAGAAGAAAAAGAGGCACGAAGAATAGAGCGTTTAAGAGCGTTTGTAACCAATCCGGAAAATCGAGATCATCTTTCGCTACCTAAGGACATGTTTGAAAAATTGTTAGAGGAAAAAAAGCAAACAGTTCGAATGGTAGAAGAGGAAGAAAAACTAGCACGAAAAGTTGTGGAAACTAAAGTAAAACTGGAAATGGAAAAAGTGAAAGGAGAAATGAGAGATTTATTAAAACAAAATGAAGAGGAAGAAAAAGCCATACTAAAAGCAACAGAAGAACAGTTGCGACAAGCTGGCAAACCTTTATCACAAGAAGAAAAAGACAAGCTATCGGCAGCTTTATTTGAGATGCAAAATAATCGACGTAAAGTTATGCAAAATATAGTAAACAACGATTCACGATTCGATACATTACTTAGAATGGCAGAAAATAAATCGTTAGATTTCGGTCAAAAGGCCGTTAGAATGGTAAGAAAAGTAGCCGGACAAGATGCGGCAGATAGCGGAATAGTTAAAATGTTTAGTGAGTCTTTAGAAAAAAGGCGAAGCGAACTTTATCCTCCTGGCCAATTAAACGATCATACTATACAACGAAATGCTGCCAAAACGGTAATATTAGCAGCTGGCGCAGCAGCATTACAAGCTTTAGAAGTTCCTGTCGCAGTAAAAAGTTTACTTTACTTTACAACTTGCGAGTCAGGATGGAAGTATCAAACACATTTAGCATGTACACGCCATCTTAACCATATTTCTGATGATGTTATTATACAGAGAGGAATGGCAGCAAAAGCAGCTCTTGGTTTAATGGGTTCTTTAGTGCTTGGTGCTGGAGTTAAGCTGGCACAAGAAGGTGTTAAATTTTTGATAAAAAAACCTACGCAAAGCCAAAGTATCAAAGATAGTTTTGAAGTAGATCCGGAACAATTTAAAATGAAATATTCACATAAAAGGCCAAGAGAAAATAATTAAGTGGAGGATCTGATATGGTGTGGGGATTTGGTAGCACTAAAGAAGAACTACTAAAAAAAAGGATTGATATTGCTTTAAGTAATATTGAGCCACTTGTAAGCATGGATAAATTAGTTCCTGGTTCTTGGATAACATATGCAGGTGAGCAATCAGGAAATGAAGCTTGGAGTTGGGCTATAGATTTTGATGAATTGATTGAATATGTAGCTGCAGTAAATAAACAGTTGTTGGATGGAAATTCAAAAATTGATGGAGCCAATTATTATTTTATTTTAAGTCAAAGAGAAAATTTGGGTAAAATTAAAACCTGGTTGGGTAAAATATATGGACAAATTAATCCAAGCTTAAGAACTGAACAATTAGTTAAGAGGTATGAAGAAGTAAATAGTGTTTTAACAGCAAGTATTGTTTTTTGTGATCATTTAATAAATTCAATTAATACAGCCGTGGAAAGTAGTGGTGTTATTGATATTAATGATACTAATGTTATTAAAAATTCTCTGGAGAAGCACGGATTTACTGCGACGGAAGCATTATCTACTGTCTTAATAGAAAAATTTAAAAAAATTTATACGGAAAAATTAAAGTTAACAAAATCCTTAAAAGCAAAAATAGATCATTCTTTGTCTTCTTATATTAACCCTTTTTTAGAAATGGAATCAAAAAAATCTAATTCTTGGATAGGATATCAAGGTGAAGGTTCCGGTGAGTTAGATTGGAATTGGGCAATACATTTTGATTGTTTAGTAGATGTTATGGAGATCATGAAAGATAAAATTTCAAAGTCTAGTGAAAGTAGCAAATGGATAGCATCAGGAGGGAAAGCAACGGTTGAGGTTAAATATTTTGTTCAAGAACAAAAAGAAAATTTACTTAAATTTAGAACTTGGTTGGATAATGTTTATAGTATGCTTTCTTTAGAAGAAAAACAAGAAGTTTATGTTCCACCATCTCATACCCACGAAAAAGTAAACGAAACTCTTGCGTTTAGATACCTTAAAGCAAAGGAATTTTTAGATCGATTACTATCTATTAGTGAACAAAATCAGGCAGTTAATTATGCGCCAAGCTCAACCGAACTAACAGCAGCACTTGCAAATAATAACTTAACAATTATAGAAAAATTTTATTTATTAAAAGCGATAGATGTTACGTTACCTAAGGAACAGATAGACTCAATTATTAATGATTTAAACAAGTTGTCTCAACCAAATACTCTTAATCAAGAAAATTTAAATTATATTTATAACGATATTATAAATGTAATGCTTGAAAGTAATTCCCTAAAAAACAGTTATTTACTAACAGAACTTGTTAATAGCATAATTTATAGTAGGTTGTCGTCGTACGATAAATATACCTTGTTTACTAGAATTTTATATGCAGCAAAAGACAAAAATTTGCAGTTAACTTTAACACAACAGGATTTGTCAATGTTATTAAAAATTTATAATGATCTTGTTAATAACAAACAATCGAGCAACCCTTTAGTTGAATGTATTGTAGACAATAATGTTATATCACCAGAAGACAAGTATAAATTATTAGTTAGTATTGACGGTGTGTCTGAAAAAGATATAAGAGAAAAAGCACCTTCTTTACTAGCAAATTTACTATTTTTTAATCGATTTGACTTTGCTGCTTTGCTTGGTCCTGACGAAGTTACGTTAGACACTTTAAAAAAAATTGATGATGAATATAAATGGCGGCTAAATTTAGAACCAGATGATAAAAAGATTTCAGAAGAATTAAATGTAATTATAAAGAACGTTAATAAAGATGAATCACCAATATTAACTTCTAGATTGTTGCGATTAGTATTTTTCCATAAAGATGTTAATAACGATATTTTAGATTTGGTTTTAGAGCATGCGAAAAAGGAACCATTAATTTATAAAAAAATTGTCATGGATCCTAGATTAAAGAACACACAATATGAGCAACAACAGCAAGCTATTCTTAGAAATAAAAATGTTCTTGCAAAAACATTTGAGTATATGTCGACTAGATTTGGAGCGATTTATGATAAGCTTACTGGCAGATCTAAAAGCATAGCAACTGAAGTTTATTTTTGGTTATATGAAACACAGGAAAGTTTAACATTGGCCGAACAAGCTGCAAGAGACTTATTATATTTTAATCTTATTAGACAACTGGAATTATATAAAAACGATCCTAGTTATGATTTGGATTTTGAAAGGTTTATAAAGCTACAAAAATTAAATCCAGTTTCTCTATTAAAACGACAGTTGAAAAAATTTAACCATTGGGATGATGATGATGTAGATGGAATTAAAGCTCCTGACTTAACAGCTGCATTTACAAATAGCATAGCTATATTAGAAGATAAAATAGAGCATGGTAAAGAAACAGCAAATAATTTAGTTGATAAGACATTTGCGGATGGAAATCCTGAGCATAATAGAGATAAAAAAGCAACTAAAGCATATTTAAATGATATTGATCAAAAAATTATAGAAGGTGCTATACAGTCAATTAGGATAATAAGTGATTATGAAAGAGAATTTCAAAAGAACGTTGAACTTGAATTGGCAACGTTGCATAAGCAACTTGAACAATATAGTAATGACGATCAAAAAACATTAGAAAAAGCTGATCTTGTAAGAAAAATAGGTGCTATAGAATTAAGAAGTGAAGCTGATCTTGAATTGGTTAAAAAATATTATCGAGTTTTTTTGCGTGACGGATTAGAAAATGCAAAAGAAAAATTAGCAAACAGTGAAAAAATATTTCCTGATAAAATAACTAAATTATTTGGAAATGAAAAGGATTTGGATACAGCTATTAGTGCAGTTACTGCTAAGCTAGAAACAGCAGGGGCTATTTTGGCGGATCTTAAAGATAATAACACTATCTCTTTAAGAGACTTTTTTTCGAAGATGGGTGTTGTTAGTTCGGTAGAAATTAATGCTAATTCTAAAATTTATAGTTATGTTCTTGTAGATGAAATTAAATTATTCTTACAAAGTCATTTACAGACATTACAATTAGCTAAAGCAAATTTTTTAGCATTTGTAGAGTTTAATCCTGGAAAAGATGTGGTTGGTGATCAATCTATAACTGTTGCCTATCTTTTAAAAGTAAAAGAAGCGTTTAATAGGTTGCCTTATATTGCAAATGTTGACGTAAGAAATCGTTGTGAACAATCATTAAAAGAGGAACAAGCTAAAATAGAAGCAAGTATAGTGGAGGGATTAAAATTATTTAATGATACCTACTTAACTAGGTTTAAAAAAGATATACAAGATAAAGCTGGGAATTTACAAACAGCTATTGAATATATTGATACTCAAGTTAATACGGTAAGCAAAAATAAAAAACTTAACGAACATGTTAAATTTCATACTGTTTTTTTGTTAAAACAAACGTTATTAATGCTTAATAATGGCGCAAATGAAGTGGCAAAACTTTTTCCTGTAGAACAATATAACGACGTGGCTTTAACAGAAGAAAAAATTAGATTTTTTGGTGATGTTACAGCTAAGATGCGCGCATTAGAAAGTTCGTCTAACGAATTAACTGATAAATTGGTACAAGATGTACCATGGTTAAGTGATTATTATAAAGTTGGTTATAATAAACGTCGGCTAGAATTAATGAATAGTTTGAATAAAGAACAAGAAAGGTGTGCCAGAGATTTAGGTAAAGAAGTTGCAGAAAAGGTATTGCAAGAAGAGCTAAATAAACAAGGTTGGAACTTTCTTGAAATAATGGCAAAATATTTGTCAGAAGACGATGATGTTAATCAACATGCAGATATTAAAGGTAAATATAATGCTACATCTGTTTATACCGATGCAAAATTTTTAGAATCTTATAAAACAGAAATTAAACAGGGTTTTAAAAAGCATTTGGAAGAACATCAGCAAGAAATAGCTAATCAAATTATAATACGAATGTTTGATACGGTTCCTCATCTGTTAAAAGAGCCAAAGGTTTTTACATTAAATAATATTAAAAAACACGTTAGCAAACAGGATGCCGAAATAATAACTACGTTAAACAGCAAATGTTCTACGTTTAGTGTAACTATTAAAAAGAAATCTGAAGAATGGTTGCGTAATTTTAATATTCAAAAACAACAAGTTGCAGAGTTTGTGCGTGGTTGTTCAGATGAAAACATACTTGTTAATTTACAAAACGAAATCAATAATCCAACCAAATCGACAGATGTTATTTATAAAAATTTATTAGAATTTGAATTGCAAGAACAATTAAAAATGATTGCTGAAAAAACATTTAAAAAACAAGTTGAAGTATTGTCAACTGATCCAAACAAAGATCTTTTGCAGGAAGTTACCGTTATGCCTGCTCAGGTTGCTCAAGGTTTAAATTCAGAAAATTCAGCTGTTTTTATGGGTAATTTTAATAGGTTGCGTACAGACACAATAGAAAGACTAAATAAAATTAAAGCATTTGTAGAGCAGCAAGCATTAAATAACACCCAAAAATTTTTATCAAATAAGATAGCCAGTAGTATAGAAAAAACAGATCCGTTATACAAATCGTATGAAGAATATTATTCGAATATTTCAGCAAAAAAACGTGGCGATTTATCTGTATTAATTAATAAAGCTGCAGAAGAATTATCAAAAGTACCAGATACTGATGTAGATGGTGCATTATACAATGCGAAACCATATCCTTGGGGTGGAAATTCACTAAAAGGGCTGGATAGTGGAAAAATACAACAAATAATGCGACAAGTACAACCAGGGGTTGAGCAAAAATATTTAGATAGTAACCAAATACAACAAGAAATTGCAAATGCGTATGAACAAAACTTGAAAGTTAAGAAGGCCGAACTACTTGCGGCAGAACAAACAGCTAATCAACAAATAATTGATAGGGCTAAGAGAGACGCTACGGATAAAGCTGGGCAATTATTGGGTTCTGTAGATTTTAATACAAATTCATTAGCATGGTTGGTAAAAGTAAGCGATTCTGTAGCAAAAGTTAACAAGGGAAATTATGAAGGTATGGTATTGCCAGATGATTATAAAGCACCTGGATTTTTGGCAAATTTTAAACCAACCTATTTGGGATTAATTAACGCAGAAAAAACTAAAATACTTAAGGTTGACAAATTAGCAGAACAGGCTGCGGATTTATTGTTTAATGCCAATCAAAACAATCTAAATGCAGAAGATCAATATGCATTGTTTAATATGCTACAAATGGAAATAAAAGACATAGGTAATATGAAAGGTATTCCTGGTTTTAGACAAAGAGTAATTATTAGTAAGTTTGTTGAAGAATATAATAAATCTATTAAAGATGGCGATCCTAAATTTCTAACAGAGTCTTTGAAAGAAATTAAGGATTTTGAAACAAAGTTTGCAGGTAAGTATTTAGAAAAATTAAATAGTCGAAGCAAAGAAGAAGCTAGAAGTATTGGGCCGTTGATGGCTGGAACTTTTTTTATGGAATTTTTTAAACAAAATAAGGGAAATTTTGTTAATAATTTTGAAAGAACTATCACTGGTTTGGGTGGTTATGTAAGCGCTCAGTTTGCTGATAACCAAATTAGTATTGGAGATAAGGTTTCAATAAATAGCATGAATATTACTTATCCAGATTTAAGGAAATATTTTGATATGCCTGGATTTAAAAGAGAATTTAAAACATCTGTTGAGACGGCAATGGGAAAATATATGTCGTTTATTGGTAGAGTGAAAATTAACGAGGCAGATTTTAGCAATAATAACACTTTTGAAGATTATAACACAACTATAAAAACCGAGATAGCAGCAAGTGAGGATCCTGTTTATAATACATTGTTAACGATTAGGCTAGATTATATTTTAGAACTTAGAAGACAACAAATATATAATAATGTGGTTGCAGCATTTAATGCAAAGGTTAACGAACAAATTCGTATAATTAGAAGCATAAATCCACTTGATGAAATATCTTTGCTTGAAAATGAAATAATAAATTTAAAAGAAAGTTTAGAAGAAAAATATAGTGATATAAAACAAGCCAGAGCTTTAAAAGGATCTTTTAACAATTTTAAGGTTGAGCTAAACAAGCGTAAAATAGAATTGGAATGTAATATATGGGTTGCTGGAGCAATTAAAGAGTTTGATCTTGCCTTAGCCAGGGAAATTTTTAGGTTTAGACAAGCAATAACTTTGGATGAACTAAATAAAATGAGTATTGAATCTAGAACTTTATTGAATAAGCATATAGCAAGAGTAACAAGAGAATATGATAGTAAACGTGATTATAAAGCAGTATTTCCACATGCGTTAGATGGTTTAAAGGGAGTTTTAACTAGATTAGAACAAGAAAGAGTTAATGTAGAAAACTTTATTAAACAACAAACAATGCAAGTTGCTAAATTTCAAGCTGATTATGGGGTGAACAGTTATAACGGAACCACTTTGGTAGTTACTGTGGTTGGTAAAGATGCAGCTAATATAACTGGCAATTTTAGTTTGGTGCATAATACATCAGGTGTTAGGGTAAAAAATAACACTTTAGTAGTTAATGATACAGTTATAGCTAATTTATCTTCTGCTGCTAATGGAACTTTAACTATTGATTTTATCAAAGATACAACAGTTAATGTTAGCAATGATGTATTTAATGATGTTGTAAGATCTGTTTCATATAATGATTCTTCGCAACCGCAAACTAATCAAACCAGTAATTTACAAATTACGCTATATGTACCTAAAGTTACAGGATCTGCTGATCCACACAGTGTTGTTAGTTATGATGCCAGTGCAAGAAACCAACTTCATGAAGAATTATCTCCATTTTGCGAGCTTATAATGCCAATGAATTTGACAAGTTTAGCTTCAAATAAATCTGAGCTTAGAAAAACCATTATTCAATTACGTACAACCTTAGCGACTAGATTAAATAGTACTGCTACAGGTACAGAAATAGCTATAAATGATAATAGATCGTTCAATCAAACAGCTGCTAATAAAGTATTAAATACGATTGATTGGTTATTGGTTTCTACTCAAGGTAATGATGATTTGCTTTATGATTGGGTATCATTAGCTAGAAACTTTCACGATAATCCAAATTTAGAACAATATGGACGATTAGTTGATGTTTCTGCTAAGCTTTCATCAAATAACGCTAATCTGTTGCCAGCTGCTACCGCTACCGCTACAAATGTTCCTGTAACTCGTGAACAACCAACAACACAAAGATTATCAGAAACTTCATCTATAAATATAAAATCTGAAACAACAACGGCATCTACAGTTGCAGGTGCTACAGCTGAGGTTATGGTAGCTGCAACAGGTCGCCTATTTAACAATATAATTATTGGTACGAGTAGAGGCACTGGTCAAGAACGCCTTACCCGTATAAGAAAACTTTTTGTGTCTGCACATGAAGCTGGTTTTACTGAATCAAGTACTGCTGGTTTACCTTCAGGAAATAATTTTATAATTATTAGTAATGTTATTAAACAAAGATTTGCCGAATCAATCAAAGAAGCTGTTAAAAATATGCCTGGAGATCAAAATTCCAACATGGCACAATTGGGATCTGCTTTACTAAATTTATTGTATTTAGAAAGACGTAAATTAGAATATACTCAAGAAGTAGCACAACAAGCAGCTGAAAAACTATTTAATGAAATAACGACAGCAAGATCGTCAGCAGATGAAATAATTAATAGTGCCAGAATAATTAATGCTAGTACTCTTCAAGGTTTTTTAGTAAAACACGGTGGTTTCGACAAAGTAGATGTTAATAACATTGATATAGAGTTTTTTAAAGAACACTGTATTAAAACCTTAACTGACAAAATACAACTCGCCAACTCAGCTAAACCTCTTGCAGGTTTAAGCGAAACAAATAACAACGCTGGAGCTTCTTCTCAACCATCGCCAACACTAACCCCCATGAAAAAACGAGATGAAGCAGATGCATCAAAATTACCAAAAAATAAAATAGAGGAAATAATATTATTAATAAGAAGTTCGACAGATCTAAATATCTTATTAAAAAATATAGACACCTCAATAAACATGATGACAGATAATAAAATAATATTATTAGACAAAGATAAGCAATCTATATCTAATGAAATTAAAAACAAAGGTGTTCAAATATATGCTGATATTTTTACTGCAAATCCTTCAGATCAAGCAGATGACGTGGCAAAATCTTTCACTCCTTCTTTAAAAATAATAAGAAATAGTGCTTTGTTAATTAACAGTGATAAGCAAGAATTTTACGATAAAATAAACTCTCTACTAAAGAACAATTCAAGTATACTTAGACGAAATCAAGGAGGGTAAACTTCTAAGTTTAAATATAATAGGAAAAACCAACACCTATATTTATGGTGTTTTTAAATTTAATTATTTCTGGATTATTGTTGGGGGAATCTTTTGATTTAATTGTTATTTTGGAGGTGTTTTTCCAACTTGAATAAAATTTGACACTATAATTATTATTATATTTATGTTCAAATGTTATTTTTGCTAAAGGGATTAATTTTGTTTTATTGAAAATGCTAACATTATCGTTTGGTTGCCAGTATGGTTCATCAAGTGCATCATTTAAATTTTCGCCAATTAAATTAGTTTTTGCCCTAAAATTAGATATAGATCCCCCAATTAATACTGAAATTAAATTTTTATTAAATAGCGCAGTTTTAACAGTTATTCCAAAATATCCATGATTTTGATTAAGTTTATTTTTATATAAAACATAATTTAAGAAGGCATTTTTTGAAGCAATCCCAAATACCGCCTCACTTCCAGCAGCATAATTTATATCACTATTAGGATCGTCTACCTCAAACCCAATTTCCCCCCCCAAATACTTATTAAACATAAGTCCCGCGAATAAATTTACACCAGGAGCCATTTTTTTTGAAAAAACATTATCACCAAAACCTGATTGAAATCTTGTTTTAGTGTAAATTACATCTGCGCCAATATATGTAGAATTAACCGTGGCGTGAGAAGATGAATTTGCAGATACTGCAATAATAAACGCAAAAACACTAGTATTTATTTTGTTATTTAAGATAAGTTTTTTCATTTATATTCCTTTATGTATATCCCTAAATAAGTATAATCAATAATCTAACTAGTACAAATAATTATTAGTTTGGCAGATAAGATAATTTCTGCTTGACATAAGGGTATGTATAATATTAATTGATATTTATCAAGCTAGGCATTATAAGGGTTTATTGAAGGTATTAATTAACAGGATTGTTTTAAAATATGAATAGTAGAAAATACTTTGGTACGGATGGTATACGTGGTCGAGTGGGGGAAAGCCCGATTTCTCCAGATTGGATATTAAAATTAGGTTGGGCGGTTGGTTGTGTTTTAAAATCTAAGCAATCTCATATATTAATTGGTAAAGATACTAGAATTTCTGGTTATATGTTTGAATCTGCATTAGAGGCGGGTTTAGCGGCAGCTGGGTGTAATATTGGTTTGCTTGGTCCCATGCCAACGCCAGCGGTATCTTTTTTAACTAATAAATTAAATGCTGATGCTGGAATAGTAATCAGCGCTTCGCATAACCCTTATTATGATAATGGCATAAAATTTTTTGGTAAAAACGGCAATAAATTACCAGACGAAATAGAGTTTGCTATAGAAGAGCAATTGCAAAAGCCTTTTCATACTGTAGTTAGTAAAAACCTAGGGAAAGCTAAACGTATAACTAACGCTGAAGAACAATATGTAGAATTTTGTAAAAATAGCTTTCCTGCCAATTTAAATTTAAACAACCTTAAATTGGTAGTAGATTGTGCTAATGGAGCTAATTATCGTATTGCTCCACAAGTATTTGAGGCATTAGGGGCAAAAGTCCATACAGTAGCCGCAGATCCTGATGGCTTAAATATTAATGTAAACTGTGGCTCTACCAATACTAAATTATTAGTTAAAACAGTTAAAGAATATAATGCTGAAGTAGGAATTGCATTTGACGGAGATGGCGATAGAGTTATTTTAGTAGATAAAACCGGACAAATAATCGACGGAGATGATTTATTATTTATTATTGCTAATTGGTATATTGCGTCCGGTAAAAAATTAACAGGAGTAATTGGCACTATTATGAGTAACTTTGGTTTAGAAAAAGCGCTAGATACTATTGGGCTATCGTTTGTGCGCACTAATGTTGGCGATCGCTATATATTTAGAGAGCTTATTAAAAGACGTTGGCATTTGGGCGGAGAAGCGTCTGGGCATATTATTTGTCGTAATGTTCATTCTACTGGAGATGGCATTATTGCTGCATTACAAGTATTAGCAGCCATGGTAAAAACTGGTAAAAATTTAAATGAGCTATTACATCCTATGGAAAAATATCCTCAAATACTTATAAATGTTCCAGTAAAAAAATCAACTAATATTACCAGAATTTTAAATAATATTAATTTTAAAAAAGCCTATAAATATTTAGAGAAAAAATTACAAGGAGACGGTAGAGTTATTATTCGTCCATCTGGTACCGAGCCGGTAATGCGAGTTATGGTAGAGGGTAGTAATAGGAAATTAATTAATTTAGTTGCTAAAGAATTAGAACAGGTAATTTTAGGTGTCCCAGTATAATAAATCAAAAACCATTATAGCTAATTGGAAAATGAATCCAAAGAGTTATAGCGAGGCCATTAATCTATTAGATACTTATATAGAAAATATAAATAATAATAAAATTAATTTAAATGATATGGATTTTATTATCGCTCCGCCAGCAATATATTTGCAAGCTATTTCTTTAAAATTACAAAAGTTTAATATATTTTTAAGTGCGCAAAATATTTGTTGGGAAAATCAGGGTGCATTTACTGGAGAACTGTCGGCTAGTAGTTTTAAAAGTATTGGGTGTGAGTTTGCTATTATTGGCCATTCCGAACGTAGAATATATAATAAAGAAACCGATGAATTAATAGCAAAAAAATGTCTAGTTGCAATAAATGCCGGCTTAACACCAATTGTTTGTGTTGGTGAAACTAAAGTTGAATTTGATAACCAAGAAACTTGGCGAGTTTTAACTAGACAACTAGAATTTTTAAAAAATATTAATACTCATTTTTTGGTAGCTTATGAGCCAGTATGGGCAATCGGTACTGGAGTTAGTGCGGATTTAGCATACATTGCTAAAATAACCGATTATATACGAGATATATTTAATTCAAAAAATATTAAAATTTTATATGGTGGCAGTGTTAATGAAGTTAATGCTAAAGAGATTTTCCAACTCCAAAACCTCGACGGAGCTTTGGTTGGGGGGGCGTCTCTAGATGCTGAGCAGTTTGCAAAAATCTGTGGGTAAAAATTATATTGTTATATTGATTATATGGCTGTGTTGTTTTTATTGTTAGTTCTTTAAATTTTTCTTTAGTAAATATTTGTTCAATATTAACTTTATTGTTATTAAACCAATCGTTAAATATAGTTCTTAATTTAGCTAAAACCTTGCTGTTTTGTTGTAATACTAATGTTTGCAACAATAATTTGCTATAATTATTTTCCAATTTAAATGGATTAATCCATGGAACTGTACCATCTAGAGCTTCGCCATTAAGGCTAACTAACCATATTTTGCGATTTGTTAATATATTATTATTAGTTTGATTGGTTTTCGCTTCTTCCCTGGCATTTTTAAGAGATAAAGCGAAGTTTGCACTTTCTTGAGCTGACAAAACAATTAATTTAACTTTACTATTTTCCCCAACTTTTTCTTCGACTATAAGTATTTGATGGATAGGTTTTTGATATTTCGTAAACAAGCCATCAACAGGATCTATTTCGTTAAAAGCTTGCAATGCATCCTGGGAATAGTAAATATCATTATTATCAATAAGCTTATTATAAGCTTGCCATTTTTTAATAAGTGGACTTTTTTCTAACGCTATTTTTTCTGATAAGATTTTTTTAAGTGATATAGTTTGATTAAAATCAAGAGTTTGTAAATATTCTAGGTAAGATGTTCCTGGTTTTGGTGTACCTAGGGCGGAATTTTTAGCTGGAGTTAAATACTGTTCATATTGTTGTTCTTGTTGTTGTTCCTGCTGTAATTCTGCTTGTTGTTCTGTTGATACTTCTATTTCTCCTTCAGACAAAGCATTTGAAGAAATTTGTTCTGGTAATGCTCGTGGATCTATATTAATTATTTTGTCTAGGTTTGCTTTTAATTTATTTAATTCTGTTTTATCTAGGGTTAAATTATTTAATTTGTTTTTTAAAAATTTAACTTTATGTGTTAGTGCTGTTATTGGGTTGGTTGTTTTAACTGTTGTTCCGTATTTATTAAAAAGATCATCTTCTTCCAAAAACAATAAAAAATTTCTAGTTTCTTTATATAAAGCTAATGCTGCATCATGCTTATTATTGTTTAATAACACTCTAATTTTAGTTGTAAAATAATTTTTAATTTCGTGCTGTAATTTTTGATGTAATGCATTGTAGTAATCTTGTTGTTCTTGTTCTTCTTGTATTAATTTAGCATGATTTATTAGATGTTCCAAGGTTAATGTGGTATTAGCAATCCCTAGGCGTTTTAAAATAATATTTTTAATGTTTTTAGGAACTAAAAAATCTACATGTTGGCCGTTTGATTCCATAAATTTACGCATTCGCATGATACCTTGATTCATTAAATCTTTACTGAGCTGTTCGCTGTAAGTCATAAATGCTCGGCTTTTTGGTGGGTTTGGTAAATCTGATCCAACAATATGGGCTTGATCGTAAAAATTAAATAATTTTGTTTCTAATTGTTTAACGGTACAATTTAATGCTTTGGCAATTTGTTCTGGACTGCTACCATCTATGATGATTGGTGCGGATGGCGCACCAGAAATATCTCGTTTAATTAAAGATAATTTGATAACTCCAGGGCTAACTTCATCATAAAACGCTACAGCTTGTTTACTTAATGGTAAATTTTTTAATAACAATTTAGCTACTTCTCTATTTGGTAATTCTTTAAATAAGGCGCCAGCATCTATAAAACTACTATATTTTGTTAATTTCTTTAAATGTTTTTGTAAATATTGCATTAAAATTGCCGGATCGCTAGTTTGTATATTACTAAAACAATGATTATGATTTGGTTTAGATTGATCTAGTAATTGAGCATGAATTTTTTGTTCGGTATCTTGTAAGTTATCGCGTGTTAAACGGTCGTGCCAAGTTTTTTCGCCACGTCTAGTACCAGAATAACCATTTAATATTTTTGGAAGAGCCGCAAAATCGTAAGGTGTACTATTGACTTGTATAGCGTAAGATTTTATTTGTTGTGGAAAAATCGATTCGTTTAAATATTTAAATAACAAATTAAATAAATCTGTATTGCCAGCTTTGCGTTGTTCTTCTATTTTATTCTTGATGGTTGTTAGATTATTGATAGTGTTTAAGTTGTCATTTATTAATAATTCAAATATTTTTATCCCAAAAATATTTTTTATTAATAAATTATTTTTGGGATCGTTTTTTAAATAATCGCGCAAAAACATCATAAAATTATTAGTTTGATCTAGATCTTGCCATTTTGAAGAAATATAGTAAATAAAAGTCTTATTAACAGTTTCCCATGGATCTTTAAAAAAAGCACATTCTGTTGAGGATGATTCTTTAGGTTGATTACTTGCGGCGAAAGGGATCGCAATTTCTAAATTTGGTTGTAATTTAGAACGGCCAAACTGGGTATTGGCGCATTTACTTAATGCTTCCTGTAATTTACCGTCAGCTAATTGCATTTTGTATATAGCTAATCGTTCTGCTAATAATTTTTCTGTTGGTGTGCCAGTAGTATGCCAAGTTTTTAAAGTGTTATAAAATTTTTCTGCAGCTTGTTGATTAATTGGTTTAACTCCCATGTAAGACATAAACCCTATTTTTAAACTTATATCTAAATTAGTTTTTAAATTTAGATTGTTAAATATTTGTTCAAGTAATTGTGGTTTTATTTTGGTTTCAAAATCTTCAGCAGATAAAAAAGTTTGAGTGTTATTTAATAGCCAGTTTTTTATTGGGATTTCTTTGAAATCTTTAGTGAGTAACATTAAAAATAATTCGGTTGTTATGGAGGAGCCAATAGAGGATATAGATTTTTCTGGTCCTACAGGAAGGTTTAATTGGTGTCTAGAATATAATTGGGTGTCTAATTCATCTAAAGTAAATAAACCTTTATTTTTTATGGTGTTATTAATATCTAATAATATATTTATTTGTTCTTCTAGTTCTGTTTGTAGTTGTTTAGTGTAAGTGCCAGATTGTTTGTTTTGATATATTTCTTCTAATAATACTTCTGGCATTGCGTTAATGGTTTGTAAGTCTTTTACTCTAGCGGTACAAACCACCCCTTCTTCTATTGCTCGATTAATTTGCGATTGTAATTGTTTAAGTTTAGCTATAGAGTTTGTTTGTCGAGAGTATTCTATAGTTTCGGTTCTAGCACCTAATAAACTTAACGATTTTTGCATATCTAGTGAACCAGAATTATATAACGGATCGGTTAGTACTAATACCGACAAATGTTTACCGTCTGCTTTGGCGTGAGATAATAGCGGACTAAGTACTTTAGATTTACCCATCCCCATTATTATTTCTAGCTGTTGTTCTTTATGGGTGCCGTTATCGGCTAACAATCGTTTAAATTGCTCTATTTGTTCTGGTCGCAACATAATATTGTTTAGTGCTTCGTATATTAAAAATGCCGGATAAAGAATAGGATCATAAGTACGTTGTTTTTGTTGGTTTTTGACTTTTAATAATAGATAGTTAATAATTTGATCTTGAATTTTATGGATTTCGTTTGTGTCAGTTAATCCGGTATATTCTTCCCATAAGTTAGCATTTTGTTTTAAATATAAATATATAGCATCATCTATAGTTAATTCGTATTTACTCCCATGTAGACGATTACGTTTTAATTGATTTTGTTGCTCAGTATTATTTAGTTTTAGCAAATTATTTATATCTTTACAGATTTGTTGTGCTGTTTTGGTTAATAATTGTTCTTCTAATATTATATTAGTGATCTGATGATTTTGTAATAAAGCAGTTTTTGGTGCTATAGGCCTCGATAATTTTTTATATGATTTTTTTTGATCTGATGATTTTAAATACGGCAACTGTAAAATTTCAAGATCTGTGTCAGATACAAAATTGTTTAGTTTGCCGCGACCGCTAGATTTAGGTAATTCAAGCATGGCTTGATAATTATCTTGCGCAAGTTTTATTAAAGTATTTTGATCTAATAATTTTTGAGATAATAATGGATTTGTTAATTTGAATGTTTCTTCTTCTTCCTTAGAAAATGGATATTTTTCTAAATTGCTTTTTATTAAATAGATAGCTAATAGCCTAGTTACTACTGCATCTGGGTGTAGTAGTTCTTTATTAAGACTAGTTTGTGCATTTTTAGATTCAATAATCCACCACAATAATTCTAGCTCTTCTGTAGAATATCTCCTTAATGGTCGTTGTTTATTAAGTAAAATACTAGCATCATAAGGTTCGTTTTCAGAGTGTATAAGTTTTAAATACACAATATATAAATTAGATAAATCGCCAATAGTTGATGAAGCAATTAATTCTGCGGGTGATTTTGGCAAACTTAAAGATTGATTAATGTCAATTTCTATATATTTAACAGTTGGTTTACCAACAGGAGGATAAATGGAACTTAGCTTTAATGGATCTGTAGCAGCGATATAGCCAGGTTCTTTTATATGAGCAAATAATGCTTTTTGTTTGCCGTTAGTATTTTCTAGTAATATAAAATTAGATAATGATGGTTTACCATATAAAATTTGTTTTGAACTTATATAATAATTAGGAGCTTGACTACAATACCAACGAACGGTGCCATTACTTTGTTTTTTATAATCAAAAGATAACCAATTACCTTGTGTATCACTAAGAGGAATTTCTATTTTAACAATCTTGCCCAAAGGATCTTGCCAAGTTAATAGATCTTTAGCGGTGTAACCTAAATTTATTGCAAAATTTAACAATGGATCAGCATTGTTAGCCGAAGTTAATGATAGATTGCTAAACATTAGAGCTGATGGTTTAACTATTTTTCCATCTGTTAACATTTCGAAGCAAATTTGTGGTTCGTAACCAGGTGTATTTGCGGTAATTAAAATTTTATATTTAGTAGGATCGTTTGTTATTTTAGCCCAATAGCTAAAATCGCTATTCGCTAGGGATGGAGGTAATTGTAAATCGTCTAAGTTTTGTAACAATATATAACTGTTATCTGGTTCGTTAGTTGGCGTCCAAAAAATATTAACGTTATTTGTGTTTGTAGAGGCTTTTTTTATTGTAAAATTGTGTAAAGATGGTTTTTGTGGGATAAAATAAGGATCTTGTTGTAGAACGTCGATTGATTCTTCTCCAAATATTTTTTTATAAGGCGCAGAATATAAAATATTGTTTGGGATATTATTAATAGTAAGTTGTATACCGTTAATTAATATAATTCCTTCTGTTAAATTAATTTGAATTAAATCATTGTTATTGTTGTATGTGAAATAATAAGGATCGCTTTCTTGCCAAGCGTTATTTTCTATATTTAAATTTTGTAGACATAAATTTAGTAATTTTTGTTTTAATGCTGGCGAGCAAGTTGCTATTTGTGCTGCAATTTTTAATCTTACATCATAAAGATCCTTTTTTAATAAACAATCATATTGCTCACTATGTTTGCCAAATCCGTGAATTCCTATCTGGGTAGAAAAAATTATAGCGGTTTTTAAATCTTCTTCGCTTAATTGATCCGATAATGCTTGCAAATGGCCAAAACTAGCCAAACCATAAGCTGCTATTTGGCCTTTATCTAATAATAAATTAGATTGGGTTAACCAATCTAGAAGTTGTTTTCTGGTGTTTTTTAAAGTTTTTTCAAATTCTTTATAAATATATTGTTGAATTCCAGTTAATTGTTCTTGGTGTTCTTTTAACAAAGAATATATTTTATGAACAATTCGTTGAAACCCTAGATAACGATTTATGTATCCATTTAAATCTTCTAGTTTCGATAAATTATCTGCAATTTTATTAAATTCTTGGTTAAAAAAAGCTATTAGTCTATTAGTTAATAATGGGTGCTGTTGTAGCTGAGCCATTGAATTGTCAATATGAGAAATAGTTATTTGTTTAAAAAATTCTAATAAGTTAGGGTCGTTTTGTTTGTTGTCTGGTAAACTTTCAAAATAATCTAATAATAACGTAAGCTGTATTGTTTGAGTTTGTGATTGCCAAGGTGCGTTAGCAATTAATTTTATGTTATATGTTTCATCATTTGAAGAATCTAATAAAAGATTACTTTGGGAGCGAGTGGAAGGTATATTAGTATCAGCATTATTTAAATTATTATCGTTTAATGCAGATAAATAAATATTAGGTAAAATTGTTTGATGGGAAAATAATTTTTTTTCTGGTGAATTTTTTTCTATTTTTTTAGGAAGCTTCGTTAAGAAAAAAACTTTTTCTAAGTATGGGGGAGATTTAATCATACGAAATCTTAAAGAACCAGGTGGTTGAGAATCATTTGCTACGTAGATATTTCTTATGCTAAAATTTTGCATTGTTTCAATAAAATTAGTTAAGATTTGTTGTTCTTTGGATTGCGTCAAAGTAGCTAGAGCAGGGGTGTTATGTTGCATCAATTCTGCAACATCAGTTGCTATTTTATCTTCTGTGTGGTGTTTGGTTTTGTCATATTGTAATAATTGTTGATATAATTTAGCTTCTGGAAACTCTAAAAATGTTTTTGGACCTATAGGTTCTAGAGGATCTGCTTCGTATAGAAGTTTTTTAAAATTAAATTTTTCTGCTTTTTTTAAATGATTCCAAGCTACGCTAGAATGTGGATCTAAAGAACGTGCTTCTTGAGAGAAAGATTTTATTAAATTATACGGTAAAGCAAATTGGTTGTTTTTTTTAATATTTTTTAAAGCGTTTGAGTTTTGTATGTATTTTTTTGTTAAAGCTGTTCCTATGCTAAATACTTTGGCATAATTATATTTATATTCTGGTAAAACAGGACCTTCGGCACTTATGCTGGTTGCATATAGTGAACTTAAATTATTTAAAAGTTTTAGACAGTCTAGAATTTTGTTTGTGTTATCTTTGGTATTATCGTTAAATTGATCCCAAAAATTAGTTGAGCTTGGAGCAGGCAAGTAATTAAAAACATGGTGAGTTAGAAATGTTCTTAGTACTTGAGGGTTATTAATATTTGAAGCATATTTTAAACATTCATCTAAACTAAGCAAAAAATCTTTTGTTGCGTAAAGCTTTAATTTTGGAATTAAAATAGTTTTTGGTTTGATTTTTTGTCGTGGCTTGGTTGGGGCGTTTAATGCATATATAGCATGGCTAATAATTTTATGTGTTTGTTCTGTTTTAACATTGGATGGTAAAGTATTAGATTTTAATTTTTTTAAATTATTAGGTAATATTTGATCAGTTAATTTGCCATGGTGTTTGCTTAGGTAATCTTGTTGTAATTGGTTGGCTTGTTGTAATAATATTTCAGCTTGGTTGGTTTTGTTTTCTAGTTCTTTTTTAGTAAACATTCTGTTTCTTTTTTCTAGGGTTTTAGCTATTTTTTGTGTACCGTAACGTAAGGCCTTTATCATTAAAAAATGATAGTTGCTATATTTATCTGGATTATTTAGTAAATTATCTCGTAAGATTTCCAGAGTGTTAAATTTTAAATCGTTAAGGAATTTTTTATATTGTTCTTTACCTACCAATTTACGTATAACCATCATTAATGATTTCCAACTGCAATTGCCAATTCTTTGCTTGGTTATCCAATCAGTTGCTTCTTGGGTAATATTTGTCTTGGGTAAATATTCATGTAAAACCTCATAAATATCTATTGTATTATAATAAGGTCGTTTTTCGTCTTTAAAATGTTCTAATGACGCATATCTTAATGGTATTATTTGTATTGCCATTAATTTTTCTAACATTTCAGGATTAGCAACTTGTTCTTTGGTTAAATTAGCCCATTCTATAGATGGAGAATACATTGCTTTTCCGTCAGCTGTAGTTTGTTTATTATGATATATTTCTAGCCCAGCACCAGAATTAATTACCCCAAAAATAAACTTACCTGAGTGTTTTAGATCTGGTTTGATGTAATAATACATTGTGTGTCCAGGATACTTACTTTGTCCTTGTTGTGGATCTGCTGGCAAACCACTCCAACCACCAGGTATTATTAGCATGTCATTATTATTGGAATTTAATTTATTAACAGCAGTAACTATAGTATTATGGATATTGTTAATTTGTTGCTCAAAAGGTTGATTAATGTGTTCTACTTGTTCATGTAATTTTATAACAAAATTTTTTAGTTTATATAAATTAGTTATATCTAAAGTAGGTTGTTTTTGTTCTGGTTTAAAATATTGTTTTAAAATTGGAATGATCTGGTTAATT
>JBEKHL010000027.1:0-21759 GCA_050012295.1 Gammaproteobacteria bacterium
GCTAAACTTAATCCTGTTTGGTGTAACAACTTGGCCAACCAATCTTTATTTTCTATCTCGCTAGTTTGCCATTTTAACGATAAATCTAATTCATCAAAAATACGATCGTCAGTAATAATGCTAGCCAATGATGTTATTCCAACTAATTCTCCTGGCATAATATTTTGTTCTTGAACTTTAATTAATTGTTTACTTGCTACTAATTGTAATAAATACAATAAGCTTAAATCTGCTAAATTTTTTAATTTTGGTACTTTAGTATAAGCACTAAATACTGAAACTGTTGCTAATGCTTTAGTAAATGTTAATGAGTTTTCTATAAACTTATCTTTACCAACCGGATCCTTTAAAAGTTCTGGAAGCATTCGCCAAAACTGTAATGCTATAAATAATAACGATTTTACTTCTGGTGCTTTTGCAATTATCTCTAACAACATAGTTTTCTGCAAATCAAAACCAAGCATATTATAAGCATCTACAATTGTAGTGGTTTCTGTATTAGTAGAATCTAAAGAATATAACTGATTGTTAACTTCGCTAACCGGTGAGGTCATAAGAAAAATACTCCTTTTTTTGTTCTTTGCATTTGTTACGCAAAGAATACTCCCTTTATACTTCCAATAAATATAGCGTTTTTGTTACTAAAAAATGTAAACGAATGTTACGCCTTATAATTAATGATTGTCAACTATAGTAAAAACTCTACCGCCAACCCGTTAGCGCCAGGTTTAATTAAACAAACTGTACAATTATTAATTTCATGAGATCCTAATTCTAATATTTTAAATAGCTCATGAGCTACACAACCATGCGACACCATAATTGGTACCTTGGTGGTTTTTAACAGAATTTTTTCGATGGTTTCTGTGATCCTGTGTCTAAAAATAAGCCTTGTTTCCCCATTAGGCGGGTCTAAATCCGTTTCAAATGGATCTGGAACTTCTTGCAATAATTTAAATTCCCAATCACCTACTCTCCACTCCCTTAAACCATCTTCTATAAACATTGGCCAATTAGTTGTGCTATTTAACATTTGAGCAGTTTGTCTAGCCCGTAACATTGGACTTACAAAAATCTCAAAATTTAAACTTGGTATATTATTATTTTTATAAAGTTCTTCTGTAGCGTCAAAAAATAACGCGGATAATTTTTGTGCTTGCTTTTGACCGTATTGGTTTAAACCAATATCCCAATCTCCACCACACATTCTTCCTTGGACGTTAGCATCTGTCTGCCCATGTCTTATAAAAAAAAATGGTTTTAATAGTTTAATCATGCTCTAATGTAATAATAAATTATATTCTTGAATCCCATCTAAAAACTGCCACAATAATTTTGCTCCAAAAAAAGCTCCTTCACAAACTAATGTTTGATATTTAGGATCTAGTTGCTCAATTAATTTTGCGCATTCCATAGTATGCATTTCGTCTATTTTTAGATGAACGTTAAAATACTTTAAATTTTTTTCTTTATTTATTCCATAAAAACTTTTTAATCCATGAATCATTAATTTAGCAACGCTTGGTACCTGTCGTTCGTATGCATACAACGCACCTATGCCTGTCGCAAAAGATTCTTGGCATAACTCAAAATAACCATTTATTAATGCATTAGTTTTTTTTAATAAATCTTCGTGTCTTATTTCGCTTCTATTAATAACTAAACCATCAGCAAACCTTAACCATAATTCTGGATGATTATCTTTACCTTTTTCTTCTTCCATTAAATTTGCTAGTAATATTTGCCTAATGTTAATATCTTCGCATTGTGAATGAATCAAGCTTATATACCTAGGAAAAGCCGCTACATGATAATAATACTGTTTTGTATATTTACGTAAAATATATAAACTTAAAGTACCTTTGCTCCAATCATTATAAAAACTATGCCTAAGTAAGTTATAACTTTCTAGCTTGAGTGCTAAATCGTTAACTAAACTCATAAACTTCCTTATTTATCTTTAACAGCAATTAATTAAGTAATATTTTTTGCTAACATAGCTAATAATATTAGCGCCACTATATTAATAACTTTAATCAATGGGTTAATAGCTGGACCAGTTGTATCTTTATAAGGATCTCCAACTGTATCACCAGTAATAGCTGCCTTATGCCTATCTGAGCCTTTACCACCTTCACCTTCTTCAATAAATTTTTTAGCATTATCCCAAGCCCCGCCACCAGACGTCATGGAAATTGCCAAAAATATTCCTGTAAATAAACAACCTAACACCATAGCTCCTAAGGCAGTAAATGCTTCAGCTTGTCCTACCGTCCAATTTAATACAAAATATAAAATTATTGGTGCAACAACTGGCAATAGGGATGGGATCACCATTTCGCATATAGCAGCTTTAGCTAAAATATCTACTGCATGAGAATATTCTGGCTTAGCTTTTCCTGTCATAATGCCTTTTATTTCTTTAAATTGTCGACGAACCTCCTCAACAATTTTACTACCAGCCCTACTAACCGCCGTCATACCAAACGAACAAAATACATATGGTAATAATCCACCAATAAATAATCCAACAATTACAAATGGATCTTGCAAATTAAACTCAATATCTAGATCAGGAAAATAATGATGTAGATCTTCTATATAAGAACTAAATAATACTAATGCAGCCAACCCAGCTGATCCTATAGCATAACCTTTAGTAACTGCTTTAGTAGTATTACCAACTGCATCTAATTGATCGGTAATTTTACGTATACTAGGATCTAAATGCGCCATCTCGGCTATACCACCGGCATTATCAGTAATTGGTCCATAAGCATCTAACGCCATTATAATCCCTGCTAATGCCAACATACTAGTTGCAGCAATGGATATTCCATACAAACCAGCATTTAGGTAAGCAAATATAATCGCTGCACTAATCACTAATATAGGCAGAGCTGTAGCTTCCATGGAAACTGCTAAACCTTGGATTACATTAGTAGCATGACCAGTAATAGATGCATGAGCAATGCTTTTTACTGGTCTAAAAGATTTAGAAGTATAATATTCGGTGATCCACATTAATAAACCAGTAACTACTAAACCAGAAAATGCACAATATAAAATATGATAACCAAAGATAGTCATTCCAGCAATTTCAAAACTTTCTTGTAAACCAAACATTTCATCTGTAATAAAGTATAAAAATATTGCAGAAATAACAATGGTCGCAATTAAGCCTTTATATAAGGCCATCATAATGTTGCTTTTTTTCTTACCGATTTTTACGAATTGCATGCCAATAATAGAGCTAATTATACATACAGCACCAATTACCATTGGGTATAATAAAAATAAAAATTTTTGATCATCAAAAATCAATAAGCTACTAACAGTTATTGCAGCTACCAACGTTACTACATAAGTTTCGAATAGATCTGCCGCCATACCAGCACAATCACCAACATTATCACCAACATTATCTGCAATAACCGCTGGGTTTCTAGGATCATCTTCTGGAATCCCAGCTTCTAATTTACCTACTAAATCTGCGCCAACATCTGCGCCTTTAGTAAAAATTCCTCCGCCCAATCTAGCAAAAATAGAAATCAACGATGCTCCAAATCCTAATGATAATAAAGCTTCTATTAATAATCTTTCGCTAACGCCTAAATAAACTAAAATTATATAATAAAAAAACACCCCCAATAATCCTAAACTAACTACTAATAAACCAGTTATAGATCCGGATCTAAAAGCCATGTTTAATGCTGCTGCAAGGCTTTTATGTGCTGCCTGTGTAGTACGAACATTAGCTCTTATAGAAATATGCATGCCTAAAAAACCTGCTACTGAAGACAAAACTGCCCCTACTATAAAACCAACTGTACATTGCCAGTTAAGAAAAATCTGTAAACAAACAGCTAACACTATGCCAACCAAAGCAATAGCTATGTACTGTCTTTTTAAATAGGCCTTTGCGCCAATTGCTATGGCTTGAGCTATTTCTTGCATCTTACTAGAACCAGATGAAGATTTAATAATAACAATTGCAAATATTACGCTATAAATAATTGCTAATAAGCTACTAGCAACAATGATTAAATAATACTCTAAATAGTCAGACATATTTCTACCTTAATAACAAATAATAACCTTACACTGAACTACAGTCTCATTGCATTAAATTAAATGGTTAGTATTTAAAAGGCAACAAAAATTTATTATTACATCCACCCGGCGGCTAACGCCGCCACCCTCCTTCGAAACGAAGGAGGGTTAAAATATCTTAAATTCAAGCTTTTTATTATAAAAACTAATAATAAAAATTATACAATCTATTAAAAATTAAAATTAAAGATAATTTAAAATTTATGTTAAATTTACCCTCCTTCGCTTCGAAGGAGGGTGGCGGCGTTAGCTGCCGGGTGGATGCAATAAGCAATAAATCTATGGAATGCTAACTAAATTTTAGACGTTTGCCCTATTTGACGTTGACATATATAGATTCTTAAGATATAAAATATTAAAATAAAAATATTGGAGGTTTTGATATGTCAACTATACCAGTTAACGCTCAAACTAAACGGTATTTAAATAAACAAAAATTAAAAAATATAATTGCCTATAAAGAACATTTGGTTAGAGATTTTAAAGCTTCTCAAACTTCTATACACCAGGTAGGTTCTTCTATTGAAATTGTTTGGCATAGTAATAGCGGTAGTAGCATTTGGGATCTAAATAGCACTAAAGAACCTGGCTTAAAATATTACCAAAAAAACAGAAAAGCTTTGTTTGAATCATTAAACAAGCTGGTAAAAAAAATTACTAAAAACAATACCGGTCAACGCGTAATCATCGGAGTGTCTGGCCATGGATTAAATGGTGCTTTAGCTCAATATTGCTTAACCGACTTAGCAGGCATAATAAATAGTAATTCTAAACAAACCATACCTAGTAACCAACTTAACGGTAATAATATCCATGGTTTAGAATTAACGGCATTTAATTCTGTTGGCGTTAACGAGGACACTTATAAAAAAGCAGCGCAATATAGTGTTCACTTAAGCCAATTGCCCAATAAAATCCCAATTACCGCTTACTATAGTTTAAACGACGGAGACGGCATACAACAAATTGGCAAATATAATATTTTAGCAGAAGCAGAACCTTATATTTCTAATGTATATGTATTTAAATTTAAACAACCTAAATTTTGGCAAAAAATAAAAGAAACCCTTCAATCAAGCAAATTTATTTTGTTATTAAACCAATTAGCAGGATTATCTACTTTATCAGCAAGTTTAAATATTTTATCAGCACTATCAATTGTATCAAACAATAACAGAGAAACTTATTCTAAAAATATTTATTTAAATTCTCTTTTTACAATTGCTGCTATACAACTACAATCCGTTATTACTCAAGCTATGGGAACTTGGGTAGCTCATACTACTATAAACTCTAAATTTAGTCCTGATAGCAATGCTAAATTCTATACTGATTTTGAAATACTTAATAATTTAAACGATTCAGAAAAAATAACTAAAGAATTATTACACAATAAATCTATACTTATAAATAATAAATATACTAACCGGCTTGCTAAGCTTACACATGATTTTGCAGATGGATTACATACTATCTTAGAACAAAAAACTCCCATACTAAATTATTACGCTAAACAATTAAAAAACACCCGAAAATTATTTTTTCCGACAAGAATAACATGGCCTAGTTTTACCGCTGGATTTTAAACTTTTTTCAATAAGCCTTTATACTCTAATAAAGCTTGAACTTCAGGTTTTGTACCTCGAAACGCGATATATAATTCCATAGCATCTTTAGAACCACCCATTTCTAAAATATTATTTAAAAATTTTGTCCCCAAAGTTCTTAGATCGTCATCTTTAAATGCCATAAATGCATCCGCAGCTAATACTTCTGCCCAACTATAGCTATAATAACCAGCCGCATAACCGCCAGCAAAAATATGAGAAAACCCATGCTGAAATCTATTAAAATCGGCCACTGGTATCACCGTAACTTTATCCCTAACTTTATTTAAAATGTTTTGAATATCTTGGACACTAATAGCATTAGCTTCTACGGCTGGTTTATACATGTGTAATTTAAAATCAAATGTAGCGAATTCTAATTGTCTAACCAAACTCATTCCGGCATTATAATTTTTTATGTTAATTAAACTATCGAATATTTCCTTAGAAAGTGGTTCTTTAGTTTGATAATGCTCAGCTACATCTTGTAAAAACTGCCAATCGTAACCCCATTTTTCCATAAACTGACTTGGTAGCTCTACTGCATCCCAAGATACTCCATTACAACCTGATACATTAATATAATCAACTTTAGTTAAAATATGATGTAAAACATGCCCAAACTCATGTAATAAAGTTAATAATTCTTCATGATATAGTAATGTTCCTTTAGCAAAATTAGTTACTAAAAATGCCACTGGGATCTGTAACTCTCCATTATCACGTTTGTGTCTAGCTAAACATTCCGCCATCCACGCACCGCTTTTTTTATTATCTCTAATATATAAATCTATATAAAAAAATCCTCGTAAATTATTCTCATTATCAAACACTTTATAAAATTTAACTTCACCATCCCATTTGTCAAAATTGACTACCTCTTCTACATTAATCCCAAACAAATTATTGGCTAATTTAAACATCCCCAATAAAACTTTTGATATTTGGAAATAATTTCTTAACTCTTCGTCTGATAAATCGAACAAAACCTTTTTATATTGCTCAGAATAAAAAGTTACATCCCAAGGCTCTAATTCTTCAAAATTATCTCGTCTTTTGACAAATTGTTGCAACGCTAAAAATTCTTTTTTAGCAATTGGCACTGCTACATCTGCTAGTTCTTCTAAAAAATTTATTACTTCTTTAGTAGTTTTAGCCATCTTATGAGCTAACGAATACTCGCTATAATTTTTAAATTCCAATAAATTGGCCAATTCTAAACGTAAATTAACAATAGTTTGCATAATTTCGCTATTATCAAATTGTTTAGTTATTTCTGATGCTTTAGTAATATTTGCAGTATATATAATTTTTCTTAACTCGCGATTAGTAGCATAACGAAGCACAGCATCTACACAAGGGAAGTCTAAAGTTAAAACCCAACCGCCATTGTTATACTCCTGTTTTTCCGCTGCTTGCTTAGCTAATGCTATAACATGCTGAGGCAAACCATCTAATTTAGAATACTCTACAGAAGTTATATAATAATGCCAATTATGCGTAGCATCTAATACATTTTTAGAAAATTGATCGGATAATTCGCTAAGTTGTTTAGTGATTTGTTTATACTTTGCTTGTTGCTCTATCGATAAATTAACTCCAGCCAACTTAAAATCTAATAATAAATTTTCTATAACTTTTTGCTGAGCAATATTAAATTCAGCAAAAACAGTAGATTCTTTTAACTGTAAAACTTTTTGCTGCAATCTGCTATTTTGTAAAAATTCTGCAGATAAATCGGATAACATCGGTAAAATATTACTATATACTTTTCGCAATTCTAAATTATCTTGCACCGAATGTAGATGAGCAACAATATTAACTTTTTCGTCTAAATTAGCTCTGGCATCTTCTAGTGGCTGTATAAGATTTTGCCAATTTAATAACAGATCTTTATTATTAGCAACTTGCTCAATAATTTTTTTATAAGTATCAATATTAGCTATAATAGCCTGCTCTAACTCTGCTATTTTTATATTATTCCAGTTCATCTATACCAATATCACTTGCTTCATCTATTACTTCTGCTATTACTTCTTCTACCCGTTGGATCCCAACTAAAGTTTCATCATTAGATAAATTAATTAATTTTACTCCCTTAGTGTTTCTACTAATTACAGAGATCTCTTTGATTCTAATTCTTGCCAAAGTACCTTGATCAGTAATCATCATTAATTCATCGTTATCGTTAACCTGTAAAGCACCTATAACTTTACCATTTCTAGTATTAGCTTGGATCGCCTTAACTCCCTGTCCACCACGCCCAACAGTTGGAAATTCTGTTATACTTGTCCTTTTACCATAACCATTGTGAGTCGCAGTTAAAATAGTTCCGCCTTCTTTAATTACAATTAAAGAAATTAAACTTTGCTCTGGTTTTAATCTAATCCCTCTAACGCCTTTAGCAGACCTACCCATAGCACGAATTTTAGAACTAGCAAATCTAACTGCCTTGCCTGCATCAGAAGATAACATTACATCACCATCATCGCCAATTAATTCTACTCCTATAAGAGAATCTTGTTCCGATAAACCAATGGCAATAAGCCCAGAATTACGTGGACGCTTAAATCCATTTAATGCAACTTTTTTAACTGTGCCCTGCTTGGTTGCCATAAATACAAATTGTTTAGTATCAAAATTTTTAATTGGCAAAATAGCACTTATTCGTTCTTTTTCTTCTAAAGTCAATAAATTTACAATTGGTCTACCTTTAGAAGTTCGGCTAGCACTAGGGATCTGATGAACTTGTAGCCAATATACTTTACCAAGATTTGAAAAACATAATAAAGTATCGTGAGTGCTAGCTATTAATAGTTTACAGATAAAGTCTTCTTCTTTAACTGCCGCTGCCATTTTACCTTTACCGCCACGACGCTGAGCTTGATATAAACTTAACGGTTGCGATTTTACATAACCACTTTGAGACAATGTTACTACTACGTTTTCTTCCGGGATCAAATCTAAAGTAGTAAAATCCTGATGTAACGAAATAATTTCGGTACGTCTCCGATCAGCAAATTGCTGTTTAATAACCAATAATTCTTGTTCAATTACCTGCATTAATACTTTAGTATTTTGTAGAATGTTTAAATATTCTTTAATTTTTTCAACTAATTCTTTATAATCTGCAACAATTTTATCTTGCTCTAACCCAGTTAATCTATGTAATCTCAAATCTAAAATTGCTTGCGCTTGATTAGCTGACAATCGATAATTACCGGATTGTGTTTGCAGTCCATAAATATTTTCTAATTCTATTGGGCGACATAAATCAACCCCTGCCAACAACAACATTTTAGCAACCACACCTGCTGGCCATAAATTATTAATTAAAGCTTCTTTAGCTTCGACTGGGTTTTTGGAAGTTTTAATTAATATAATAATTTGATCAATATTAGCAATTGCTACTGCCAATCCTTCTAATACATGAGCTTTTTCTCTAGAAACTTTTAAATCATATTCAGTACGTCGCAACACAATTTCTCGACGATGTTGTACAAAACATTCTAAAATCATTTTTAAATTTAAGACTTTAGGTTGATTTGATACTAAAGCTACCATATTAATACCAAACACGCACTGTAATTGCGTATTTGAGTAAAGATTATTAATAATTAAATCAGAAGATTCACCTCGTTTAAGCTCAATTACAATGCGCATACCATCTTTGTCTGATTCATCACGCAACCAAGAAATACCTTCTATTTTCTTTTCTTTAACTAATTCAGCTATTTTTTCAATCAATCTAGCTTTGTTAACTTGATATGGCAATTCATAAATAATTATTGCTTGCTTACCAGTAGACTCATGTGTTTCTATCTTAAATCTACCGCGCACATAAATTTTACCCTTGCCGGTCTTATAAGCCTCAACTATCCCAGCTCTACCATTAATTATCCCCGCGGTTGGAAAGTCAGGTCCTGGTATATACCGCATTAATTCTTCTATACTAATCTCTGGGTTCACTATTAACTGTAAACATCCATCTATTATTTCAGCTAAATTATGTGGTGGAATATTAGTTGCCATCCCTACTGCAATACCAGAAGTACCATTAATTAATAAATTTGGTATTTTAGTAGGTAAAACTTCTGGTAAAAATTCTGTCTCATCATAGTTTGGCAAAAAATTAACAGTTTCTTTTTCTAAATCTGCTAATAATTCATGGGTAATCTTAGACATCCGAATTTCGGTATAACGCATAGCAGCAGGCGAATCGCCATCTATCGAACCAAAATTACCTTGACCATCTATAAGTGGATGACGTAAGGAAAATGGTTGCGCCATACGGACTATAGCATCATAAATCGCAACATCACCGTGAGGATGATATTTACCAATTACATCACCAACTATACGAGCAGATTTTTTATAAGCTTTATTCCAATCGTTACTAAGTTCATGCATAGCATATAGTACCCGCCGATGTACTGGCTTAAGCCCGTCTCGCACATCTGGCAATGCTCGTCCGACAATTACACTCATCGCGTAATCTAAATAAGATTGTTTTAATTCATCTTCAATATTAATACTAACTAATTCCGTCATAAAAATCCTCTACCGCTAACTAACCGCTACCTTATGGTTATCACCAATCCCTTTGGTTGGTAAATATACAATAGGAACGACTTGCTCATTACTAAAAGTTACTATTTCCCAAGCATCTTGATCCGCCAATAATTTTTTTAATAATAAATTATTTAAAAAATGGCCTGACTTAAACCCAGAAAACTTTCCTATCAAACTTCTACCTAATAAATATAAATCCCCAATAGCATCTAAAATCTTATGCTTCACAAATTCATTTTCGTAACGTAAACCATCCTCATTAACAACTTTATGATCATCTAAAACTATAGCGTTATCTAAATTACCACCTAATGCTAAATTATTAGATTTAAGCCATTGATAATCACTAATAAAACCAAAAGTTCTTGCTCTTGCTACTTCTTTGACATAAGAAATACTAGAAAAATCTAAACTAGCAGCTAAATTAGATTTTTTAAATACTGGATGAATAAAATCTAATTCTAAAGATACCATAAAACCATTAAATGGATCTAATTGAGACCATTTATCGCCATCCGTTACTCTAATTTGCTTTTTAACTACTAAAAATTCTTTAGTTGCATCTTGTTCTACTATACCAGCAGATTGTAGTAGAAATACAAATGGACCTGCACTCCCATCCATAATAGGTACTTCTGGACCATTTACTTCTATAATCGCATTATCTATCCCTAATCCAGCAAAAGCAGATAATAAATGTTCAACCGTAGCAATATTATACCCATTAACTCCTAAACTAGTAGATAATTGAGTATCTGTAACATATAAAGCACTGGCTGGAATAGTAACAACTGGATTTATATCTACTCTTTTAAAGATAATTCCAGCATTACATTCGGCTGGCTTAAGTGTTAAAAAAATTTTTTCTCCACTATGTAACCCTACACCTATTGCATGTATTTCATGTCTTAAAGTTCTTTGTTTCATTATTCAGATTGTCTACGTAAAAATGCAGGAATATCTAGATAGTCCATATTAGACTCTATGTGAGTTTGATTATCAGAATTATTTAAATAATTTAAATTATTATAAATTGTTTGGTTAAACTTACTTCTATGTTGTTGTGGATGCTCCGTTTGATTTAAATTTTGGTTTAAATTAGCAGTACTAGTGCTTGTATTAATATTGGCACTATTAACACCAATACTTGAATTAAAATTAGCATAATTTTGCTCTAAACCAGTAGCCACTATAGTCACTCGCAACTCATCATCCATTTGGTTATCTATAACCGTACCTACAATAACCGTTGCATCATCCGCTGTTAAGTTTTTAATTACTTCTCCAACTTCTTCAAATTCAGAAATAGATAAACTAGCACCACCAGTTATATTAACCAAAACTCCTTTAGCCCCATGTAAACTAATATTATCTAATAATGGGCTAGAAATAGCCGTTTCGGCTGCCTTTCTTGCACGATTATCGCCCCTAGCTAAACCAGTACCCATCATAGCTAAACCCATTTCCGACATTACAGTACGAACATCTGCAAAATCAACATTAATTAATCCTGGTTTAGTTATAAGTTCAACAATACCTTGTACCGCACTTAATAATACATCATTAACCGCTTTAAATGCCTCTAATAAAGTAACCCCTTTGCCTAATACTGTTAATAATCTAGCGTTCGGAATAACAATTAAAGAATCAACTACTTTGGATAAAATTTCTATACCTTGCTCCGCTACTTGCATTCTCTTTCGACCTTCAAAAGGAAAGGGCTTAGTAACTATTGCTACGGTTAAAATTCCCATTTCTTTAGCAATTTGAGCAACAATTGGTGCACCGCCTGTTCCTGTACCGCCACCCATACCAACAGTAATAAATAATATATCTGCTCCCTCTAATACGTCTTTAATTTTATTACTGTCTTCTTCTGCGCTTAATTTACCAATTTCTGGATCAGCACCTGCCCCTAAACCACGAGTAGTTTTACTTCCTAATTGTAAAATACTTGCTACAGATTGTGTTAATGCTAAATAATCTGTATTGGCATTAATAGCCTCAACATCAATTTTTCCAGATTTTACCATATATTCGACAGCGTTACCGCCACCACCGCCAATTCCAATTACTTTGACAACTGCTTTATTTGGACAGTTATCTACGAGCTCAAACATTATTATAATCCTCCAGCCATTAAAAATTACCTTGAAACCATTCTTTCACGCGATTAAACGCGCCTCTAAACTTTCTATTAGACTCAATTTTTTTAGCTACTTGTTTTTCCTTTTTGCTATACAATAACCCTATAGCAGTTGCAAAAATAGGGTTGTTAATAATTTCTGGATCACCCATGACATTATTCGGGATCCCTTGCCTTACCGGTACATTAAATACTCTCTCGGCTAATTCAATAATACCTGGGATCTTAGAACTACCACCAGTTAATACTACACCTGCCACTAAGGAATTAATTAACCCTATCTTATGCAATTCTTCTTTAACTAAATATAGTAACTCTTCATAACGTGGCTCTATTACTTGTGCTAAATGATATTGGCTGATTTCAAACGTACCATGCTGTCCAACTGCAGTCATTTGAATTTTATATTCAGGATCTGCTAACTCACACATTGCAACTGCATGTTTAATTTTAATGTCTTCTGCTTGTTTAAGCGGAATACGAAAAGCTATAGTTATATCATTATTAACCTGATCACCAGCTACAGGTATTACTGATGTATGACAAATAGTACCATTATTAAATACTGCTATATCTGTAGTACCTCCACCAATATCAATCATACATACGCCTAAACGTTTTTCGTCTGGGGATAATACCGCATAACTAGAAGCTAACTGCTCCAAAATTATATCATCTACTTCTAATCCACATTTACGTATAGAATTAACAATATTTTGTACAACACTTACAGAACCAGTTACAATATGAGCTTTAGTTTCTAAACGAACCCCAGTCATACCTATCGGGTTTAATATACCACCTTGATTATCTACTATAAATTCTTGCGGTAATAAATGTAAAATCTTTTGTTCTGGGGGAATAGCCACAGCTTTAGCTGCTTCGATTACATTATCTACATCCATCTGAGTAATTTCTCGACCAGCAATTGCTACCATACCATGAGAATTAATGCCTCTTAAATGACTACCAACAATTCCAACATATACCGAATGAATTTGACATCCAACGATCGATTCTGCTTCTTCAATAGCCTTAGCAATAGCATTTACTGTAGCATCAACGTTGACTATTACTCCTTTTCTCATCCCGGAAGCCTGACAAATTCCCACTCCTAAAATCTCTATGTTATTTTCATTGGATACATCTGCTACAATTGCAACTACCTTAGAAGTACCAAGATCTAACCCTACAATTAAATTATTATCTTTTTTGGACATTCGTTAGCTTCCCCCCTTTTTGAGCCCAACCAACTGCCACCCCATTAGTATAACGTAGATCAATGTAAGAAATATCGCTAATAATTGGCTGCAATTTTTTTTTATAAACCACTATAAACCTATTTATTCTATCAAGTAAGTCAAATGTTCCTAATTTTAAAGTAATATTATTGTTTAATGTTATTTGTATACCTTGATCTGACATAATTTCAATTTTAGATATAAATAATCCAAGTGGTGCTAATTTTTCTAATAATATCAAATACGTTTCCACCACCAAATTTTCTTGGCCACTTTGCCCATAAAACTCCGGCAATTTTAAATCTTTTTTACTCCCATAATAATTAGTTGAAGATAAAATTTTCCCAGTAAAAGTAAGAAAAAATTTATCATTCCATTTAGCAACTGGACTATGCTGTATTATATCCACTTTTAAAACATCTGGCCAAAGTTTTTTTATAAAAACTTGTTGTACCCAAGGATGCTCGTATAATTGATCTTTTACTTTACTAACACTTATGGTCCACAAATTACCATTCAACAAATCTTCAATTTTAGATTGTATTTCTATAGGAGCAATATAATCTAATTGTCCTGACAATTTCAATCTAGTTATTGGATATTTTTGTTTAAACTTATCTACAGCCAACCAACCAACTAAACATATCCAACTAATTAAAAAAACATATATAAAATATACTAATATTTTTTTTATTATATTAAAATTTATTATATTTAACTTAAATAACATATTAATGCCTTTGCCAGAAGACTAATCTCTAGTAAAATATTTATTAAACAAATGCAATCTTTGATGATTAGTCTTTTTTATAAAACTAGTCGTTAAGATTTTTTCTATTAACAATTCAAAACTAATCCCAGAATTATTAGCCGCATCACTAAAATTACAATTACGCATAATTAATGGAGAGGTATCTATTGATGAAACCCAACAATTATCATTTAAATCTTTTATAATGTTAACTCTAGCTAAACCTTGACCGCCTATAGCTTTAAAGGCTTCCATGGCTAATTTTTGCATACCTGGAATATTTAATCGGCTATAATATTCTTTTTTAGTATTTTCGCTAACCAAACTATCCGCATATAATGGCAATAATGGCTGATCCTCAATAATATAAACAATATATCTATCTCCAGTAATCCATGGCTCTATAATAACATCACTCAAATTCCAAAAATTTTGACAAGATTCTTCTAATTGATCCATATTTGCTACTTTAAAAACTTTTTGATCGTGAGAATACATTGATTTTACTGCTACTGGAAATCCTAATAGGCCAATAATTTCTTGCCAATTTATATTAGTATTCCATTTAACAAAAGGGGTTGTTGCAATACCCATCATTTGCCAAATCTTTTTGCTTTTCACTCTATCGTTTGCTAAAGCTGCAGCTAACATACCGCTTCCTGTATAATCTATACACAAAAGTTCTAATAATCCTTGGATGTGTCCAGAAGATAAATAATGGGATTGTGGTAACGCAATAAATACTCTTGAAAAATTTTGCCATATAGTACTATCTATAAGATCTTTGGCTTTGCCTGGAACCGTAATAATATTAACATCTATGCTTTTATTTTGTAATACGCTTAATATCTCTTGAGAGGATTTTAGATCTGTGCTATCGCTTAATAGTGCAACTGTACCAAAGGGTGTTTTATTAAATAACTTTTTAGTTTGGCTTTCCAACTATTTTAACCTCCGGTTCTAATAATATATTATGCCTATTAAAAACTTCTTTTTGTACTAAACAAATTAATTGTTCTAAATCTTTAGCCGTAGCTGTACCTAAATTAATTATAAAATTAGCATGCTTATCAGAAACTATAGCATCACCTAATTTTTTCCCTTTTAATTGAGACGATTCAATTAATTTAGCAGCAAAATTATTGGTTGGATTTTTAAAAACAGATCCGCAATTTAATGTTCCAATTGGTTGAGTTGTTTTACGTTTTTTTAATAATAAATTAATTTGTTCTTGTAGCTCGTTTTGAAAATCATTAGTCGCTCTATTGTTAAATAAAAAAAATAATAACCCAGCAATAAACCATTCATTTGGTTTTTCATTAAAATTTTTTACATTAATAACAGAACGATAACTAATTTTATAATCATCCTTAGAACGTTGTAATATTTCGCCTTGACGATTTATAACCTCTACACCAATTACGTGCCTCCATGTTTCCCCACCAAAAGCACCTGCATTCATAGCTAATGCTCCACCTATAGTGCCAGGAATACCTGCAAACCAAATACCCTCTGCTAAATTATTTTTTACACAAAATTTAGCTAACTGTGCACAACTTAATCCAGCACCTACTTTAACTAATAATCCATTGCTATTTTGTTCAACAACTTCTACGGTATTTAAAACATTATGTGTATGAATAACAACGCCATCTATACCGCCATCTCTAATTAAAACATTACTACCTAGCCCTAACCAAAATATTTCTTCTTCTTTGGGTAATTCTTTAATAAACTCAACTAATTGTTGCAGATTTTCCGGTTTAAAGTAAATTTTAGCAGATCCGCCTACTTTATAAGAGGTATATTTAGCTAATGGAACATTAAATTTACTAATATCTCTCATAAACTATTTGTTTTAATTTTTCTACTAATTTGGCGGTTAACTTGCCAACATCTCCGGCGCCCTGCATTAAAATTATATCGCCATCTTTTACAACTTTATTTAACTCAAATAACAATAAATCTTCTAAATTTACAGATAAATCCTTAGCAATTAAAATGGCTTTTTTACCATGATTTTCTAGTATTAACTCACCTAAAATTTGTGATGAAATATTAGGGATCTTGGCTTCTCCAGCACTATAAATATCTAATAATATTATTTGGTCTGCATATGCTAAAACTTCTATAAATTCTTGCAATAACTGTTGAGTACGACTATATCTATGCGGCTGAAAAACGACCACCAATCTACGTTCTGGCCACCCTTCTCTTATAGATGCTATTACAGCTTCAATTTCTTTTGGATGATGGCCATAATCATCCACCAATAAAAATTTATTAGCATTAATAGAAAAATCTCCATGGATCTGAAATCTTCGACCTGAACCATGAAAATTCATTAACGCCTTATTAATTATGGCAAAATCAATACTTAATTCTACCGCAACTGCTATTGCAGCCAATGCATTTAATACATTATGTTTTCCTGGTAAATTTAATACCACATCTTTAGGCTGAGACTCTCCAGGTAATAAAACTTGAAATTTACTAACATTTTGTTGTTGCTGATAACAAATAGCACGCACATCTGCTTGTTCAGAAAAACCATAACTTAATAATGGCCTAGAAATATTTTCTATAACACTACATATTACCGGATCATCTTTGCATACGACTACTAATCCATAAAAAGGTAATCTATGAATAAATTCTAAAAAAGCTTTTTTTAAATTGTTAAAATCACCACCATAATTATTAAGATGATCGTTATCTATATTAGTAACAACTGCCAATAATGGATTTAAATACAAAAAGGAACCATCGCTTTCATCAGACTCAGCTACAAAAAATTCACCAGTACCTAGCTTAGCGTTTGCGCTAAATTTATTTACTTTACCACCAACTACAAAAGTTGGATCACAATTAGCTTCTGCTAAAATAGTAGCAATTAAACTAGTCGTTGTTGTTTTACCATGACTTCCAGCAACCGCTATACCATATTTAAAACGCATTAATTCAGCCAACATTTCAGATCTATGTATTATCGGAATACGGCGTTTTCTAGCAACAACTAATTCTATATTGTCATTAGGAACAGCAGTAGATGCCACCACTGCATCAGAATAAGCTACATTTTCTGCAATATGTGAATAGGCTATATTTATCCCAAAATTAGCTAATCTAATAGTTGCTTCATTTTTGGCCAGATCTGAACCGGTGACTGTAAAGCCTAAATTATATAACACTTCGGCTATACCGCTCATTCCTGATCCACCTATACCAACAAAATGAATATTATTAATTCGTCTAGATTTAGTATTACAAAAATAATTGCCAAGATAATTATTAAGATTATTACTAGGAGGATTATTAAAACAATGCATGTGCTATTCTCTTAAATTTAAAATACCAATGGTAACATTAATAGTTTTCTTATTAAAATCAAAGTTAAAAACACAACCATCTTTGTAACTAACTTAAAAGACCAGTTTATGTTATAGAAGATTTTGGTTTTTTACTCGCCACAATACTTCTTCAATTAATCTATCTGATAATCGATACCCCTTAATTTTTAGTTGATACAAACAATTTTCTATATTAACAACAAATCCTTTTTCATGGCCCATTAAAAGAAGACCAGCAATACCTATAACTTTTAAAAAAAGACTTTTTGCAACTTTTCGTCCTTGCTTTTCATCTATTAACAATTCAGCTTGAAATTCTTTGGCTATAATAATAGCCTCTTTTTCTCCATCATCTAATAAATCTAATACAGACATTTTATCTAAAGAAAAATTCATTATCGACGCTTTTTTAGGCAAAATAATTTTTTGATCTAAAGCCTCTTTAATTTTTTGAGCCCCAGGAAGACTAATATTTATTAAACATTCCTTTAAAACAGTTTCTGGTACAATAACTTCATTAAATAACTGCCTTAAAAGAGAAAGCTGATTAATTTTAGCTAATGCAATTAAAGGACCAGCATCACAAACAACTAATTTATTCATCATCACAAGCCAATTCTTGATCTAGATCTTTTGGATCATAATCTACAACACTGATCCCTAAATCAGAGGCCAAAGATAGCATTTCTTCTAAAGATAAGCCGGCAATTTTAGCCGCCTGTTTTACTGTTAAATTCTTTTCTTCCAACATTTTTAAGGCTAGCGATTTTAAAATACCTAATCTAAGTAATTCTTCAGTAAAAGGTACCGTAATAAATACTGGCCTACCTCTTTTAGTAACCATAGCCAAATGTCCTTGCTCAGCATCCCTAATAAGGGCACCTGGACGCTCAATTAAACTTCTTGCATTAAAAATATCCATAGTATTCTCCGTAAATGCTCTATCATTTGATAGAGCATTATAATATTAAATGGATAATATATCAATAATTAACAACTTACATTTTTTAGGATGGTTCTGATAATAGCATCAGCACTATTATTTGACTCGTACGCCTTATAAAGCAACCTAGCCGCTAATTGCATATTATATAATTTCTGTCTATTTGCTTCCAAATCAACAATTAAGTTAGTTAATTTTTCTATGGTTGTCTCGTTTTGTTTTAATAAAATACCAGCATTATTATTTACTAAATACAAGGCATTTTTGTTTTGATGATCATCAATAGCCCAAGGTAACGGTACCAATATAGCAGCAACTCCTATCGCCATTATTTCAAAAACCGTAGATGCCCCAGCACGACAAATTACTAGATCTGCCCATAAATATGCCTCTAACATGTTTTCAATAAAAGGCTTTATTTCATGAACATTGTTTTTAGAATTTTGAGAATATAGCTCAGAAGTACTTAAAAATTCTTTTTCTCCAGTTTGATGTAAAATTTTAATATTCGATAAACTACCTAATGCTTTTGGTATAGTTTGATTCAAAAATTGAGCGCCGCGACTACCGCCTATTACTAATATTTTTAATATATTAATATTTTTGATTTGTGGTAGCGGCGTACCTAATAAATTAGCTCTAACTGGTAAACCAGTTAAAACAATTTTATTTTTATTAATATATTTATTTAAATAACCATTAGAAAAACTATTAGGAAAAGACTCTAAAACTTTATTAGCAAAACAAGCTAAAATACGATTGCTACTGCCGGCTACGGCATTTTGCTCATGAATAATTAATTGTTTACCTAATAACCAAGCGGCAATCCCAACTGGACCACTAACAAAACCACCCATACCTAATATAATATTTGGATTTAATAATTTTATAATTTTTACTGCTTGAAAAATTGCAAATAAAATATTAAATGGAGCTAAAATTTTAGTAAGTAAATTTTTACCTCTTATTCCAGTGATTTTAATATAATGAATTTGAATATTATTCTTGGGAATTAAGGTTGCCTCTAAACCATTAACAGTACCAACCCATACTACTTTACAACCACTAGCAATTAATTTTTCAGCTACTGCTAAACCAGGAAAAATATGCCCTCCTGTTCCTCCGGCTGCAATTAAAATAGTTTTTAGTAAAGATTGTTGTTCGCTCATATGGATATTGACAATTATGGAATTAAATTCCATAATTGTCAATATATGTACATAAATAGGACGATAACCACTAAAATTCTCCAAGCAGCTAAAGAATACCCAATTATATCTATTTTCGGACCACGCCAATCTGGAAAGACTACTGTAGCAAAAAAAATTTTCGAACAACATAAATATGTAAATTTAGAAAATATCGATAACAGAGAATTTGCAGAAAACGACCCTAACGGGTTTATTGGGCAATATAGACATACAACCGGGGTAATTTTAGATGAAGTACAAAAAGTTCCAAGCTTATTATCTTACTTGCAATCAGAAGTAGATGAAACACCTTGTATAGGTAAATTTATCTTAACCGGATCTCAAAATATATTACTTAACGAAAAAGTTACCCAAACTCTTTCTGGGCGAACAGCAATTTTTAAACTATTACCGTTATCAATTGAAGAATTAACAGCAAGCAAATTACTTCCTACTGATTTAGAATCATTTATTTTCACTGGCGGTTATCCTAAACTATATGCTGAACATATTAACTCTCTAGATTGGTATAACAACTATCTTTACACATATATAGAACGTGATGTGCGCCAAATTAAAAATATTACCGATTTAACCACATTCCAACACTTTGTAAAATTATGCGCAGGAAGAATAGGGCAAGTATTAAATATTAGTGAATTAGGCAAAGACTGCGGCATAGATCCAAAAACTGCAAAAGCATGGCTGTCTGTGTTAGAAACTAGCTACGTTATATTTATGTTACAACCATACTATAATAATTTTAATAAACGTCTAATAAAAGCGCCAAAATTATATTTTATTGATACTGGTGTAGCCTGTTCATTATTAAACATTGAAACAAAAGAGCAAATATATTCTCACTTTCTGCGTGGAGGATTGTTTGAAAATATAATAATAAGTGATTTATTAAAATATCGCTTTAATGCTGGCAGACCGAATAATTGTTATTATTGGCGAGATCAAACAGGTAACGAAATTGATTGTATTATTGAGAGTAACAACCAATTATACCCAATAGAAATTAAATCTGGTAAAACAATATATTCAAACTCTTATAAATATTTCCCTACATGGCAACAAATTGTTACTACTAAAGGAATGAAACCTAGTATTGTTTATGCTGGGACTATAAATCAACAACGAACTAATATAGATCTAATATCTTGGCTTAATATTAATCTATTACAAACAAAAATTGGTAAATAACTAGAGTAAATTTATGCCAAAACTTAATCGCAAATTTTTTGAAAACAATACTCTAACCGTTGCTAAAGAATTATTAGGTAAAACATTAGTATTTAATAATTACCAAGGGATCGTTACCGAAACAGAAGCTTATATCGGAGAAAACGATCCTGCTTGCCATGCCGCTAAAGGACGTACCAAACGTACTGAAGTTATGTATGGTAAAGCTGGATTTAGTTATGTTTATCTAATCTATGGCATGTATTATTGCTTTAATATTGTTACCGAACAACAAGATTTTCCTGCTGCAGTATTAATTAGGGGGGTTAAGCTTAAATCTGAACAACACCTAGATGGCCCTGGTAAATTATGTAAACATCTTGGTATTACTACAGAACATAATAAAATAGATCTAACTAAATCGATATATTTTTATATCAAAGATAATAATAAAAACCAAACCCATAACAAATCATTAAATTTTATTCAAACCCCTCGTATTGGCATTAAAGTTGGGATAGAACAACTTTGGCGGTTTAAACTTGTTAAACCGTAAAATATACCGTATACTTAATATTAAATATTAAATATGCGGGATTTAACGCCTAAGGTAACCAAATGTTTATTGCTCGCCAACTTTCTAATAAAATTTTAGAAT
>JBEKHL010000028.1:0-21207 GCA_050012295.1 Gammaproteobacteria bacterium
AGGCTTGTTTTATAATCTCTGGGATCATACCGCCAGCAAGCCTTGGATTTATCTCTATAACATAAGGAATATTATTTTTTATTCTTATTTCGGTGTGCGCCGGACCAAAAAGAAAACCCAAGACTTTAAAACTATTTAAAATCAATTCTTCTATACTTTTATTAAGTACTTCTGGAAGATTTATAGGAAAATCATGTCCGGTTTCTAAAAAAAATGGTGGCTCACTTAAATATTTCTTGGTGATCCCTATTATATTAACTTGGCTATTAAAACTTAAAGTTTCAACAGAATATTCATCACCTTCAATATACTCTTGAATAAGTATCGATCTTGTTTCTCGATTTTTTTCTTCCATTAGGATTGAAGCATATTTAAATGTTTCTTTCTTATTAGCACACAATCTAACGCCAATGCTACCTGAACCTTTAGATGGTTTTATAATCACTGGAAAATCAAAATCAATTTGCTCAAGCAAATTATTTATTTCTTCGATTGAATTAATTATTAAGGTTTTAGGACACTTGATCCCATGTTCAGTCAATGTTTTAGCTAATAAATCCTTATTTCTACACAACCCAATTGCTTTTGGATCATTTGCTGATAATCCAAATTTTTTAGCTAATTTATAAGCAGATTCTATGTAGTACTCTGAAGTTGAAAAAATAGCTTTTAAATTTTTTAGATCTTTTAAATTATTATAAAGTTCTTCTTCAGAATCAGTATCTAAAATTATAGGTTGAATTAATTCTTCAGTTAAAAAACTATATTTATTAGGATCTTTGGTAATAAATATAGGTTGTAGCCCTTTAATCCTAGCTTTTTCTAAGAATAATTTCCCAGTACCTGTAGTATTGCTTTCTATAAAAACAATCTGTTCATGGTTGAGTTTATTTTTCATCAAACTTTTTACCTAATACTTGTTGGTATGTTCTTAAATTCCAATTAATAAACGACCACGGTTCTTTAGCAGCTATTGGAACTTCTACTAAAGTTGGTTCCTGAGTAATATCTTCTTTATAGAATTCTTGCTGCTTAAGCCAAATATCGTTGTATACCGTAGACAAATAACGATACCCTTCGTCTGGAGCAATAAAAATATATTTTTCTGTAGGATTTTTTTTAGCTAGATAATTAGCAACTTGATATGCAGCTCCAGTAGTTGGCCCACAAAATATTGATTTATTCTTAAATAACAATCTAGTATAATAATTAGCATCGTTTACGCAAACCCAATGAACTTGATCATAACAACTATGATCTAAATTTTTTGGCATAATAGAATTGCCAAGCCCCCTTAATAAACGCTTACCATCCGGCTGCCCAAATAAAACACTATTAAAAGTATCAACTCCAATTAATTGAACGATATTATTTTTGGATCGAATGGCTTTAATAATTCCACATGTAGAACCACCTGAACCGACAGTACCAACAACGTTAATGTTTGAACCTAATGATTTTAATATTAAATCCCCAATGATTTTATAAGAATGACTATTATCAAGATTATCATATTGTTTCATCCAATAACTTAATTTGTTTTTTGAAATAAAATTATTTAATGCTTCCAAACGTAATTTTTGATATGCACCTGGGCTTTTAGGGTTTACGCTTATATGTACGCTTCCACCTAAATCTTCTAACCGTTGAATTAAAAATGGATCTATAATAGGATCTCCAAAAATTTTAAATGGCAATCCAAGTTCCGAACAAATAATGCCGATTCCTAAAGCAAATGTTCCGCTAGAGGTGTCTACTATAGTACAACCTTCTTTTATATCACCTCTTGTTATAGCTTCATATATAATATGTTTAGCTGGCAATAACTTCATAATTGAAAAAACAGCAGCGTAAAGATTATTATTAACATGAATTATTCGAGGAAGGATAATAGAATCAGAAACTTTTTCAAATAGAGGGTTTAAATTAGGTAAACATTTTATATAATCTATAATTTGACAATCCATCTGTACACCCTTGTAGTTGTAATAAAACATTTTGAGCGGGATCATAAAGTATTTTAAATAATATTACTAGGTAATATTATTTTTTTTATAAGACAAAACATAATTAGTTGATTTACTATCAACAATTATGAGATATCCTGTGCTATGAGTTTACAGCATTTCGCAATTATAGTTTTATTAACGGCCATTTGGGGATTTAATTTTGTAGCTATTAAATTTGGTCTTAACTTTATTCCACCAATAGAATTTTGTTGTATTAGATTTTTTTTGGTAAGCATGCCAGCTATTTTTTTTATTAAACCACCATCAACTTCATTCAAATTAATCGCAACATATGGATTAATTATGTTTGCTTTGCAATTTTCATTATTGTTTATTGGAATATATATGGGAATAACTGCTGGATTAGCATCATTATTATTTCAAACCCAAGTATTTTTTAGCATATTATTGGCAGTAATTTTTTTAAATGAAAAAATCACCATATGGCAAATAATTGGTGCTTTAATTGCTTTTTTTGGTATTGTTATTATTGGCATAAATTTAAAAAATGATACTTCATTAATTGGTTTTGCGTTAGTTCTTGCAGCAGCAATCGCCTGGGGGCTAGGAAACTTAATTTCAAAAAAAATTAAAACTACCAATATTTTGTCATTAGTTGTTTGGGGAGGTTTTTTTTCTTGGCCGTTACTTCTTTTAATGTCTATCTTTTTCGAAGGAACAGATAAAATCATCGATAGTTTTTATCATTATACTTGGGGCTCTATATTTGCTGTTATTTATATAGTTTATATTTCAACTTTATTAGGATTTTATATTTGGAATTGGTTATTAAACAAATACCCAATTTCTATTGTAGCTCCTTTTTGTCTCTTAGTTCCTATCTTTGGTATGCTTAGCTCAATGTTATTGTTAGAAGAACCGCTAGAATGGTGGAAATTTGTAGCAATCTTATTAGTTCTTTTAGGTCTTTACATAAATTCCTATTTTGCCAAACAAAGAAATTAATAAATTACTTGATACGAACTATTGACTAATAAATTTTATTCCTCATAATGCAAAACTAATTACATTTTTAATCCGCGCATAATTATATAGGATGTATGGCTATGATGAGTACTTCTGGTTTTTCATACGGAGCATTTGGTGAATTATTACAAGGCATATTACCAAACGAAAAGCATTTCTTAATTACATTACCAATTAATTTAAAGTCTAAAGCTTATTTTAAACCTAACTATAGTAATCAATTTACTGTAAAACCTAACCATAAAAAAAAAGTAAAATGTTTTGCCAATTTGCTTGCCGAATATCATAAAGTTCCCATAGGTGGAGATATATCAATTGAAAGCGAAATCCCTATCGGTAAAGGCTTATCAAGTTCCACTGCAGATATAGTTGCAACTTATCGTTCTATATCAAAAATATTTAATGTAACATACCCTGTAGAACATATAGAACAATTAATATGTCAAATCGAACCTTCCGATGGTTTGTTATACGATGGAGTTGTTGCTTATTACCACAGAGAAGTTTCTTTGTTAAAAAAGTTTGATTATTATCCAGATTTAATTATTATAGCAATGGACGAAGGAGGGATTGTAGACACTGTACAATACAATCAAATTAAACGCAATCCTTCTATAGCAGAAAAATATGAATTCAAAGAATTGCTATCACAATGTATGGATGCGATTGAGACTCAAGATTTAAAAACAATTGGAAACATATCTACACGTAGCGCTGAATTAAATCAAAAATATAACTACAAACCATCTTTTAAGGATATTTTAGAAATTAATTATAAAATTGATGGGTTAGGAGTAATATGCGCACACAGTGGTACTTATATGGGCATTTTATTAAATAAATTAGATTTAGAATTAGATTATAAAATAAATTACTGCCGCAAAATGTTCACCAAATTAAATAGAAAACTGGAACTATTTTATACTACAAACACAGAAAGTTATAAGGAATTTCGTTGTTATGCCTAGTAAAAAAGAAGAAAACAAAAAAAATATGTTTAGAGAATTTCTATCTAGCGCTGGAGCCGGAGTGGCGGTATCATATTTGACTTTCCCATTAGAAGGATATAAAAAGTATTTAGTCGGCGGATTAAAAAATCAAAAGTTCTACCCTTTTAAAGGTTCTACTATTTTTGCTGCCAATATAATACCTACAACAACCATGCAACTTATGACGGATGGTTTTTTAAAAAATCATTTCAAAGAAAACTCTTCAATTTCTACAAACGTAATAATAAGTTCATATTGCGGCATTCAAGGAGCTATTGTTGCTACGTTAGTTGAAAACTGCATCATAAGACAACAAGTATTAAACTGCGGACTTAAAGCTGCACTAAAAGACATGTTCTCACATGGATATTTACGTCCATGGAAAAGTTACCGATTTATTGCGACACGCGATGGTGTTTTTACACTTTTTATGTTACAAATTAATCCTTCCGTAAAACAATATGTACGTGAGCATTCTTCTAACAATAATCTTTATGAATTTATAGCAAGTTTATGGGTGGGATTTATTGGGGCATTTTTATCACATCCATTTGATACAATGGCAACGCGCATGCAAAAAACTCATGAAAAAATGTCATTACGTTCAACTATTAATGATGTTTTAACTAATCTAGGCGGCTACAAAGGATTTTATGTTGGGTTTCCATATAGAGTTGGCTTGTTTTTTACTTTTTCAAATGTTATTCCTGCAGTAAAAGATATGTTAGAAAATTTCTTATCTAATGCTAATTTAAAAGATAAAACTCTAGAAAGCGAGAAATGCAGCACAGAAAACAAACTAGATACACCAACTAAAAACTTGACTTTCCATTATTCGTCGTATAAGAATAAAGCCATTGATGCAAACGCAAAAAAATCTTTATCTGAAGATGACGAAGAGATCAATAATGCAATGCTTAGATTAAATTTATGCTAAAAAATTGTTTTTTTTATTTATCAAGAAGTGTTAAAAGGAGTGTTAATATGAAGACTATGTATTTTTTTTGCTGTAACGAAAGTAACGATCCTGTGGCAAAAGGAATTTTTGATAGAGTAATCGATATGTATAACCCTCAAGAATCTGGGATTATTTTTGATGGCAAACCAGTATTACAATACACCAAAGAAGATCATGTATTTCTATTCGCTCAAACAGAAGAAGTTTTAAGTCATAATTATACTAAGTATTTACCAGAATTAGCACAATTCTCCGAATGTGATTTTGCTGGAATTGTAAATTGGCACGAAGGAAAAAACGCCCCAGATCAAATTCTAACTGTTCATACTAATAGCGATGTTGCTACAGGTAATTTTAGTAGAGCTAATCCTCTATTAACTCGTAACATAATCCAAGCCATAGAAAGTAACAGAAAACTCATGAATCTTAATGATTTTTCAACTAAAACCGAAGCTACCCATTGGTCTGGGGTAACTTATAATCAATCACCTGATTTAATACCAGAATTCTCAGTTCCGTTAGTAGACATAGAAATTGGCAGCTCAAGAGAAAGCTGGAAAAACCCTATAGCTGCTCAAATTATTGCAAAATCTTTAACTGAAGTATTCGACCAGCCAGATCAAGAGATAATTCCAATCCTTTGTGTTGGTGGAGTACATTTTGATCAAGATTTTGCTAACATTGCAATAAATGCAGCTTTTCCTTTTGCCGTTACCCATATTCTTCCTAATCAATGGATCCAAGATTATGTGAAGCCAGGTTTCGGAATGGAAAGTTTAACCAAATGTAAAGATAGTATTATGGGTGGTATTCAAGCAATCTTTTATCATGATGGAATGGGAGGTCCACTTAAAGATTTAGTGAGAACATTTGCTGCACAAAATAACCTTCCTCTATTCAAACATAAGGCATTAAGAGATCCTGCTAAATTATTGCAAGAGTTAACGAAACAATCTGCTTCATCATCTCCATCTCGTCCCAGGCCTAGAATATAATAATATATAAACATAGTGCAAATCAGGCGCCGGTAGTGGCGCCAACTTTTAGAAAATGAAAATTTTAATTTTACGCTCAGATGGGCCACATAATAAATATTTGCTTTACAGGTTGAAAAAAGAATTTACTAATGTTACCAGCATAGTAGAAATTTCTAAATGCCAAAGAAAACGCTTACTACATAATAAAAAATATAAAGACTATTTTTATAATATATATCATCATTTTAGGAGAAATTTAATAGGACATAACAAGTATAGAGAGAATTTTTTCATCTCAAAAATATCCAACAATTATAACGATGATTACATAGTAGATTGGGTAAATAGCGAAAAAGTAATTGAAATATTAAAGCATGTTACCCCAGACATAACCATTGTAATGGGAACATCTATTCTAAAACCTAATATATTAAAGTTACTTGGTAAAAATGTAATAAATATCCATGGCGGATATCTTCCTAATTATAAAGGTAACCATTGTTTTTTCTTTGCTTTTTATAACAATGAATTTAATAAAATTGGATCAACTATACATTTTGTAAACAAATTTATAGATAACGGTGATATAATAGACAGAATTATTCCAGAAATCACCCAAGAAGATACTCCAGAAACTCTATATTGCAAAGCAGAATTAGAGGCAATAGAAAAAATTATCTATCATTTAAAAAATTATCAATTAGGTATAGATTTTCCTAGATCCTCTCAAGATAAATCTGGAAAGATATATTATACGCGCGATCGAAAATTACACCACGAATTTATGTATTTATTATTTAAAAGAAGAGGGTTTTTAAAATATTTTAGAAATAAAGTTATGCTTATTAAAAATGATCCTCCAACTATCTAACAATCAATTTATATTGCTAAATACAATATTTACAGCACAACTAAAGTTGTTATACTTAATGCACATGAGTTTTTGGTGTTCTAAAAATTAAATGGCTGTTGTTTGAGCCCTGCGAAGCTGGGCGAGTTTACAGCTCTTTAATTTTAGAATACCGAAAATTTATGTGTGTTAAGTATATAATCTGTATAATGGTTAGCTAGGAATACGCATAAAATGTTAAAACAAACTAAGCATAATAATAAAAAAATAATTAATATACATAAAACTCCTGCAGCCGAACTAAAACAGTATAGAAAAATTTTAAATAGATCATTAGAAATTTTACCCAATCAAACTGATATAATTTTATTTGAACGCACTTTACACACTATATCTATTATCAATCAAAAACAAATTTGTGAATTAGCTGATGAAGTATATAAAATTATGGAAACTGTAGTAGATTTACGTGAACACGCTATTGAAACTTTAGGGTTCTGGTTAAAGATCCCTTGGTTTAAAGAACAAGCTTACAAAATATTTACCAATAACCCAGATGTTAAAGTTAAATTCAGTGCATTGTTATCTTGGATTAGTTATTATATTAACTCTAAATGCCCTTTAGTTTTAGAAAAATTATACAAAATTTTAATTAATGAAACTCAAGCCATAACCATAAGAAAATTAGCATTAAGTGGCATATTAAATGTTAGTGAGAGCAAAGCTAACTTAATTAATACTACAAATTCAAAAAAATTAAAATTCAATGAACAAATAAATTGGAAAGCTATAATTAAAATATTAAAAAAATATGCACCAGACGCTTTAAAAATTAGCTAAGTATTTTACAAAAAATACTATTGGTGATTTTTTGAACAATTTCAAAAAAGCTAGATGGTATAAGGCTTCAAGCAACTTGCTACCATCTTATCCACATAGATATGCAAAAAAATTGTGGGTAACATTTTTACCTACTGTATCATCTCTTATTTTTAAAAAATTCTTGTAATATAAACTTACACTCAGGTTCTAGTATTCCGCTAATTATAGTTAGCTTATGGGTCCATTTATAGCTAGTTAAATCAACTACGCTTCCTATTGCTCCAAATTTAGGATCCTTAGCACCAAATATTACTTTATTAACTCTAGCTTGCATTAACGCACCAAAACACATAACGCAAGGCTCTACAGTTACGTATAAACTAGTATTTACTAACCTATAATTACCTAAAACTCGTGCTGCATTACGTATAGCAATTATTTCTGCATGAGCAGTTGGATCTAAATTAGTAATAGATAAATTATGACCACTAGCGATAATATTATCTTCTGCTACTAAAACAGCACCAATCGGTACTTCATTTAATTGCCAAGCTACCTTTGCCTGCTGCAAGGCTTGCTGCATAAAAAAATCATGTCTATCTAGGTTATTTGGTATATATTTCATATAATAATTTATTAGGCTTATAATAATATTAACATGAGGAACAAACCCATTAAAATTATTTTTATTTTACTTAATTTAACTATAGGGATTTTTTTTACTAATTTTTGTTACGCCAACCAACATTTACCAGCTAATAATGCCATACCAGGGGGCATAGCTGTACTACCACTAGATTTAAAAACTATTCAAGCCCCAGTAGTTTATTTTAATGGCAAACAAGTCTTAGTTGTTAAGTACCATAGTCCTATTGAACAACAGCTTAACTGGATGGCAGTAGTTGGAATTCCTATTACCACAAAACCTGGGATCCAAAAAATTTCTATCCACGCCAATCCGACAACCTATAATACGTTTAAAATTAATTTAGAAAAAACTTTTTTAGTGTCTAAAAAACTTTATCCTCAAGAAGTCTTAAAAATTGACCCTAACTTAGTATACCCTTCCTCGTCAACCGATCAACTTAGAATAAAAAAAGAAACTGAATCAATCAAACAAGCATACCGCTATTGGTCTCAATTAGTACCTAATTTAAAACTGCATCAGCCAGTATTAGGTCGTAAATCTAGTGTTTTTGGTCTAAACCGTATTTTAAACGGCAAAAAGAAAGGTTATCACTCTGGTTTAGATTTAGCAGCACCAATAGGCACTCCAATTTATGCAGCTGCGGCTGGTCAAGTTATTTTAACTGGCAATTTTTTTTATACTGGAAATACCATATTTATAGATCATGGGCAAAGTTTAATAACTAGTTATTTTCATTTAAATACTATCGATGTAGCTGAGGGAGATACGATAGCAGCTAATTCTGCTATTGGTACAGTCGGCGCAACCGGTAGAGTAACTGGACCGCATTTACACTGGTCAGTAAGTTTAAATGATGCTAGGATAAATCCTGAATTGTTTTTATACTAAATGCATATAGGACTTAAATGGTTAATAAAAAACTTAAAAATATATTTATTAGTATTATATTTTTTATAATACCAAATATAGTTATAGCTAAAAAGTTAGATATAGAAAATTTTAAATTAAAAAATGGCTTAGAAGTAATTTTAATTCCTAACAATCGTGCCCCAGTTGTATATCATGGACTATGGTACAAAGTAGGATCAGCTGATTCTCCACAAAATAAAAGCGGGCTAGCTCATTATGTAGAACACCTAATGTTTAAAGGAACCTTTAAATATCCTGGAGACTCTTTTAAATTAATTATTAATAAATTAGGTGGCGATCCATACGCTGGCACTACTTGGGATTATACCACCTACTCGATAACCATTGCTAAAGAATTTTTAGAAAATATTATGGAGTTAGAAGCCGATCGCATGGCTAATTTAGCGTTTAGCCAACATGATGCGGATAAAGAATTACAAGTTATTCTACAAGAACGTCGCCAACGAAGTGAATCTAACCCAGAACAATTACTATCAGAATCTTCTAATGCAGCATTTTTCTGGCAACATCCTTACGGAAAACCTATTATTGGTTTTAAACATCATATGGAAAGTTACACCCACGAAGACGCTACTAATTTTTATCAAACTTGGTATGCACCAAATAATGCTATTTTAGTGATCTCTGGTGATATTTCTAAAAATACCGTTATGCCATTAATAAATAAATATTATGGAGCCATTAATTCTAAAAAATTACCAAATAGAACAACCCTAAGAGGAGTAGAACCAACTCATAATAATTGTACCACTAAGGTGGAACTACGTGATACTAAATTTCAAAGCCATTATTGGAGATCAGCATATACTGCACCAAACCATACTAATAAAAACCTTGCTACAGTAGCTTCATTAACTTTATTAGAATTTATTTTAGGGGATGATTCTTTTGGTAGACTAAGAAAGATTTTAGTAGACCAACAAAAGATAGCATTTACCGCCAATACTGATTATACCGGATATATGTTAGATCCTTGTGATTTTTCTATATTTGTATCACCAATTAATGTTATAGATACAGCTAAAACAGAATATTTAGTTTCAGCAGAAATAAACAATTTAATAACTAATGGAGTTAATTCTAACGAACTGGCAAATGCCAAACAACAATATCTTACTTATTTCCGTTTTAACCACGATTCTATTATTAGTATCGCAGATTTTATTGGATCAAATTTAGCATATAATTATAACATAGAAGACATTAAAAATTGGTTGCCAACTTTACAAAACATATCTGCTGAACAAATCAACGATGCTGCTAAATTAATATTTACTAAATCACCTAGAGTCGTTGCTTATGCTTATCCAATTTTAGAAAATTAAAATTATATTTAGAGATTTATTATGATAATTATGCTAAAAAAATTAAATAAAATATTAATATTAGGATTTTTGTTAATTTGGGGTTGTTGTACATACGCCAGCCTTCAGCCTAAAATATTTTCTACCACTAATAATATAGGTATTATTTTATTACCAGATCCAACTACAGATTTAGTATCGGTTAGTATGGCATTTAGGGGGGCAGGTAGTAAAAACGATATCAATGGCCAAGAAGGACTAGCCTATATTACTGCACAAATGTTATGGAGAAATTCCTCTGATAATTTAGACAGAAATCAACGCAATAGAAAAATAAAAGAGCTAGGGGTTATTAAAGGGATCTCATTTAATCTTGATCAAGATAATTTAACTATTCAATTTAAATGCCCAGAAGAAAATCTATTAGCAGTAATGAATTTAATATCTGGCATAATTACCAATTCTAAATTAGAAGATAACGAATTAAATAAATTAAAAAATTTTAATAACACTATACGTCTAGAAACTGCTTCAGAACTAGAATTTGCTAAATATGCATTAGACAGTAAGATTTTTCTAGGACATCCATATGGCTATCCATATACTGGCTCACCTAACAGCATTCAAACCTTAAGCCTCACAAATATTAATACTGCTATTTTAGATCGTTTAACTAAAAATAATCTAATAATATCTTTTGTAGGTAATTTAGATTATAAAAAAATTAGTCAATATACCGATCAAGCTTTTGCTAAATTACCGGCAAAGGCTCAACTAAAAGCTACTCCTCAAATAATTCCCAAATTAGACGGTTCTTTACAAACAGTTATTAAAAATTCCCCCCAAAGTGGCATAGCATTTGCACTACATGCCCCAACATTTAAATCTAAAGATTTTTATCCAATGCTAATTTTAAATCGCATTTTAGGTAATCCATTTACCGGTAGATTATGGGTAGAAGTAAGAGAAAAACATGGTTTAGCTTACGAAATTGGCAGCTACCTAGAACAACGAGAACTATCTAATTTATTGATAGGATATTTTAAATGCGATAATAAAGACTCTCCTAAAACCATTGATTTAGTAAAACAAGAAATAAAAAAATTACAAACTAACGGCGTAACCGAACAAGAAGTTATAGATGCTAAATCTGGTGCTATTGGCGAATTTGCTCTAAATTTTATAACTACCGAACAAACTAGCGAATTTTTATTACGGTCTGAACTATTAGGCAGAACTATTCAAGAAATTAATAACCGCAATCAACAAATTCATTCTGTAACAGTAGAACAAATAAATAAAGTCGCTGAAAAATATTTAAATTTACAAGAATTAACTATGGTGTTGGTTGGCAATCCACCTCAATAGTTTTTTTGTTAGTTTTAAATAATTTGCAATTATCTAAATGACCAATAAATATTCCTAGAAACGCCAATACACCCGCAATAACTAATTCTTTAGAAAATGGTTCTTTTCCAAAATAAACTAATAGTATTAATGCTGCTATTCGAGCCAAATAACAACCTGTGCTTAATAAACCAACATTACCATGCTTAACACCATGATCCCATAATTGATATGCAAGACCAGGCCCAGCTAACCCTAATACTACTGCCATACCAACCTCGTTACATTCTGGAACAACAGTTGTTTCTAAATGTAAATGAATACCTAAACAAACTAACGCGCCTACCCCACAGTAAATACCCATCATATCATTTGGAACATTTTTATGGTATTTAGAAAAAATTGAATACCCACCCCATAAACAGATCCCAAACATAGCAATGCCATAACCTAGCAACCTAGAAGCTTGCATATTGTGTAACATCTCATTAGAAAAACATAATTGAAATATGCCAATAAATCCTAATATTGTACCTAAAATACTATATGTACGAAATTTTTCGTTTGGTAAAAAACTAATCCACACCACTATTAAACATGGCCATAAATAATCAATTAAATCAATATGAGCAATCGGCGCTAACTTAGAACCCAATAAATAACAAAGATCGCTACCACAGATAGTAATTACACCAAAAATCCAAACAAACACATTTTGTCTTAAAATAATTTTCCATCTACGTAACATAGTAATTCTAATAGCAGTTAATAAAAAACAGCTAATAAAGACTATAGTTAATGCTTCAAAAGCAGGAACATTTATTAATTCCGAAACTAATAATGGTTCAACAGCCCATAATAATAAAGCTCCAGAACCAATTAGTGTTGAAATTTTATAATTTTTAAATGCTAATGCACTCAATATCATCTCCTTCCAAACTGACTGTAAGATAATAGAAGATTAACTAAATAAAATCTATTGTAAATACTTAAATGCGCATGCAAAAAACTTGTATTATCACTATTTTTTTATATTACTTAAACAAAATTTTCTAATTCTTTTAGCGCTTCAGTAGTGTTGCTATCAAAAATATTTTTTTTGTTTCTAAAAGTTGCCATAAATTTTTTTGGATCTTTAATATATAGCTCTACAAATTTGTTAGTATCAACAGGATCGTATTCACCAAAATTAAAAATCGGCGATTTAGCAATACTATATATTTCAAAAAATTCTTTTGCATCTTTAAAACTCATAGCTACTAATAATTGAGCAAGCGGCCTTGGTAATTGAAAATGTTGCCAATCAATTGCTCGTGGGTAAATCCACTTTCCACCCCAATCGGTAAAGCCATTTTTTTTAAAAATTTCTATAATGCTTTCTACCATACCTGGCCGAAGATTATTTCTATTAGCATACTCCTTGCCACTATTAGGTAATATTTTAATGAAATTCTCTTCTTGGCCATTAAACCCAAGATAAGGATTTTGTATGGGATTTATATCAATTGCTAATCCATAAGAATGTATAGAAGGTATATTATTCATACCAGTAATAAACCTACAATTATAACAAGATGAATTATTATCTAACATTGATTCGTCATCGTTACCTTTATAATGTTCTATAGGATATGATCTAGCAATAGGAAACTTTATCGAATGCAGTTCTTTAAATATTTTCAAAACTCTATTAGATACAACATCTAATACTACCATTTGCCCATTTTCTTGTTCTATTCCAGAAAAATCATAATAAGAAAATTTAATTAATCTAAGCCTATCCATTGCTATAGGACATTCTTTTTTCCAAGTCCCTAAGGTTTGCATTTGCTGTTTCATTTTATCGGTAAGAGGTGTTACTTCAAACATGCTGCAATACCCTGTTGGCATGATAATTATAAACGAAATTATAAAAAAGATTAATTTTTTTAATCTACACATATCTCGTCTCCATAAGACTTTTTAATTTTAATTATTTATAAGATTAAAGTTTGCTAATAAAGTTATTTTATTAAGCAAATCACTTTTTTCTGGTACAAACCCTTTTAATTCTTTACCTGGAGTTAATGTAGAAATAATAGATTTTCCGATAATATAACGATACTCTACATTAGAATCATCGAATAGCTTTAATCCCCAAGCTGCATGTAAAAATATTGGCTCTCCTTTATATTCACCCATATATACTCCAATATGTCCTGGTAAATATATTATGCTTTGATAAGGTATAGCTTGAGTTTTAATAGTATTTTTCTTTTGCAGATTATTCATGCTTGATAAGTCAATAGCATCTCCCTGTTTACTTTGATCTCGCGATAATAGCGGCATATGAATTCCAAATAACGCCATATAATTCCTTACTAACCTCGCACAGTCCATACGAAATAAATATGGATCCCCACCCCAACCATATGGTTTGTCAATTAATTGAGCAACAACATCAATAACATTATTTTTAGAAAAACTTAAAGGCTTAGATATATAATTTTTAGGACTTACATTAATGCTATGTAAAACTGCGCTGCCAGATGAATTTTTCATCGGTATTAATAAAACACCTTCTTCTTCCGGGGTATGTGGTAGTACAGAACTTATATATAATTGAATACTTGACTGTTTATTATTCTCAACTTTTGGATAACCTAATGTATCTTTTGTTAACACAACTAAATTTTTTTGATAAGCACGTATAAAATTACTATCAACCTCTGCTATATCTTGCGATAACACAAAACCAGTAGCCCCAGAGACTGTTCTGATATATGCAAATTTACCATCTTTTGTATAATGAGAAACTAACAATGGCTCACCAATAGACAAATAATCATCTTGCGCATAGTCAAATGGATATCCTTCACCGGTTTCACGCGGATCAGCAAATAAATAGCTATTAGTAGGCAATATTCGTAGATTACTATTATTAACCATTACTGCTCGTTGATTTAACGAAGATATTGCCTCTATATTGGCATTTTCCTCGATTTCCATAAAAAATGTAGTAGGTAATAACTGATAATTCTCTGCAAATCTTTTAGGCCTTTTGGCTAATAATTTCTGTAACTCCTCACCATCAAAGGTTACTTGTTCATTCCATGGTTTAAAATAAATAGAATAATATTTATCAAAAGATTGTATGGCTTTATTGCTACACTTACTGGTTAGCGCCTTACCGTTTTGTGGTATTGTTGTTATATCGTTAATTGGCATGAGAGAAATTATGTTTTTAAAATAAGTGATATTATAGTGATCTATTACTGTATCTGCTAGCACTGCAGGAACAATTATGACGGCTAAGGTAATTATTAGTAATTTATTTTTAATGTTATTATACATAAGGATTATCCGATTTTTTTAATTCTATGTTAACAACAGTGCCTTGTAATTGCAATCTCTCTCTAAAAAAACTACTTAAATACTTTTTATAATGATCTGGTAAACGATTAACCTGATTACCATGAATTATTATCTTAAACGGCAAATGCCCACCTAAATGAGCGTAACGCAATTTAATACGTTTACCGTTAGAAGATAACGGTGGCTGATGCTCCGCCACTGCTTGTTCTAATAATAAAGATAATTTATTAGTTACAACCGACTTAGTAGCAGATTCAAATGCCTCTACTACTGCAAAAAACATCTTTTTTATCCCAGAACCATGCAATGCTGATATAGGCATAGGTTTAATAAAGTTAATAAAACTTAATTCTCTTTCTATGTTTTTTTGTAATTTATTTTGACTATCTTTACTAATACTATCCCATTTATTAATAGCTAAAACTAAAGATCTACCAGCCTCTATAATACTACTTACTAATTTTAAATCTTGCTCTACTATGCCTTTTTGAGCATCTATTAATAATACTACTACCTGTGCATCTTCTATTGCTTGTAACGTTTTAAGAACTGAAAACTTTTCTATTGTTTCTTTAACCCTAGCCTTACGTCGCATCCCGGCTGTATCTATTAGCATATATTTATACCTACCTATTTTAGTAGGAATATAAATACTATCTCTAGTAGTACCAGGGCTATCTTGCACTATTACCCGTTCTTCTCCAAGAATATTATTTATTAAAGTAGATTTACCTGCATTAGGTTGACCAACAATTGCAACTTTAATGTACGAATCTTGATTTTCCAATTCATAAGTAACATCTAGTTCTAATTCATTAATAAACTCGTTAATAAATTCACTAGCTAATTTATTAATGCCTTTATTAGCTTTAGCTGATATTTCAATAGTTTTACTAAACCCTAAGCTAAAAAAATCGCTAGATACTGTATCTACATTAACGCCATCAATTTTGTTAACCACTAAAATAATTTTTTTATTAAATTTACGTAATTGTTTAGCAACATCTAGATCTGCCGGCATTAATCCAGCTCGAGCATCTACTACAAATAATACTACTTGAGCCTCTACTATAGCTTTATTTATTTGTTTAATAACTATTTTGTTTTGCTCAACATCATCAGTTATACCTGCCGTATCTACTACTATATAAGATTTTTCACCAATTTTACCAAATCCATAATTACGATCTCTAGTAGTACCAGGCAAATCTACTACTAAAGCAGATTTACTCCTAGTTAAACGATTAAATAAGGTAGATTTACCAACATTTGGCCTACCTATTATAGTAATTATTGGGACCATGTTTTACTGCCATCAAACGACCACTATTAGTCAATATGTATAATATATTATCAGCTTCTATCGGAGGAATAGATATCCCAGCACTATCAATAAATTTTTTAACTTTAATATTACCAAAACGTTTATTTAAAAAGTATAAATTACCGTCCATATCACCAACCACAACACAATTATTTATAATTACTGGTTTAGATAAATCACGCCCAATTAAATCTTCTTGTACCCATAAAGTAGAGCCTGTTTTACTGTCTACTGCCAATACTTTACCATCCACTGCAACAACATATACTTTGCTATCGTCTACTACTAATCCGGAATACGAAGAAATTTCTCTTTCCCATAACAACGAACCATCATTCAGAGAAATAGCTGTTAAATTGCCCTGATAGCTAACCGCATACACTTTATTATCGTGAATAACTGGATCGGCACTAATATCTATCATACGTTGTAATTCCGATTTACCTTTAGGATTAGCTATGTTGTGTGACCATAAAATAGAACCGTCTTCTTGGTTTAACGCAAATAATTTACCGTTAGCAAACCCAGATATAACTTTATTACCACCAACAACTGGAGCGCTACCACGCCGTAATGCTATATTTGGCACTAAAGTTGAAAATCTCCAGACCTGTCTACCATTAATTAAATTAGTAGCACTTAACCCACCATCTATAGTATGCAGATAAACTAAATCAAACATCGGATCGGAAGAAAATCCTGGAGCTGCTAAAGCCTCGCTACTAAGAACCGAGCTCCACAATATTTCACCTTTATTAGTGCTTAAACAAATTAATTTAGCGGTAGCTGTTGCTACACAAAGCTTATCTTTAAATAAACCTGGTCCAGACGTAATAGGTTCTTTTATTGACTTTTTCCATAAAACGGTACCATTTAAATCAATAGCTATTATATTACCTAAAAAATCAGCAACATATAATTCTTTAGATCCTTTCGATAATAACAAAGCTGAATTAAAGGCATCTTCTGATTTTAATTCAACAACTTTTTTATCCCAAATTGTTACTAACTCAAAAGCATTTACTATTGTAGGTAACTCTTTCTTACTTGGTTGTTCTAATCTATGCTCTATACTATCGCATGCAGTTAATACTACTATACAGCAACATAATAAAATTCGCATTATTTGTAACATTAATTACTCTCCGTATCAGTTTCAGTTACTTTTAAATCTAACAATACCGTAGATATTTGTTGCGGTAAATTTTGTATCGCTTCTCTATATAGCATATTTGCCTCTTGTTTTTGATTTTTTGCTAATAAAAAATCCCCAAATAATTCTTGATATCTACCAGTAAAGCCTTTAGGTAACTTATGCTCGATATTGTTTTTAATAGTTTCTACTTCTGTTAATTTATTTTGTAACAATAATAATTTTATTAACCGTAAATTAGCAATATGCCATAGTTGATCTTGTTTTCCATTATTTATAACCCAACGTAAATGTTCTACCGCTTGATCTAAATCATTATCTACAAACGCTGCTTTAGCCAAAAATAATGCTGCTAATCTTGGATATGGGGTACGATTGCTATATTTAATTAATTTTGCACCTTGAGTCTTTACGGTTATTAAATCGTTCGTAAACATGGCTGTTGACATTGTTTGATAATCGCCAGCAACCATTTGATCTTCAACATACCTATGATGTTGACAATATTTAAAAATACCTAAGCCTATAATTAAACTTAATACTAAACTACCAATTTTTTTACCGTTAGTTCGCCACCAAAACATTTACTAAATCCTCTACCCGCATTGTCGTTTGTTGTTTTTGATCTACTTCATTAATTAAATTTTCACGTAAATATTTAACCGTAATACTATTAGTATTAATTTCATCTTCACCTAAAATTAACGCCACTTTAGCTCCAGATTTGTCTGCTCGTTTAAATTGATTTTTAAAATTACCACCCAACAAATCAACTGCAAAACTAAAATTAGGACAAATATCTCTTATTTTTTCTGCAATAACAAATTTTTGAGATAAAGCCTTAGGTCCCACACAAATTAAATACCCATCTAAATTATTGGCTATATTTAACGTACTATTATGTTGCTTCAATAATATCATAACTCTTTCTATACCAATAGCTAAACCAACCGACGAAATAGGGTTACCGCCTAATTGTTCTACTAATCCATCGTATCTACCGCCACCACCTATGTCAGATTGCGCTCCTAAAGATTGACTGGTCCACACCCAAACCATACCAGTGTAATAATCTAAACCACGCACTATATTTGGGTTTTCTATAAAATTAATCCCTAACAATAATAGCTGCTGTTTACATTCTTGATAACTTGTTAAAGATTCTTGATCTAAATAATCATATAACTTTGGCGCTCCATGAATTATTGTACGCATTTCTGGATTTTTACTATCTAAAATTCTAAGGGGATTAGTATGTAATCTTCTTTGTGAATCCAAATCTAATTGACTTTGATGCTTTGTAAAATATGTAACTAAATCTTTAGTATAATTTTTTCTAACATCCGCCGTACCTAAATTATTTATTTCTAACTGTACCGCCTGCTCTAAACCTAATAATCGCCATAATCTAGAAAACATAGCAATTTGTTCTACTTCAATTTCCCAACCTACAGCACCAAAACATTCCACCCCTAATTGATTAAATTGTCTATATCTTCCTTTTTGAGGAGCCTCGTATCTAAACATTGGCCCTAAATACCATAATCTTTGTGGTACATTTCTTAATAAACCATGCTCTATACAAGAACGTACACATCCGGCAGTTCCTTCTGGCCTTAAACTTAAACTACGATTTTTTTCATCAAAAAAATTAAACATCTCTTTTTCTACGATGTCTGTTGTTTCACCTACTGCACGTTTAAATAAAGCAGTTTTTTCCAATAGCGGTAACCTTATTTGTTGATACCCATATTGACACATTAAATTTAATAAAATTTTTTCTATGTAAATCCACCAAACTGTTTCTTCAGGTAAGATATCTGGCATACCTTTTACTGATAAATGTTCTTCTGCTAAATTATTAGCCATATTCAATCACCCTTGCCCATATTCATTTTGGTATACAATATATTCGGAAGAATCTGGAAATAGATTTTTTAACACTAATGCTTTGCTTGCCGCCATATCTTCTTGACCTAAAAATTTATCAACTTTAATACTTAACAATAAATACTCTGCCGTTGGCTTGTTATTAGCTCTGTAAAATTGTTTTAAATAATTATCGGCAATATTAAATTCGTGCTGTTTTAAAGCTATCTTAGCTAAATCTAACAACAAATAAATTCTTTTCGGATCATGATGTAATGCTTTAGTAAAATATTCTTCAGCTTGTTTTTGATCTGCATGCTTCAACGAACATAATCCAGCATTATTATATACTTCTGCTGTTTGTTCATAAAATTTATCTTTTATAGCTAATATAAAGTTTTTATTGGCTTCTTTATACCGACCACGCTCGCATAAAAAAATAGCATATTGGTTATAAAATAAACCTTTACCCTTACCTAAAGATATTGATGTGCGATAATGTGTTTCAGCTTCTTTATACTCTTTAACTGCCTCCCAAAAATAACCCATACCACTATGAGCTTCCGGTAAGGTTGGCATTAATTCTAATGCATGTATAAATTTTTTTTTTGCACGTTCAGTATATCCTTGTGCTAAATAACTACGGCCTAAATCAACATTTAATAACGCAGCTTTTTTATAGTCAATTTGACTATCCATCAAATTGCTGTATTTGGGAGGAGACTGATTAGAAGAACAAGACATAATAAAAATTATCAACATTGATAATATAATTTTTAAAAAATTTTTATCCATACCAGTTCCCTTAATCATTAATTTTTAGCATACCGTAAAGCTCTGTTAGTTATGTCTTTAACTTTTCCGGCTAATTGCCCACATGCCGCATCAATATCTTGCCCTCTAGTCCTACGAATAGTTACTACCAAACCCGCCTTAATTAATACTTGACTAAAATTTTTAATCGTTTCCATATTAGAACACTGGTAATTAGCACCAACAAACCAATTAAATGGAATTAAGTTAATCTTACAAGGCAATTGATTTAATATTTTACTCAAATGCTTAGCATGAACAATAGAGTCATTAATATCTTTCAGCATAACATATTCTATTGTAACTTTAGAACTTTTGCTTAACCTAATAAAATCTCTACAAGCTTCTAACAAATTTGCTATTGGATATTTTTTATTAATTGGGACCAAGGTATTTCTTAGCTCATCTGTTGGAGCATGTAACGAAACCGCCAAAGTCACATCACTTTCTTTCGCTAAACTATAAATCTCCGGTACCACCCCAGAAGTACTAACTGTTACTCTTTTGCGTGGCAAGGCATACGCAACTTCATCTCGCATAATCTCCACTGCTTTTTTAACCTCTGTAAAATTAAATAATGGCTCCCCCATTCCCATCATAACTACATTAGTAATTGGGGATCCTAATTTTTTATTAGCCAACCATAATTGCCCAACAATCTCTAAACAAGACAAATTTTTACTAAAGCCTTGCCGTGCAGTCTGACAAAAAGAACAATTCATCGTACAACCAGCTTGGGAAGAAACGCATAACGTAGAGCGCTTTGGGCTAGGAATAAACACTGTTTCAATAACACTACCGCCAGATACTTCTACTAACCACTTAGTAGTGCTATCTTTAGCCACTTGTTCATCTATTACTGTAGGAGCTTT
>JBEKHL010000029.1:0-20747 GCA_050012295.1 Gammaproteobacteria bacterium
CCACAAGGATTTATTTCTAAATATTCTAATAAAGTAATATTTGATGAAGCACAAAAAGCTCCCGAATTATTTGAATTAATTAAAATTAAAGTAGATCAAAATCGAACATTAAAAGGCCAATATATCTTAACTGGCTCTAACCAATTTCAATTAATGCATAAAATTACTGAATCCCTAGCAGGCAGAATTGGCTCATTAACTTTATTGCCGTTTGACTACACTGAACTTCCAGCTCCTACTCGATCCGACGCATTATGGCAAGGCAGTTACCCAGAATTAATAATTAATAACTATAAAAATCGTGATGCTTGGTGCGATGCTTATATAACATCTTATTTAGAAAAAGATGTACGTGAATTTGGTGGAGTAGGCGACTTACGCGAATTTAGACGATTAATGCAACTATTAGCCGGTAACTGTGCTCAAATGGTTAATCAAAGTGCTTTATCTCGCACTATAGGGGTTTCGGTTCCAACAATTAGACGTTGGCTATCAGTGCTAGAAGCTTCTTACATTATTTTTTTTCTTTCGCCTTATACTATAAATATCAATAGAAAATTAAGTAAAAGTCCAAAATTATATTTTTACGATACTGGACTAGTTACTTATTTAGTAGGGATCGAAACTGCCCGTCACTATGAACAAGGTCCAATGAGTGGGGCATTATATGAAAATTACGTAGTAGCTGAAATAATAAAAAAAGCTCTACACACTAAAGAACGAGTACAATTTTCTTATTTACACACCCAAGATGATGCTGAAGTAGATCTAATTTTAGAAAGACCCCAAAAATTAGAGTGGTTAGAAATAAAAAAAACTGCATCTTTTAAACCAAGCATGATCTCTACCATAAAAAAATTTATGCGACCAGAAGACTCAGGTAGTTTAATTTATGAAGGAAAAACCGAAGAATATGCTTACGGAATCAAACTCTGGAATAAGCATGATTATTTGATGCATACTTAGGGCCTATCACAAAATAACTTGAACAAGCTCTTAACACACATAACGTGGACGGTGTTCATTACCACTAATAATAGCACTGCTATTATTGTCGCTATTTATACTAATATTATTTCTACTATTTGGGTAACTATTCAATAGTGGGCGTAATTCTTCGTTTAATAATCTAACATTTTTAATCTCTTTATCCTCTTCTCTTAAAATCTGCTCAACTGTTACTGCATCTAAACTGGCATCTTGATTCTTAGCATTACACTTAGCCTTATATATTTCTCCAGCATACGCACATATAGAAACATTAGTTAAAAAAACAGCCATAATAATTTTTTGAATATTTGTTAGTGCTTTTGTTAATTCTACTGCTGTAGCATGCAAACCAAATGTTGGTGTTTTAAACTGTGATCCAATAGACCAAAATAAATATGCTGCACAACCCATAGTAACAATTCCAGAAACCAAAGCAATACTACCAGAATGCTTATATAAAAATCCTTTTATTTTTTGATACATTTTTTTCATTAACCTTATGTCGATGTTTTGTGAAGAACTATACAAGTTCAATATATTACACAATAGAAACTATATTATTCCAACCTATAATATTAACAATTTCTCTTTTTTGATTTTCTTTACCACCATAAACTAAATATTTACGATAATTTTTTTGATCAGATATTTTATCCCAATAACGTAATCCTTTAAAAAAATCATTTGCTATTGTTTTTCCTGATTTAATTTCTATTAAAATTAAGTCATTAAATTTTTCAATAACACAATCAATTTCGTTACCTAATTTATCTCGCCAAAAATAAAAAGGTATTATAGTATTATTATGTAATTGTTGTTTAATCAAATCAGTAATTACAAAATTTTCAAAAATCATACCTTTATAAGAATGAACACTAATTTGGCTGGCTTCTTGAATATTTAATAAATTACATAATAAGCCAGTATCATAAAAATATAATTTCGGCATTTTAGTTAACCGCTTATTAAAGTTTACATAATATGGACATAATCTATATACAATAAAACTAGCTTCTAAAATAGATAACCATCCTTGAACAGTATTATGATTGATACCACATTCATTACCAAGTTCAGATAAATTTAAGAGCTGTCCAGCTCTATGAGCACACATTTTTAAAAATAATTGAAATTGACTTAAATCATGAATATTTTTGATAGTTCTTACATCTCTTTCAAGATAAGTTTGAATATAATTAGAATACCAAATTGTAGAAGATAGGTTACTTGCGTGTATTTTTGGATAGAAACCTTTAAATAATAATTTCTCTAATTGTATTGATTCTAGAGCAAAATCTGCTTTTTGCAATTCATTTAAATCTAATGGTAATAATTTTAAAAGCGCAACTCTACCGGCTAAACTTTGGGTAATTTTTTCTAATAATAAAAAGTTTTGTGATCCTGTTAATATAAATTGACCAACTTTATTGGTTTTGTCAACATGAGTTTGAATATAAGAGAATAATGTTGGTACTCTTTGAATCTCATCAATAATAGCACCATTAGAATAATATAATAAAAAATCTCGCGGATCTTCTTGAGCATAGGTTCTTGTGTCTAAATCTTCTAAAGTAACATATTTAAAATTTGGGAATGTTAATTTAGCTAAAGTAGTTTTACCAGATTGCCGCGGTCCCATTAAAGCAACAATAGGATAAGTTGTAGCTAATTGTTTTAATGAATTTTTAAGCGTTCGATTAATTATTTCAGTTGGTTTCATGATAATTAATATTTTAGAAAAATTTGGACAAATTGTCAATCAAAAAGACAAACTGTCCAAATTATTTTTTAAAATATTGGTAATCCCTTTAGATTTAACAGAGGGGAATGCATATGAGTTTTCGGTGTTCTATAAATTAAAATGCTGTTTGTTTGAGCCCGCAGGGCGAGTTTACAGTTTTTTAATTTTAGAATACCGAAAATTCATGTGTGTTCAGTATATACATTTAGTATATTAAAAAATATTATTATTCCACATTTGTTCTAAAAATTCCTTAACTGGCCATATAGTTATTTCTCTGTCATCAACTTTTATAACTCTTCGTCTTGGTTCTAAACCAATAACATGTAACTTAAATTTATGTTGATACGTGTTTGAAAATTCTAACAACCCTTTTAAATGTTTTTTAACAGATATTGGGATAGAAATTTTTACTTCAAAAGCATGCCCACCCAATATAAAGTCAACTTCGTAGCCTTCTTTGCTACGCCAAAAATATATTTCTTCTCTTTTATCACAAAATTTATCATAATAATTTTTATATGCCGTAAGTTCTAAGAATATATAATGTTCAAAAGCTTTACCTGTTTCTTCGCCAATCATAGATTTATATTCATAATGTTTTAGATAATTAGCTATACCAACATCAAATAAATAAAACTTAGGTGTACGAGAAATAATTTCTCTACCTGGGTTAGAAACATATGGGTGTAAATAATAACCTAAATACATATCAACTAAAATTTCAAAATAAGTTTTAATAGTTTTAGCACTTACACCAGAATCAGCAGCTATATTGGTGTAATTAATTAATTCTCCATTACAAAATCCTAATACATCTAAAAATCTTGCAAAATGATCTGCTTTACGTAAACTGGCTTCATGTTGAACTTCTGATAAAACATAATCAAAAATATAAGAAGAAAGATCTTTATAAACATTATTAGAAGATAAATAATGTTTTGGGATAAGACCATTATTAAAAATTTTTTGCCAATTAAGTTCCTTTAATTCAGCATAACAAAGTGGCAACATTATAAAACGCCAAGCTCTACCACCAAGCAAATTAGCTCCACTAGATCTAATTTTTCTAATGCTAGAACCACATAATATAAATTGTTTATCTTTGTATATCTCAATTAATCTATGAATTTCATTTAATAAATCAGGAATTCTTTGTATTTCGTCTATAATAAATATGGTTTTATCAGGGTTAGCTAATATTTCATCTTCCAATTGTTTAAAATTTCTTAAATATTGTTTAAAAATTTCAGAATTTAGCAAGTCAACAAAGATGGCGTCTTTAAATTTTAAGTGTAGATAGGTAGATTTACCAATTTTTCTTGCCCCCCAAAGAAAACAAGATTGACCTAAAGGGATCTCCATTTTAAGATAACGTTTTATGGTATTCACGGAACATACTCCCTAAATAGCTGAGATTGCGGAAGTATACTATTAAATTAAATGGTTTTCAAATCAAAAAACCAAACTGTCCAAATTATTTTTAAAATGTTGGTAATTCCTCTAGATTTAACAGAGCCTAGTGCAATTATGTGGTTCACCAATTGTTTATTGATAGGTGAAATAAAATTTTGATAGATTTTTGAACTATCCTTATTATTACAGCAATTAGAAAGATAAGAGATATAGAGCAAATACACACAAAAAAGAGTTTTATATGATTAATATCAATGTTTTTTGGAGATGTTGTTAATGTCGGGATCGTTACAAAAATCAAGCGCAACAAAAATAATAGATCAACAAATTATTGATATAGCAAGAACTATTGCCACAACTAGACTAACAAACTTACCAGAACACTTAAAAACCTTGATAAAAGAGTTAAGTTCCCTTAAAGCAAAAGGTATAGACGCAAATCTAGACACTCTAACAGACAAAATAAGATTGGAGCTAATATCAAGTATTACCGGGGATTTACAATCTAAACTAAGCTCTCTTATAAAAGGCAATCCCATTGCAACACAACTTTTAGCTGCTCAAAAAAAAATTGCAGCCATGGAAGCAGGCATAAATGCTGAAATAGAAAAATTAACAAAAGAAATTACCAACTTGAGAGCAAAACTATTAACTGCCAATGCAGATCAGCAACAACTTTTGGCAACCAAACTAAGATTAGAGGACCAATTAGGTCTTCTAAAAGAAAAACTTACAGAATTAGATTTACTAAGAACAAAAAATGCAGAATTAATTAAGCAAAACCAAGAGTTAACAAAAGAAAAATCCCGTTTACAAGGAGAGTTAAGCCAAAGCGCAACTACCATTCAACAACAACTAAAAGAACTAGACACAAAACAAAAAACCATACTAGACCGCGAAAAAGAAATAAGAAGCTTAAAAGCCAACCTAGAAACATTAACAAAAACAAATTCAGATAATGCTACCGCTATAACTAAATTAAAAGATGAAATTGCAGAAAAACAATCGGAAATAGCTGACTTAAAGTACAATAATGGAAGACTACAAGACCAATTAAGAGATGCTTTAAAACAACTTGAAACTAAAACAGCAGAAATTTCTAGATTAAATCAAGAAAACGAACAACTAACCAAAGCCCTGACTGATCGAGACAGTAAAATAAGAGAATTAGAAGATGAAAACGCTTCTTTAAAAAGCCAACTAACAGCTTTGGACACAGCCAAACAACAACTAGAACAACAACTACAGGCTGAACAAGCTACCTCAATAACCCTAAAAGCTACTTATGATGCATTACATAAGCAGCACCAAGATCTCCAACAAAAACTTGCTAGTGGTGAAATAACATCTAGTGCTGAACTAAATGACATGAAAGAAAAGTTAGCTCTGCTACAGCAACAAATTATAGAAAAAGATGCTAAAATACAATTATTATCTAATCAAAATAAAGCCCTAGAAGAAACTTTAGCAAAAGCAAGAACAGATCTTGCTGCCGAACAAGCAAAAAATCAAGAATTAAACCGAGAACTATTAGCAGCACAAACCGAAAAAACAGCAACAGATCAAAAATTAGAAAATGCCAATAGCAGAATTTCTGTATTAGCACAAGAAAAACAAGATTTAACAACAGAAAAAGATGCTTTATCAGATAAGCTTAACGACATAAAAGAAAAATTAGCAGCAGCTCTGGCCTCTGGAACAACAACCGGTGCAGATTTAGAAAAATTACGTCGAGAAAAAGAAGAGCTAGTAATCCAATTAGCCACTACCAGTAAAGCACTAGAAGAAGCTACCGCTAAAATTACTGATTTAGCATCAGAAATTAAAAAGTTACAAACAGATCTGCTTGACTCTTATAATGAAATAGCTAGATTAAACACAGAACTAGAAAGTGCTAAAGAAACGGCATTAGCATGGGAAGAACATTATCAAAAAATAATTGCAGATTTAACAAAAGCAGAAGAAACAAATAAAGACTTACAAACAACGGTTGATGACCTAAAAAAAATAAATCAAGAAGCACAACAACAAATTGAAGAACAAAGTGGAAAAATTCAAGAATTGCTTGAGCAGCAAGCAGCCAAGGGTGGAGAGTTATCGTTAGCAGAAAAAACCATAAAAGAAAAAGATGCTGAAATCTCACGATTAACAGCATTAGTTGACCAAACAAATACAGAAAAATCTGAGTTAAAAGCGGCCAACGATAAGTTAAGTAAAGCTTTACAATCTGCTGAAATTCGCGGAAAATTTTCAGCACAAATGGTAATAATATTATTAGAAAGAATTAAAGATTTAAAATCTCAACTAGAAGCCAAAGACGCTACTATAGCTTCGTTAACTAACGAAAACAGTGCACTTAAACAACAACTGACAACACAAAAAAGTGCAAACGAAGAACTTAGAACTAGAATTACTAATTTAAATAAACGAAACTTGGAGCTAAAAGGGGAAAGAGATCGATTAAAAGCAGACACAGAACAGCTAGAACAAAAATTCAAAGACTATAAAAGTCTATCTGAACTACAAAAAGCTAAGCTTAGTGCACAAATAAAAGCTCAAAAAGCACAACTTGCTAAAAAAGACGCGGAATTAGCTGCAAAACAAGCTAATGTAGAAGCTCTTGAAGATCAACTAAAACAAAACAATCAAACAATAGCTACTCTTGAAAATACTATTACTGCCAAGCAGTCAGAAATAGATTCTTTAAACGCTCAGCTTACAGTCTCAAAAGAACTTGTTACCAAAAAAGAACAAGAATTGACAGCACAAATAGCGCTTGTTGCACAAAAACAAACAGAATTAGAAAATTTAAGTACAAAAGTAGCTACAACCGAATCAGAGAAAAAAGAACTAGCTACACAAATAGAAGCAAAAACACAAGAACTTTCGGCAATAACAACCAAGCTAACCACAACAGAACAAACATTAAAAACAGAACAAGCAAAAGTAGCAACATTAACTACCGAAAAAACCGATCTTACACAACAAGTGCAAGATCAAAAACAAGAAGTAACTGAAGCTCAAACTAAAGCCGCTGAATTAGAAGCAATTACTAAAGACCAAAGACAACAACTTGTTGCAAATCAAGCTACAATTAAACAACAACAGCAACAACTAAAACAAGAACAAGAAGCTCGAAAAAAAGCAGAGGAAGAACTCGAGAAAACTAAAAAAAACTTAGAAATAATTCAAAAAAACCTTGAAATAAGCGAACAAAAATCTAATAAATTAGCAGAAACATTAAACGAAAACCAAAAACTTCAAGAAGAATTAACTAAAAAAGTAGCGACATCTGCAAAAGAAATATTTAAATTAAAACAAGAAAAAATCAAGACTTTAGCTAACCAAAAAATAGCAACAAAATTGTTAGAAGATGCTACCAATACAAAAAATACATTACAAGCACAACTAACCAAAACAACACAAGAAAAACAATCATTAGCAGAACAATTAACAAATAAATCTCTGCTTTTATCAGCACAAGCTGCGAAACTTGATAAAAGTCAAGCTCAAAAACAAAGTACAACTACTACTTATAGTTCTAGTCTTAAAAAATCCCACTAATAAAAACCAAACATAATTGTTTATACACACCAGCCCTAAAATTATTAGCGCATACGCACCTAAAATCCCATTTACTAAAGTTATTAAAATTATTTTTGATGGATGTTACAACTATTTTATATATTTACTTAAAAATTTAATTGTTTGTTAATAGGTGAAAACAACATTTTGGTGGGGTTTTGGACTATCTTTATTATTGACAGCAATTAGAAAGATAAAAAACATAGAATAAAAACTATAAAAAGAGGCATATATGCTTATAAATACTTTTATGGGAGTTTGATAATGTCAGGGGAACCAACACCGGACCTGCAAGTTGAAATATCTGATAAAGATAAAAAACTTCTAATTCAATCTTTATTTCAAGTTTTACGAGATATGTTTACAAGTCAAGCAATAGGCACCGATGCAGCTATGGGCAAACTTGTAGATGTACAAAAAAATCCTGGCAATAAAGATACTCAAACAAATCGCCAAACACTCAACAAGTATTTAGAAAATAAACAAAGAGAATTTACAAAAAACTCCCAAGCAATACAATCTATTATAGACCAACTAGCAAAAGCTTTATCAGCCGTGGATTCAGCACGAGTATTAGCACTAAAGAAAGAATTGGAAGACTTAAAATTAGCCCACGCCAATGCGTTAACCGAGTTAAAAGCAGAACACGCTAAAGCATTAGCAGAATTAACAGCAAAACTCGATATAACATTAGCAGAAAAAGAAAATTTAGCTGCAAAACTTAAGGAATTAGAAACAACACTACAATCTCAAAAAACACAATATGAAGCAGAAATATTAAAACTTCAAACCCAACTTTCTGAAGAAAAACTCTTGAACGAAAAACTACGTAGTGAATTTCAAGCTAAAGAGGAACAATTAAATAATAAAATACTTGGTTTAGAAAAAACTATCGCAAACCAAAATATAGAAATAGAACGGTTAAGAAAATTACACGAGACACATGCCAAAGAAATAACAGGACTAAAAGAAGCTCAACAACAACAATCAGGCATGTCTGACGAAGCAACACAAAGATTAAATGCAACAATACTCAAACTAGAACAAACAATCCTAGACTTAAAACAACAACATACCCAAGCATTAGATGCTAAAGACGAAGAAATCAATAAGTTAACAGAATTGCTCGCTAAAAGAGCAAAGATTTCTCCTGAAGAATTACTAATTTTAAAAGAAGAAAACGCAAGATTAAAAGCAGAAGCCGGTACTTCAGCAACAGCAGCAAGCAAAGAATTAGAAAGGTTAAGAACAGAAAATCAAGCTCTTAAAGAAGAAAATGATAATCAAAAAACAACAATTGAAGGACAAGCACAAGAACTTACAACTCTGCGTGGTGAAAACACTAAGTTAAAAGAAGATTTAAAAAAAACCCATGCACAATTAGAAAAAGCTAGAAAATTAATAGTTAAATTAATGGGCAATATTGTAGCATTAAAGGCTGAAATTAGAAAATTAAAACAACAACTCGAAGACCTCCAAGCACAAAATAAAGATTTATCTACAGAATTACACGACGCTAATGAAAATCTTAAAAAGGCTGAAGAGAATCTCAAGGAAACAGAAGGCGAACTCGAAAAAGCAAATAAGAAAAATGAAGAATTAACAAAAGAATTATCTGAAAAAGAAGAACAAGCAAAAGAAGAACTAACCAAACTTAAAGATACACACCAAGCTGAGCTAAGCACAAAAGATCAAGAACTTGCTGCCAAACAACAAGCATTAGAACAAGAGCAAACAGCTCGTATAAAGGCAGAGGAAGAACTCGTAAAAACCCAAAAAGAACTTGAAACTACTAAACACAATCTCGAAGTATCTGAACAAAATCTTAATATAATTCAAAAAAATCTTGAAATAAGTGAACAAAAATCTAGCAAGTTAGAAGAAACATTAAAAGAAAGCCAAAGACTTCAAGAAGAATTAACTAAAAAAGTAACGCAATCTGCAAAAGACATGTTTAAATTAAAACAAGAACAAATCAAAATTTCAGCTAACCAAAAAATAGCAACAAGATTATTAGAAGATGCTACCAGTGCAAAAAATACATTACAAGCACAACTAACCCAAACAACACTAGAAAAACAATCATTAGCGCAACAATTAACAAATAAATCTCTGCTTTTATCACAACAAGCTAAGCAACTTGATAAAAGTCAAAAACAAAGTAAAAGTATAACTACTACTCCTGGTCTTAAAAACTAAGGTAAACTATTATGAAAATAAAAAATTTTGAAAAACTCAAAGAGTTTGAAGAGACACAAGAAGACAGTATAAATTTTGAAACACAATTACCAATAACTTCTGTTATTGAGTATGCAGAAGCTATACAGAGAGTTACAAGTGCGAGTATAACCCCAACAGCAAACAATACGAGTGCCGTTCAAATAGCAACAGAATTAAAACATTTTGCATATGCCAATCCAAATATTGCAGAATTTATTACATTACTAAATGATTTAGACGATGAAGAAAATTTTGTAGCAGAACAAGTGTACCAAAAAATACTAGAGTCACAATTGTATAAAAAATTATCAGACTCAAAAGATTCATTATCTGCAATGGGGGCAGAGGCAAATAGTTTTATAGAAATAAACCCAGATTATTTCGCACAACCATCTAATACTGATTCACCAACTACAACATCACCAACACCACCACCTATAAAAGAAGCTCAACCGGTTGTTCCTCAACCAATACCAACAACTACAGTCAAACAAAGCAGCCCTAGTACTACTCCGCAACCTCAACAATCGTCATCTACAGGTAGCCATAGTGCTAAACCACCACAACCCAAAACTAGTGGTAATACAACTACCGCAACACTAAATACAAGCGCACTACAAGAATCAATTGATCTGAGTGATATACGAGATATATTGAATAAAATAGCTGAAAACACTTTTAGTGGTGAATTAACTAGCAAGCTTGCAGAAATTCAAACCATAACTCAACAAAGTCCTTTATTAGCTAACTTATTAACTTTAGCATTAGATCACTCTAATCAAGAATCTGAAACAGCTTACCATGATTTCGTAGGAACAATTAACACAATAACCGTAAGCCAAAATGAACGTACCCTTATAAGACAAGCCGCTATAAAACTTGGGATACGAACTGAAAAAGCAGCCAATCTTGGATTTGAAGTATCTGATACAGAACTTTTTAGAAATAATGAATTACTTAATGCATTTAGAGCAAATCAAGCAAGAATCCCAGTAGAAGTATTTAATCTTTTTACAAGAGAATTAGATGATTATCTAAAGGGTGACACTCCAACAGACAAAAGAGCTGCAACAAAAAGATTCTTAAACGATTGCTTAAAAATGCCTGGATGGGCAAAACCTGATCCACGAGAAGAACTATTAACTAGCTGGGTCACACTAAAACCCGGGGAAACAGAAGATCAGCTACAACAAAGATTAAGAACGGCAGCAGAAGCACAAGTTAGCGCGGCCTTTAAGAAGGGGGCTCTAGTTGGAAAAGGTATAGACGTCATAGAAGAAACAATTCGTGATTATTTTATTGCTGAACTAGCAGATAGGAGACGCCATGAACTTAGCGAAGAAAAACAAAATGGTGAACCATATCAACCAAAACCTTATCCACCAATAGTTATAGATGGACCACCAGGTACTGGTAAAACTAGTATTGCAGAAGTAATAGCAGATGCTTTAGGTATGGGTTTTGATATAAATGCATTAGCCGCAGAAAGCGATATTAATAAAATAACTGGTCGTGGAAGCAATTGGGCAAATCCAGAATCAGGTATAATAACTAAAGCAATGCTTAAACAGAAGGTAGATAAACATGGGAAGGTTGTTAGAGATAGAACTAACGGTAACGTAGTTTTACTAGATGAATGTGAAAAAGCTGATCCTAATCTTATAAATTCTCTTGGTAATTATCTAGAAACAAAAGGTCTTGCTAGCGGCTTTCAAGACAATTACTTTTGTAGTTCTGCTGTTATGAAACCTGGAAGCACCTTCTTTATTTTAGCTACTAATTATTATGATACTTTACCTGAACATATAAGAAGTCGGGTAAAAAAATTAAATTTATCTGGTTACAATTTAAATGATAAATGTGACATCGTTAAAAGTATAATGAAAGGTACCCCTGTTTTTAAAGAACAAGCTGCTATTTTTAATGATGAAGACATTAAATTTTTTGTAAAAAATTATTCGGACCAACCAGGAGCCCGTGAATTATCAGCAATGTACGGTGAACTAGCAGGAAAAATTACAGCAGAAAAAAGCAACCCAAATTCACCATACAAAGATAAAGCAACCGGAAAGATTATAGTTAACCAAAAATTTATTATAGAAACACTACAAAAAAACTTCTCCAGATTAACAATAGAACAACAACAAATTGCTGAACTTTCTATTAATTTTGACGAACTAAAAAAAGCATTATCAAGAAAAGAAGAAGAATTAAAAACAGCACAACAAAATAGTTCCACGGATATCGATAAAATAAAAGCTGAAATCACTCAAGCAAGACAGGAAGTAATTAGTAGTGGCGTTAAATTATTATCTTTATATAATACTGTTGTTAACCCTAAATATAGAGATACTCGCTCTATTCAACTTAAGTATGTTGAAGAAACCCAAAAACTTATAGGTGGTTTAGAAGAAAGCATATTTACACAAAAAACAAAATTATTCGAAACAACCAATACAAAAGATGTGGCTTTTTACACCGCTAAAAAAGCTTTAAATAAAACGCAAAAACGAAAAGTCAAAAAATCACTTAAAGCTATAAACGCTCGCTTACAAAATGTTGGAAGTAAAAGTGCAGAAGAAGCAAACAGTTTATCATTACAACAACAAAAATTAGAAGAAGAATTAAATATTTTAAAAATAGATAGTCGCACCATTAAAATATCTAGAGGGATAGAATCTGGAAATCTAGGTGGCGTAAGGTTTAGAGATCATATCAATAAAAAAACTATTTCTGGTAACGTAGAATTAATGCATCAACATATTGATGACAGCATAAGTAAATATACGTCCGAATTAAGTAGCCAAGAAGGACTAGAGCAAGGAAACAAAGCACAAGAAATCCAAGAAAAAATTGACGAATTAATTGCATTAAAAGATAAATTAAATAATTATACAGCTAATAAAAATCCATCTTCAGAACGACAAGGTGCGTCTAGCCAAACCCAAAGCGCCTCTAGATCTATCCCTCAAAAACCAGGTCTATGGGCCAGAATAAAAAATTGGATTATAAAAAAACTTGGAGGAGGCCAACCATATACCCAGCCTCAAGATAGTTCTTCACAAAACGATACTAGTGTTAACGCAGGAATTCCTAGTGGTGCAGGTAGCGGCGGACCTAACGCTCCTACTACTAGCGCTAACATGGGTCCTAATGGTACAAAACCAACCATTTCTAGTATGGATTCACAATTCGCCGCTCAAACAAAAACCATAGACAGTAGTGGTAGTAGCGTTACTCTTGGATTTAGCCCTATAGCTGCATTAGCAGAAAGAGTTAAACAAGGAGATAAAATAACTATGGTTGGAGACGAAAAATTTACTACTAAAGATCTTAGTGGATTACACGCTATGGAAACAGCTAAAACTAAAGAACTAAAAACAGTTATCAAGGAGATAAACGCCGCTAATAATCCAGAAATAATACAGCAATTGCTTAAAATAAAAACCTTGTTCGATGAAGTCAATCAAATCAAACAAGATCTTAAACAAAAAGGCCAACCACATTCTCAAGCAAAAACTGATAAAAAAGCAGAATTAAAAACAGAAGTAGCTAAACTAGGAGAATTAGTAAAAACACATAAACTAACTTCTCTTACTAAAATTTATAATAGCCTTAAAGATGCAAGTATACATACCAAAAAAGCAGATGATGGATACTTAAAGTCTTTTTTACACGAATTAAATAACTTAAGCATGTATCAAGATTTAGATGTATCTATGGATCATGGTTCTCTACAAGTTAAAGATGCCTCTGGTAAACTTATTGAAGTTACCAACGCCGACAATAAACTTCAGATCACCTCTAGTAAGCAAGAACCTTCTAATGCATCTTTAGTACGTATGGCTATCTATGCCCTAGATGGAACGAAAAGTACTAAATTTAATATTACTAATTGTCAAAATCCCCCTGGTGGTCCTCGGGCCGCTATAAAACTTTATTTATTTAGTAAAGTGTTAGGTCTTACTCCTACATTAGATAACAAGGATGGGACTAAAAAGGCTGTTGAAGACTTTATAGGCTCTAGTCCTAGTGATCCATCTACACAACGCTTAATAGGTCTTTACAATAAAGTTAAAGATACTCCTACTGGAACAGAACTTCCTATAAAATTACTACAAGAATTAAAACAATGGGAAAAAGAATTTTATAACGAAAAAGACCAAAAGACTATTACATTTCAAGCTAAGAGATAATTACTTGTATAGTAAAATTTAATTATTTATAACTACCTGCACTTCATATTTACATATATCGCTATCTTGAGTAATAAGCTTCAATTTATCTGTATTGGCTTGCGCAATCAACATTCTGTCAAAAGGATCCCTATGGTACATTGGCAAAATTTTCAGAGTTTCTAAGTGTTGTATAGTAATAGGCAAAATTTCATACCCAGACTGATTAAGAGAACCAAAAAAATTAGCTGGTAGTTTAATTTTATTAATAGATTCTTTTATTTGTAATTCCCACAAAGTGGCTATGCTTACTAGTATGACATTATTTTCATCTTCAATTAATTCTACAATAGATTTTTTGAGTTTAGTAGAATCACTCAAGGCCCATAATAATACATGGGTATCAATTAAAAATTGCACTACTAATCCTTAATGCCTAAAGATTGTGCTATATCATCCGGCCAATTTTCAAAATTATTAGAAATAACTATTTGGCCTTTAAAAATATTGGTTCGTTGGATCTCTTTTTTTTTCTTATATTTAATTATTTTTGCTATAGGATCCCCACCCTTGCTTATAATAATTTCTTCATCATTATCCACCACTTCCTTTAAAATAGCAGATAGATGTGATTTTGCTTTAGTAATATTTACATTTTTCATAACTATTATAGTATGGTCCGACCTGGTTCGACTTGTCAACTCTCTCAGCTAAATAATTTAGTTATTAGGCCGATAAACCTAATAATGATGAAAATTGGCACAGAAATCTTAATAAATGCTTTTTTAGTATCGGCTAAAGATTTTTTTATTAATAAATCTATACATAAAGACAATACTCAATTTGAATTTATTTTAAATCATAAACTCGAATTATTAGATTGCATCAAATTACAAACAGCTACTGCTAATAAGAATTTTAGGATAACAGAACTCCCAAACTATAAAGAAATTTATAATGCTTTATTCGAAATTAACCATATAAGAATAAATCCTGAATATAATAATATGCAAATTATTAAGACATTTACTAAAGCTTTAACTGATATTGGAGTAAAAATATATAATCCTCCTAGTCAAGATTCGCTAGCTATATGTTATCAACCACTAGGAGCAATAAAAGATAAAGTGCGATTTTATATTAAAGAAGATCATAATATTGTGTTTTTAGCTAAAACTGCACGACCTAAATTAGTGTATAGTGCATAACCAACTAACATTGAAGTGTGGATGTAAAAGATTTTAAATCACTAAATCTTCTTCTTCACCAGTATTTGGATCTATTTTGCTAGATTTAGAGGTGTTTACGTCTTTAGAATCTTCTGATTTTATTTTATTACCGTCGATAGTATTGCCACCGTCTTTAGAAATATCGTTCCAATCCACTGGTTCTCTTGGATCTTTACCAGCCATAATATCTGCAACTTGATCTGCATCTATAGTTTCGTATTTTAATAAAGCCTTAGCCATATTATGCAATTTATCAAGGTTAGCTTCCAAAATCTTTTTAGCCTGTACATAACCACAATCGATAATTCTACGAACTTCTTCATCGATTATTTGCGAAGTATTATCGGATATACCTTTATGTTTTGTAACACTGTGGCCTAAAAATACTTCTCCGTCATCATCACCATAAGTTAATGGCCCTAATTTATCGGATAATCCCCATTTAGTAACCATGTTACGACAAATCTCCGTAGCTGATTTTATATCACTAGATGCTCCAGTAGTTACTTGATCCCTACCAAAAATTATTTCTTCAGCAACCCGACCACCAAAAGAAGTGGCTACATCTCCTTCTAATTGCTGTCTAGTTCTACTATAGCGATCTGCTTCTGGTAAAAAGAAAGTAATCCCTAACGCTCTACCTCTAGGAATAATAGTTACTTTATATACAGGATCTACCCCTGGCATATTAAGACCGACAATAGCATGGCCAGACTCATGATAAGCGGTTAAACTACGTTCTTTTTCTGTCATAACACAAGATTTACGTTCCACACCCATTAAAACTTTATCTTTAGCTTTTTCTAATTCTTCCATAGAAACTACAGCTTTATTACCTCTTGCTGCAAATAATGCTGCCTCATTAACTAAATTACTTAAATCTGCACCAGAAAGTCCTGGCGTACCGCGTGCTATTACCCTTGGATCTACTGATAAATCTGTTATTACTTTACGAAGATGTACTTTTAATATTTGTTCACGACCACGAATATCTGGCAAACTAACCACTACTTGCCTATCGAATCTACCAGGACGTAATAACGCAGGATCTAATACATCTGGTCTATTAGTAGCTGCAATAACAATTACCCCTTCGTTACCTTCAAAACCATCCATTTCTACCAATAATTGATTAAGGGTTTGTTCTCGTTCATCGTGCCCACCGCCTAAACCTGCACCTCTATGTCTACCTACCGCATCGATTTCATCGATAAAAATTATACAAGGAGCATGTTTCTTAGCTTGCTCGAACATGTCTCTAACTCTAGACGCGCCAACCCCTACAAACATTTCAACAAAATCTGAACCAGAAATAGTAAAAAATGGTACCTTGGCTTCCCCAGCAATCGCTTTAGCTAATAAAGTTTTACCAGTGCCAGGTTGCCCAACCATTAAAACACCGCTAGGGATCCTACCTCCCAATTTATTAAATTTATTAGGATCTTTTAAAAATTCTACTAATTCTTCGACTTCCGCCTTTGCCTCTTCTACGCCAGCTACATCTGCAAAAGTAACTTTAACTTGATCTTCTCCCATAAGCCTAGCTCTACTACGACCAAACGACATAGCGCCACGACCACCGCCTCCACCTTGCATTTGGCGCATGAAAAAAATCCAAACCCCAATAAATAAAATTACCGGGAACCAGCTTATAAAAATATGTAACAACATACTTTGTTGTTCTGGCGGTTTAGCTCGTACTATTACACCGTATTTACTAATCCATTCATCAAGTAATGCTAGATCTGGTTTTGCTGGAATATCAGTAGAAAATGCTTCGTCGTTATTAGTAGTACCTTCTATAATCTGGCTATCTACAGTAATTTGTTTAACTTCCTTGCTATGAACTTTTTCAACAAATTGAGAATAAGCTAATTTTGTAGGTTGAGCGTACTTTGGACCAAAGTTGCTAAACACCACCATAAGAACTAGAACTATGATTAACCACAACATTAAGTTTTTTATCATATCATTCATAATAACCTTTTGCTAACACATACACTTCTCTCGATTCTGCCCTAGAAGATTTTGGTTTACAAATTATAACTTTAGCAAAATATTTCCTTAGTAAGATTAAATATTTATCAAAACCTTCCCCGTGAAATACTTTAATCAATAAACCGCCTTCTTTTTTTAGCAAACTCTTAACTAAATCTAAAACTATTTCAGATAAATATCTAGATTTAGGGATATCTACTGCCCAAATACCACTTAAATTTGGCGCTATATCCGACAAAATAAAATCTACCTTTCCATTACTTAAACTGCAAATTTGTTCAAATATTTTCGGATCAGTAAAGTCTCCTTGAATAATATCGACATCTTTAATTAAATCTATAGGTAAAAGATCAACAGAGATTATACGTCCCCCATTAACCTTAAACCCTTCCTTCAACTCCCCCCTCTCCCTCTGGGAGAGGGATGGGGTGAGGGACGCTGGAGAGAGGGAGTTCCCAAAAATTATCTCGCTAGCTACTTGCGACCAACTACCTGGCGCAGCTCCCAAATCTATAACTGCCATGCCTGATTTTAATATATTATATTTTTTCTGTATTTCTAATAATTTATAGGCCGCTCTAGAACGATACCCATCTTGCTTAGATTTTTTAACGAACGGATCTCTGCTCTGTCTATTTAACCAAATTCTACTACTTTTCTTTATGCTTGTTGTGCTCAACTCTAACTCTAAATTGTAACTCTAAATATACTCTACTTTCTCTATCTTATATTGCACTATACCAGAAGGTGTATTTACATCAACAATATCGTCTTCAAATTTACCGATAAGAGCCCTCGCAATTGGCGAACTAACCGATATTTTACCATATTTTAAATCAGATTCACCATCCCCGACAATTTGATAAGTAACTGTTTTATTATCATTTTGATCAACTAAAGTAATGGTAGAACCAAAAATTATTTTACCATCATTTTTAAACTTACTAACGTCTATTACTTGACAATGAGATAATTTATGTTCCAGTTCAATAATGCGACCCTCAATAAACCCTTGTTGTTCCTTAGCTGCATGATAATCTGCATTCTCTTTTAAATCACCATTAGACCGCGCTTCTTTTATGGCCTCTATAATTTTTACCCTAGCTTGGGTTTTTAATTTATGTAACTCATCTTGAAGCTTTTTAGCTCCATATACTGTCATTGGGATAGTTTGTACACCGCTCATTAAAAATATTCCCGTAATTTTTCTATTGCTTGCGTTTCTAATTGTCTAATTCGTTCTTTAGAAACACCATATTCTAATGCTAATTCTTCTAATGTTACTTTTTCATCTTGCAACCATCTTTTACGTAAAATATGCTGACTTCTAGGATCTAATTTTAAAACTGCTGTATGTAATTTAGCAAAAGCTGCGGTTTCCCATTGAGATTTTTCTAATATTTTTTCTGGATTAAATCTATAATCTTCTAAACAAGTCGAATCCATTAGTTCTGTTGATAAATAATTAGCTGGAGCTAAGGCACGTTCTAACCCAGACGGATCGGAATTTATTGAAGTTCCTAGTCCATCGAAACAATTATCTTTACCATACATTCGCATTTCCATTTGTCTAACATCTGCAGGTTTTACTTTTAAATCCATGGCAATTTGTTTAATTTCCTGATTATTTAACCAGTTAAAACTTTTTTTACTGCTTTTTAATTTAAAAAATAATTTTCTTTGCGCCTTAGTAGTTGCTATTTTTACAATACGCCAGTTTTTTAAAACAAATTCATGAATTTCCGCTTTAATCCAATGCAAAGCAAAAGTAACTAGCCTAACATTTTTTTCTGTATTAAACTTACTAACTGCCTTCATTAAACCAACCGTACCTTCCTGAATTAAATCAGCAAGCGGCAACCCATACCCCAAATATTTTTTCGCAACTTTTACTACGTAACGTAAATGCGCCATAACTAATCTATGAGCCGCTTCTAAATCTCCATGCTGCTGTAATTTTTGAGCATACTCAAGTTCTTCTGTCTCGTTTAACATAGGGATAGAGCTAACGTAAGTTATATAATCTTCTATAGTAGCTACGCCAATAGCAGGTAACTTATTGTTATTGATAATGGTTTTGCTAACTGGAACTAAACTTTTCATTATTGCAACTTCACTCATTGTATATACTCCCTATTCTAACTAAACTACAAAAATTATAAATACTAAACTACCTATAATTATAAAATGTTAATAGTTATATATTATTAATATAGTATAAATTATATTACCTTAAACTCTCAATAGGGGAAAATTTGTGTCAGCAAAAATACTAGATGGTAAAATAATTTCTCAACCTATTTTACAAGAAATTACAAAAAATATCTCTGCTCGTCAACAACTTGGTATTCGAAGTCCAGCTTTAGCCGTAATTTTAGTAGGGAACGACCCAGCATCTACTGTTTATGTAAAAAATAAACGTTTAGCCTGTGAACAGGTAGGGATAACTTCCAAAATTATACATTTAAAACCCGATCTTACTCAATTGCAACTATTAGAGTTAATTTATAACTTAAACCAAGACCCAAATATAGACGGTATATTAGTGCAATTACCCTTACCTCGTTATATAGACCCTCAAATTATACTAACAGCTATTAACCCTAAAAAAGATGTAGATGGTTTCCATCCCCAAAATATTGGGCTATTAGCACAAGGATGGCCAATTTTACAATCTTGCACTCCTCTTGGTATTATGAAATTGCTATCTGTTACTAAAACCCATTTACCAGGGCAACACGCCGTCGTTGTTGGTGCTTCTAACATAGTTGGAAAACCTTCTGCACTATTGCTTCTAAATGTCGGCTGTACCGTAACTATTTGTAACAAAAATGTTAAGGATTTAAAATATATAGTTGCTAATGCCGATATAATAGTCGCGGCTACCGGCCAACCACATTTAATTAAAGGCGATTGGATCAAACTAGGTAGTATTGTTATAGACGTTGGTACTACTAAAATAAATAATAAACTAACAGGAGATGTAGAATTTAATGTGGCCGCACAACGTGCTGGCTGGATCACTCCAGTTCCAGGTGGTGTTGGTCCTATGACTATAGCTTATTTATTAAAAAATACTTTATTAGCCCAAAAATTAATTAATAATTTAAATATAAACTAAATATACTGAACACATATGAATTTTCGGTATTCTAAAATTAAAAAGCTGTAAACTCGCCCTACGGGCTCAGACAAACAGCCTTTTAATTTTAGAATACCGAAAACTCATATGTGATTTGGCAAAAAATTATACCTAGCTAGCATTTGCAAACTCTTAAATTGTGGCAAAGTAACGGCATTTCTAAAGACTAATACTCGAAAAATTTTAGTTCCTCTAGCAAAACACAAGATTACTAGCCAGGTATTAAAATAAGATATTTTAATAAAATTAAC
>JBEKHL010000030.1:0-21669 GCA_050012295.1 Gammaproteobacteria bacterium
CCAATTTCTCCCTACAGACTAGCTCAAGCTAAACAACTTTGGATCTTAGATCTCCATAGCAGCATTTCTAATTTGCAAGTTAATTTACTACAAAACTATGCAAAAGAGTTTGGTACCAGAGTTATTTGGGCTAATAAAACTACTAAACCACAACCGGCAATTAATGCTTTAATGAATTATGGTATTAAACAATGTAATTTGGATCTTAAAATTTATACCAAGACTGCTTCAGCATTAACCATCCATCCGACATTAAATAATTCAATAGATTTAACTGCTAATATCGATAAAACCGATTGGCAAACTAATACTGCTAATACCTTGATCCATTGGTTACAAGCTAAATATCAACAGCATAATGCGATATTTTCGTTAAAAGACTTACAGTTGGAATTATTTAGTTTAGGGTTAACTGTTCCTAAAGAAATATTACAAGCTCAATTAGATTTAGCATTACAACAACAGTCATTAATTAAGGTTAATGAACAATTAGTAACTACTAAAAATATGGTTATTTTAGAACAAGCATGTTTAGATTTGGTTGCTAAAAATAAAAATACTATACCTAAAATGCTAGAGTCAGAAAAAATAACGATCCATTCTCATTTAACTAATGGACAACAAGAGGCTATTAAATTAGCATTAACCACTGGTGATCGATTCGTTGCTATCCAAGGTATAGCTGGTAGCGGTAAAACTACCATGTTACGTAGTTTAAATCAATTGTGTAAGGACGCCGGTTTTGAAATCATTGGATTAACAGTAACTACTAGTGCTAAAGAACGATTACAAATCGGTAGTCAGAATTTAATTAGCCAGGATCCGTTATTACAAGCAGGAATTAAAACTTTTACGGTACGTAAATTTTTAATTGAAAGCGAAAAATTATTAACTAATGATCCAACCTTAGCTAAATTAGAATACGGTAGCAATAAATTATTGATCCTGGATGAAGCATCGTTTGTTTCTACTGCTGAAATATTTGCGGTACTTACTAAAGTAGTAGAGTTAAATGCCAGGTTAATTGTAATGGGCGATCATCGGCAGTTATCTTCGGTTGAAGCCGGTAAGATTTTTTATTTAATGCTTGGCTCTAATATGCAATCGGTTATTATGACCGAAAATGTTCGATTTAACTCTCCTAAAACATTAGCTGTGATGCAACATATTTATCAAAATCAGATATGAAAATGGCTGAGTTATATTTGCAAAAAACTCCGGAAGCAAGGAAGAATACTTTATTAATTACTCCAGAACATGCTGATCGTAAATTAGTAAATCAAGAAATTCGACAAGGATTAAAAGTTAGTGGAGAGTTAACAGGGATAGAAAGTAACTGTCATAATTTAACCCAAGTTAAATTAACTAAAGCAGAACAACAAAAAATTTATTACTTTAAAGAGCAAGATTTAGTGGTGTTCTTTAAAACACCTTCTGCACTAAAAGTACAAATTAATCAATATTATCGGATAATCAATAAAAATTTAGAAGAAATAATTTTAACTTTAGAGCATCAGATAACTCACGAGAAAATTATTTGGTCACCGGAACGACAAGCTAGCAACATTAATATTTATCGTCAAGAACAACGTGGATTAATGGTTAATGATCAAATCAGGTGGTCAAAAAATTATGAAGCTATTGGTGTTTGTAATGGTCAAACTGCGGTTGTAGTAGCTGTTAAAGAAAACAATAATATTATGGCATTATTACCTAATGGCAAGGAAATATTGTTAGATTTACAGCAATTAATTAACCAACATTGGGATTATGCTTATGCTGCTACTACCTTTGTAGCTCAAGGAGCAGATCAAGTAACTACCATTGCCTTAGCTAAAGGCGGCTATAGTAGAGAAATAACTACTAATGAAATCAAAATTTGGGATGTATTAATGACTAAAGAAACATCCACTGATTTAAGTAAAGATCAGATTAAAGCTAAATTGGTTAAAGTATTAGAAATTAACAAAGATCATACAGCTGTTGTGCAAGATCGTCTTGGCAATACTTTAACTGTTGATTTAAAACAATCGCCGACTGAACATTATTATAAAAATCAAGCCGTTTGGCATTGCTATCCAAATCCTAAAAATAGAAAGAGTTCAGCGATCCCTAGGCTTACCTCGGTTAGTGAATTTTTAGTAAGCGTAACTCGTGGTGACCAAGTAATTATTTTAGTAGATCATATCGAGAGTTATCAACATGCATTAGAGCAACGAGTATATGGTGCTCGTAGTGCATTAGAATTTTTAGATCCTGATAAAGATAAGGTTAGAGCTAAGGTAGAAAGCATGACTAAAAATATTACCGGTAAGGCACTAACAAAAACCACTAATACTGTTCAATTGACTTTACCAACAAAAAATTCTTTGTATAAAAATTCTAAAGTAACTATTGAGCAAGTGATTGATAAACTACATGCTAATATTTTAAAATATGTAACTGAATGGTTAGGTCAACCACAAAAAATTAATAGTATCGATGCAAGATGGGGTAAAAAAGGCTCGTTAGTAGTTACATTATCTGGCACCAAAGCTGGTAATTGGTACGATTTTGAAGCAGGGAAAGGCGGTAAAAATTTATTATCACTTTACCTGGAACGTTTTAATCGTGATTTTAAAACAGCCATAAGTGAGTTATCTAGCGCTCTACATATTAATTCTGAATATAAATTATTTAATAAAACGCCAACTAATATAAATCAAACAACCAAAAACCTTCCTTCGTTAGACATTAAAAAAATTAAATATATTAATAAAATATATGCTGGCGGAACTCTTATTTATGGTACCTTGGCTGAAAAATATTTACGAGAATTTAGAGGTATTAGTGGCATCATTCCTGACGATTTTAGGTATTGTGCTAAATTAAAGCATCCGGATTTGGGTACTATGGTTCCGGCTTTATTAGCACCAGTTAGAAATGAACAAGGCATACTTCAAGGAATAGTACGGATTTTTTTAAAGGCTGATGGCAATAAACTTAAGGCCAGCTATATTGACCATAATGGTATAAAACAACCAGCCACCGTTAAAGCTAATTTAGGTAGTATGACTAATGCGGCAGTTATAGTCAATCAAGGCTCCAACTCTAACATTATTTATATTGCTGAAGGTATTGAAACCGCTTTAAGTGTTGCTCAAGTTAAACCTTTAAACAGAGTAGTTGCAGCATTATCAGTGTCTAACCTTAAAAATGTACCGTTACCATTAGAGACCAAAACAGTTATTTTATGTGCTGATTATGATGGCATTAATGCTATTTCTAATAAAGTATTAATGTTGGCTGCTAAATTTTATACAGAACGTGGTTTAGAAGTAATGATTGCCTACCCAGAAAAAATCCCTGGTATGAAAAAGGTAGATTTTAACGATGTTTTAAGACATTTAGGGGGCGACTCAATCAATAAATCATTAAGGCAGGCAATATCACAAAAATTATCAGAAGCTATTAAAGCCAGTATTACACCATTAAATAAAACCATAGAACTAAATGATAAAACTAAGGGGATTATATGAAAACCATTAGTATTAGATTTAATGATTACCTAGCCAATTGGATCATTGGCAGCGCACAAAAAAACAGGATCACTATTTCAGAATTTATTAGAGATTTACTGTATGAAAAGATGCAGTATGACCAAGTTGTAATTAAGCATATTCCTAAATATAAGCAATTTGCTTATAACCAGAATTACCGTAATGAAATGGGATATATTATATTTACAGCTAAATTGTTAGAAAAATTTATTTTAGCTCAGCCTCAAGGGGAAATTTTACGAAATACTGCTTTTGAAGAAACAGAAAATTTATTATCTCAGTTAAAACTTAATAGTAAGTATTATCGCTTTTGTATTAATTTAGATCATGTTTTAGCTACTTGGTTAAGTAAAGAAGCTGTTAGATTGCAATTAAAGGTTAGCACGTTAATTAGAAAATTAATTGAAAACATTTTTACTCAAAAAAACTCAACAATAGGAGTCCAATTATCTGCTATTCAAAAAATTGCAATCGAACATCAAATTACGGCTTGTAAATTACTAGAAACACTAGTTAATAAAACAGTTGACGATGCTGCAAGCGTTATTGAAGAAGCTCAGTTTAGAGCTAAAAACGTATTCATCCAATTATTTCCAGAGCAAGAGACATGTTCATTATAATTTATGCCTTAACCTGCTGATCTGGTATCGGTAATAAATTTGTGAATTATCTAATGGACAGGTCAGAGGAAGTTGGTGGATATAGAAAATAATATTCAAGAATTAATCAAAAAAATGCGCTCAGGCGTTATCCATATAGAGTATATGACCACTCTTTTTGTAGCAGAAACTGAGAACAAAGATCTCTAACAACAAAACTGTACGAGTTATTCGTACAAGGAGCCTTACACAACACATGGCAACATCCTCTGTTAATCTTAATATTAATGTTTAAAAGAAAGAGTTACACTACGTATATTTATTGTTGTAGTAATGTAACTCTAAGATGTAACTCCATCAAATTTTGCGTTAACTGTTTTCTACACTACTAATAAATTTAATCAATTCATCTAAAATTTTTGAATAACTAATGAACTTGTCTAGGTATGACTTGCTCTGTTCAGCTATTTCTTTAATTAAGACGAGAATTTTTTGGGAAGAGCTAAAACTAACGTTGAATCCTAACATTTCTATAAAAATGCGCTTGCCTACATCCTCGAAGTATAAGTCAGCAGCGGTTGCGCTAGATAGAAACTCATTAGTTACAGCGTTAAAATTAGCAACTTCAGTGATGTGATTATTTAATAGTGTGAAATAACTAGATAATGTGATATTATGTTTTTGCATATTAGCCTCCAACAAGGTTGATATGAAGTGCCATGGTAGGTGTTTCAGCATCTATCATGGTGCGCTACGTTATTGCAGCGACAATTTAACGTATATCATCTTAAACTATTACAGTCAATAGTTGTTTTTAATATTTTTGCTTATTAATTACAGTATTATGGTATCAAGTATAATTGCTTTAATGATTGCATTTATGCGTACTATCTAGATTTTTTACTTCTTCCTTGGATAATCCAGTATATTTAGCAATAGCGCTACAGCACATGCCGTCTTGCAACATACTTAATGCAATAGATTTGGCTTGTTCTAATTTGCCTTTTTGTATGCCATTTTCTTCAAATTTACGTACTAATGTACCCATAATGTTACCTCTAATAATAGGAACTTTTTCTAATTGATTTAAAAATTCATTTGGTCGTTCAATATCTTCTAATAGAATTATATAATATAAATTAATTTTTATATACTTCAATAGTCCGCTATTTACGTCTTGTTGGTTAGTTATATTTAAAATTAGTTGTCTTATATTAGTAGTAATGAATGATAAATCTTTTGAATTAGAACAATTAAAACATGCTATTATTAGAGAGGCAGAAATTAGGTTATTTAGCTGTACGATTGCTTGTACAAAAGAATTATTTAAAGATCCGGTAAGCAGCTTAGAGACAAAATATAATAATGAGAATAGTTTAAGTTAAAAGGTTATTTAATTGTGATTTAAAAATTGAGTTTTATAAATAGGAACAAATTAGTATTAGTAAGGCAAGAAATTTATGACAAAAAAGATAATAAGTTCCGAATACAAGATATTGCTTGAAGAACTAAAAAAACGAGTAACAGCAACACGTTATAAAGCAACTATTAGTGTTAATAAGGATCTTATTTTACTTTACCATCACATAGGTAAACAAATACTGGCGGCCCAAACTAAAGAATGTTGTGGAGCAAAATAATTAATCAGATTTCAAAAGATCTTAGATCGGCATTTTCTGAAATGAAGGGTTTTAGTCCGCAATACGTGAAATATATGAGAAAATTTGCTGAGAGGAATATGGCGTAGAAGAAATTGGTCAACATCTTATTGACCAATTACCCTGGTGGTATATTGTAACCTTAATATATGATGTTCTTGATCGACAAGACCGAGTATTTTATATTAATGGAATATTGAAAACGGTTGGTCGAGAAACATTCTATCTATGTAAATCGAAACAAATTTATGTAAAACCAAGGTAAAGCCGTTACAAATTTACCATCGGTCTAGCAGAATATAGGTTGACAGAAAGTTTACCTGAATATCTTAAAATTGCATTACCGACGATCGAAGAGTTAGAAGAAAAGCTTACTAAAGGCTTAAAAAGTGAGGATGAAGATGGTTTATGATGTAAACGGAAATAAAAAACAGGCTATATATGTACCAACATAATTCATTATTTGATATAAAAATTCAAATGGATGTTTTTTGGGGAAAGTATTCTAGCGATATTATATACTTTTATGTTATTGTTTTTTAAGGATCAATAAAATGATAATACCAAGCCTTAAATCGTTCTTAAGACCAACTCTTGAAATTATAGCTTCTTTAAAAGAGGTTCCAAGATCAAATATTGTTCAGCTTGTACAAGAAAAAATGCACTTTAACGAAGAAGAATCAAATGAGCGACTAGAGTCAGGCCAAAATAGATTACAAAACAGGGTTGGATGGGCAATAACTTATTTAACAAAATCTGGCCTTATAGATTTTCCCAAAAAAGGTCTTATTATTGTATCTAATGAAGGTCAAAAATTTTTAAAGGAACATATAGGAGCAATATCCCCCAAAGATCTTGAAAAATTCCTAGGGTATCTTGAATTTATAGCAAGTAAAAATCAAGCTGATCCAAAGGAAGCTGCTAGCGTACAAATTGATGAAGTTGATCCTGAAGAAAAGATCAACATGGGTTATCAAGAAATTAAGAACACCTTAATTGAAGAACTACGAGAAAAACTTCTTGAAGTTAGCCCCTTGAAATTTGAAGAATTAGTTTTAGATTTAATTAGATCGCTTGGATATGGAGCAAAATCAGGAGACATACATCATACTGGTGGATCAGGAGATTTTGGTATTGATGGTATGGTGTATTTAGATCGATTAGGTTTAGATAAAATCTATCTACAAGCTAAAAGATATAAATTAGATAGTAAAATTAGCAGCACAGAAATTCAAAAATTTTTTGGAGCACTAAAAGGTAGACAGGCTTCGAAGGGTATATTTTTAACTACTTCATCATATCAGAATAGTGCTAAAGAATATGCAAAATCTGTATCAGATACACTTGTTTTGTTAGATGGTAGTAAAATCGCAGAACTTATGATAGAAGCAGAGGTTGGAGTCTCCTTTAAAAGAAAGATTGTTATACCTGTAATTGACAATGATTATTTTGAAGAGTAATTAATTTTGGAATTAAAGAAAAATGAATAAATATAAGCCAAAAATTAGAGACAAAATTAAAAATTGGTTTACACAACGAAAAAAATTAAAATAGCAATGGAACAGGAAAATTTAAATGCTAGAAGAGATTAAAAAAACCCTATGGGCAACAGCTGACAAATTACGTGCTAACATGGATGCAGCTGAATACAAACATATCGTGCTTGGTTTGATTTTTTTGAAGTACATTTCAGACACTTTTCAAATGCGTCGAGATGAACTTATTCGTCGCTTTAACGATCAAAATGACGATTATTATATACCTGGTATAGATACAACAACTCTTGCTCAAGAATTAGAAGATCGTGATTATTATAGAGAAGTAAATGCTTTTTGGGTGCCAGAATTGGCTCGTTGGGAAAACATACGTGCTCGAGCAAAACAAGCTACTATAGGTAAGATTATTGATGAGGCGCTATCACTAATTGAAACAGAAAATCCTAAGCTTAAGGGTATACTTGATAAACGTTACGCTCGTGCACAATTGCCTGATGGTAAGTTGGGCGAACTGGTTGATTTGATTTCTTCTATTGGTTTTGGTAATAATAATGGTCAAAATGCAAAAGATTTACTTGGGCAAGTTTACGAATATTTTCTTGGTCAATTTGCAAGCGCTGAAGGTAAAAAAGGTGGTCAATTCTATACCCCAGCTAGCATTGTGCGAACACTTGTTGCTGTTTTAGCACCACACCATGGTAAAGTGTATGATCCTTGTTGTGGTTCAGGAGGTATGTTTGTACAGTCTGAAAAGTTTATTAACGCTCATGGTGGCAAATTGGGTGATGTATCTATTTATGGGCAAGAGTCCAATCCAACAACTTGGCGTTTGGCTGCTATGAATCTTGCTATTCGTGGCATCGATTTTAATCTTGGCAAAGAACCTACAGATACTTTCACTAAAAATCAACATCCTGATTTACGAGCTGATTTCATATTAGCTAATCCGCCATTTAATATCTCTGATTGGTGGTACGCTAGTTTAGAAGATGATGCACGTTGGGTTTATGGGACACCACCACAAGGTAACGCTAATTATGCTTGGTTGCAGCATATGTTGTATCACCTTAAACCAAACGGACATGCAGGAATTGTTTTAGCAAATGGATCAATGAGTTCTAGCCAAAACAGTGAAGGTGATATTCGTCGAAAAATGGTGGAAGCAGATGTAGTAGAGTGTATGGTTGCTTTACCTGGTCAGTTATTTTTTAACACACAGATCCCAGCGTGTTTATGGTTTCTCACTAAACAAAAAAAAATCCGTAAAGGTGAAGTGCTGTTTATAGATGCACGTAAACTTGGCACAATGATTAGTCGTGTACAGATTGAATTTTCAGATACCGATATACAAAAAATTGCGGATACCGTTCATGCGTGGCGTAGTGATGGCGAAGTCAAAAAAGCCTATGCAGATGTGGCTGGTTTTTGTCGCAGTGTTACACCAGCTGAAATTGCTGAACACGGATATGTTCTTACTCCAGGACGTTATGTGGGCATAGAGATAGTTGAAGATGAAGACGAAAACTTTTCTAAAAAAATGCAAAAGCTGACCAAAAAACTCAGCCAGCAAATCGCTCAAAGTACACAATTAAATAAACTGATCCAAAAAAATTTAGAAGGATTAGGATATGAACTATGAGTGGAACGAAACAATTTTGTCAGAGATCGCTAATATAAACCCTAAACGTCATATAGAAAAAGGATCTTTGTCTCCTTTTATTGAAATGGCAGCATTACCTATATATTCACGTGATGTTCCTGCATCTAAAATTGTGAGCCGTATTTTTACTGGTGGTGGATCAAAATTTAAAGATGGCGATACATTACTTGCTCGAATTACTCCTTGCCTTGAAAATGGAAAAACTGTTCTAGTTTATGGTTTAGGCGAAAGTGTACATGCGCATGGGTCAACTGAATTTATTGTGCTGGAGCCAAAAGTACTTTCAGATGCTAGATATTTGTATTACCTTATAAGGAATGAACGTTTTCGTAAGTATGCAATTGCAAGGATGGAGGGGACATCAGGTAGACAGCGAGTACCAAGTAGTGCTATTAGCAAATATAAATTCATATGTCCACAAGCCTTAATACGAGAGAAAATTGGAGATATACTTGGAGTTCTCGATGATCATATAACATTATTACATGAAACTAACGCAACACTAGAAGCCATAGCACAAACATTGTTTAAATCGTGGTTTGTTAATTTTGATCCGGTACACGCAAAAGCTGAAGGTCGTAAACCAGAAGGCATTGACACAGAAACGGCCATGTTATTTCCTAGCATGTTTACTAAGGATAAATTAGGAATTCCCATTAACTGGAAGGTTGTTCTTCTTGGTGATTGGCTTTATGTACTAGAAACTGGAAAAAGACCCAAAGGTGGTGTAGGCGAGATTAAAGAAGGAATCCCAAGTATCGGTGCTGAAAGTATTGTTAGAGTAGGAAAATTTAATTATTCAAAAACAAAGTATGTCTCCCGAGAATTTTTTGCAAAAATGAAGGCTGGCGTACTACAATCTCATGATATATTGCTATATAAAGATGGCGGTAAGCCAGGAGTGTTTTTGCCAAGAGTTTCCTTGTTTGGAGATGGATTTCCATTCAAGCAATGTGTAATTAATGAACATGTGTTTAGAATAAGGATTAAAGAGCCTTTTAATCAAGCTTTTCTTTATTTTTGGCTATGGAGTGATGCTACTATGCACGAACTAAAACATCGTGGAGGGAAAGCCGCTATACCAGGTATAAACCAATCAGATGTTAAAGAATTAAAAATCTTGATGCCAAGCAAAACTATCTTAGATCGCTTTAATGATCTAGTTTCACCACTGTTCTCACAGATCTTGAATAATGCAAAACAAATTCAAACTTTAGATACTTTGCGTGACACGTTATTACCTAGGTTAGTTTCTGGCCAACTACGCTTACCAGAAACTGATGCAGGCATTAATAAGGTTGCCATATGATCACGCTAGATCTATTAAATCGCTGGTTGACTATTCCAAGAGAAAATGAACATATTGAATTTAAAGAGGCTAAACAACAATATGATAAAATTAAATTGTTGGAGTATTGCGTAGCTCTTGCTAATGAGGGTGGTGGTTATCTGGTGCTTGGTGTAAGCAACAAACCTATTCGTAAGATTGTTGATACTCAAGCTTTTATAAATATAGGAGAAATAAAATCTTATATTTTATCCAAGTTACATTTTCGTGTTGATGTGCATGAGTTACATCATCCTGAAGGTCGGGTGTTGGTCTTTGAAATTCCTTCAAGACCAGCCGGACAGCCTCAACATTTAAATGGTACTTATTTAATGCGTTCTGGTGAAGAATTAGTACCGATGACTCCAGATCAGTTGCGTCGTATTTTTTCTGAAGGAGAGTCTAATTGGCTAGCTTTACCAGCTAAAATTAATGTTCATGCTGAAGAAGTTATTGCACTATTAGATACACAGATTTATTTTGACTTAATGAAGATACCATATCCAACTATGCGAGAAGGGGTTTTGGATCGTTTTGCCAGAGAAGGATTAATTAAAGCTCAAGATGGTTGTTGGGTAATTTCTAATTTAGCGGCCATTTTACTAGCTAAACGTCTTGATGCTTTTTCTCCAGCTCTTGCTCGCAAAGCGTATCGTATAGTAATTTATAATGGGGTAGATAAAATTAATACTCAACAGGACAAATATGGCACAGAAGGTTATGCTGTTGGTTTTGAAGGATTGGTGGATTTTATACACTCTGCTGCACCACAAAATCGTTTTATTGAGCAAGTAGTTCGTGAAGAAGTTAAAATGTTTCCTAAACAGGCATTGCGCGAGCTAATTGCAAATGCTCTGATACATCAAGATTTTTTAGTAACAGGTGCATCGGTAATGATCGAGATGTTTTCTGATCGAGTAGAAATATCTAACCCAGGTACACCACCTATTAGTGTTGAACGCTTTATTGATGAGTATCGTTCTCGTAATGAACTTTTGGCGGATAGAATGCGAAGGTTTGGTATTTGTGAAGAAAAAGGCAGCGGTATTGATAAAGTAGTAAAAGCAGCTGAAATTTACCAATTACCTGCACCTGATTTTAGGGTTGGAGAGTTACGAACCACGGCAGTGTTGTTTGCTCATCAAGATTTTTCAAATATGAGCAAGAAAGACAGGATAAGAGCATGCTATCAACATTGTTGTTTGTTGTATATTAGCAATAAGTCTATGTCCAACCAAACTCTTAGAGAACGGTTCAAGCTACCTGAATCTGCGGCAGCAACTATATCGTTAGTCATCGGGGAAACCAAGGAGGCTGGATTTATTAAGTCAGACGACACAAAAAGTAGTTCTACACGCTATGCACGATATCTGCCGTTTTGGGCTTAGAGTGCTTTAATGCAAATCGGTATAGCTATGGTTAATATATATAATGTTTATATAAATCAACGAATTAAGTGCTTTAATGCAAACCGATATAATGGAAACAAAAATGACTGAAGATCAGCTTGAACATGAAATGCTTGGTTGGCTCTCTGAGAGCGGGTATACACACATATACGCTCCTGATATTGCTTATGATAGCGATACTCCAGAACGAAGCAATTATCAAGAAGTATTATTGGTCGAGCGATTACATAATGCTATTAATACATTAAACCCCAATGTACCTTTAGAGGCTAGAGAAGATGCTTTATTACAAGTATGCGATTTAAATACCCCAATTTTATTGTCTGCTAATAGACGGCTACATAATTTTTTGGTTAATGGTGTACCTGTAGAGTATCAGAAAGATGGCGAGATACGAGGTGATTTTGTTCGCTTAATTGATTTTTCAACACCAACAGCGAATGAATGGTTGGCTATCAATCAATTTTCAATTAAAGGGGAAAAGCATACACGTCGCCCTGATATTATCCTATTTATAAATGGCCTACCATTAGTATTAATTGAATTAAAAAACCCTACTGATGAAAGCGCTGATTTGTGGAAAGCCTTTGCTCAAATTCAAACTTACAAAGAACAAATACCTGATGCTTTTCAATATAATGAGATACTAATCATTTCTGATGGTAGTGAAGCACGCATTGGATCATTGTCTGCTAATGTAGAACGCTTTATGTCATGGCGTACAATTGACGGTATTACACTTGATCCGCTTGGACAATTTGGTGAACTTGAAACACTGACTCGCGGACTACTGGCTCCTATTTATTTATTAGATTATTTACGATTTTTTATATTATTTGAAGATGATGGTGAAATTGTTAAAAAGATTGCTGGATATCATCAATTTCATGCTGTACGTGCCGCCATTCAAAAAGTTATCATTGCTTCACTTGCAAATGGTAACAAGAAAGGTGGAGTGGTATGGCACACCCAAGGTAGCGGTAAAAGCATTACTATGACATGTTTTGCAGCAATGGTCATGCAAGAATCAACTATGGAGAATCCAACTATTGTAGTTATTACTGATCGCAATGATTTAGATGGACAATTGTTTGGTGTCTTTTCTCTATTCCAGAACTTATTACGTGAGCAGCCAGTACAAGTAACAACGCGACAAGATTTACGTGCCAAATTAAATAACCGTCCATCTGGTGGAATTGTATTTACCACTATTCAAAAATTTATGCCAGGAGAAGATGAAGATATTTTCCCTGTTTTATCTAATCGCAGAAATATCATTGTGATTGCTGATGAAGCTCATCGTACTCAATATGGTTTTAACGCGGAGCTTAAAGGGAAACCAGGACAAGAAAAATATAGTGTTGGTTATGCTCAACATTTACGTGATGCTCTACCAAATAGCACTTTTGTTGCTTTTACAGGTACTCCTATTGCAACTGAAGATCGTGATACTCGTGCTGTATTTGGGGATTATATCCATATCTATGATATGCAACAGGCAAAAGATGATGGCGCAACCGTTGCTATTTATTATGAATCACGTCTTAGCAAATTGTCTCTTAATAAAAATGAAATTCTTACAATTGATGATGTCGTTGATGAATTAACTGAAGATGAAGAAAATAACGAACAAGCTAAACTTAAATCTCGTTGGGTAACATTAGAAAAAATAGTTGGGGCAGAACCACGTATTAAACAGGTAGCTACTGATTTAGTCGAACATTTTGAAGAACGCAGCAAAGCACAATTTGGTAAAGCAATGATTGTTGGTATGAGTAGAGATATATGTGCGCACCTTTATAATGAAATAATTGCACTACGCCCACATTGGCATAGTGAAGATCCAACTAAAGGTGTAGTTAAAGTTGTTATAACTGGTTCCTCTAGCGATAAACCTGCACTACGACCTCATATTTATTCCAAACAAGTACGAAAAAATTTAGAAAAACGATTCAAGAACCCTGAAGATGATCTACGTTTAGTAATTGTGCGCGATATGTGGTTGACTGGTTTTGATGTACCGTGCGCACACACTCTTTATGTTGATAAACCTATGAAAGATCATAACCTTATGCAGGCTATTGCTCGAGTCAACCGCGTATTTAAAGATAAACAGGGTGGGTTAGTAGTAGATTATATTGGTATTACCAATAATTTAAAGAAAGCATTGAAAGATTACACTGCAAGCCATGGACACGGCAAACCTACAGTTAATGTTTATGAAGCATACGCTGTGTTAGAAGAAAAGCTGGATATTCTACGAGGAATACTTCATGGTTTTGATTATAGTAACTTTCTTTCTAGTGGTCACAGTTTACTTGCAAAAGTAGCTAATCATGTATTAGGAATACAAGACGGTAAAAAACGTTTTTCTGATACAGCACTTGCTATGTCAAAAGCATTTAGTTTGTGCTGCACGTTAGATGAAGCAAAAATAGTACGTGAAGAAGTCGCCTTTATGCAAGCTATAAAGGTAATACTTACTAAACGTGATATAAGCATAAAAAAGCGAACTGACGAAGAACGCGAGCTGGCCATACGACAAATTATAAGCTCTGCTATTGTATCCGATAAAGTTGTAGATATTTTTGATGCTGTTGGTTTAGATAAGCCTAACATTGGTATTTTAGACGAGGGATTTCTTTCTGAAGTACGTGGTTTACCTGAAAAAAATTTAGCGATAGAGTTATTGGAACGTTTACTTGAAGATGAAATTAAAACGCGTTTTGCTACAAATGTAGTTCAAGAAAAAAAGTTCTCAGATCTACTAGTTAACACGGTTCGGCGCTATCAAAATCGTGCAATTGAAACTGCTCAGGTAATGGAAGAATTACGTGAAATGGCCAGAAAATTCAAAGAGGCTGCTCAACGCGGTGAGTCAACAGGGCTCAATGAAGATGAATTGGCTTTTTATGATGCCCTTGCTAATAACGAAGCCTCTGTTAAAGAGCTTGGAGATGAAGTACTCAAGAAAATTGCATTTGAGCTTACAGAAAGTCTTCGTAAAAATGTGAGTGTGGATTGGTCTGTGCGCGATAATGTCCGTGCTAAATTAAGATTGATGGTCAAGAGAATTTTAAGAAAATATAAATATCCACCAGACAAACAGGAAGAAGCTATTGAATTAGTGTTAAAGCAAGCTGAGATGTTAAGTGAAGCGTGGGCTTAATAATTACATTGGAATAACCTTTAAAAGCTTATGAGTATACTAATTAATAGTTAATACTATAGCTGTCTTACATAACTATAGGATCCGAGAAATATGCAACAGGATCTAAAGCCATCGCAACCATGATTAACAAAGGAATCACAGTTATGGCTTCTGGCAGTTGTACATTGTTTTCTAAAAAGAGAGCATCGTATTGTTTTGCTCTTAATGCTGCTCCATGCTTTAAATTTCGTATACTATATATTAATTCAGCAGCTTTTTGGTAATTATCTTGACGAGTGGATTTTAGAAGATCCATATAACAAAGCTTAATCATCTTAGAAAGTGCTTCTAGTATGGTTTTGTTTTCAATTTTATCCTTATAAATATTTAGGATTTTAAGCCTATATTTATCTGTCAAAAGTTGTTTGAATATTTTTGTCTCATCTTGATCTTTTGGTTCTTTTATATGGCAAATTAAGTTAGATATTTTATCAAGAGCAGACAAACCATAGGCATTACGATGGTAAATCAAAACAGAAATGTTCATTACTTTTAAATCTGAAAATATTAATTTTAAAGTACTTAACGATTTAAGTATCTTTAAATTATCAACCACATCGTAAGAATCGACAAAATATTTAATATTTAAAAAGTATCTAAATAAATTATTAACCGCCAGTAACATTAGATCTAAGTATTCTTTTATATCTTTATTATTAAATGATTTCAAACTTTCACCAAATATCCGACTCAAATCGTAATCTACGTATGTAACTGGCCCTCTTATTGAGGTAAAGTATTCTGAAAAATAGGAATTTAGTTGCCACCTTTCAGAAAATTCTATTACATAGTTACTGTAAAAATGCCATACTGAACCCTCATACCTAAATAACGGCAAACTTAAGGCGTGCGGAGACAATCTAGTAAATACCTCCAAATATTCTAGTGGTTCAAACGGATGAGGTAAGATAGTTTCTAGTTCTCGTAAATTTACTTTTTCCTGTGTTGGTTTTAGTCCATTGCGATTACACAAAAATAAAATTTTAATAATTGAAATATATATCGAAAACTGCTCTGAATCAATATTAACTGAATAACAACTACACATGTCATGAATTTCTTTCATAAATTCTATTGCTTCTTCAGTAATTTTTATTATATCTATTTCAGAATGTGCAAGCGATAATTTATCATTAAGTTCAAAAATTTGATAAGATGGGTAATTTTTCATTCTAGCGTCTACAGTAGAAATTTTTAGAATTACGTTCTCTTTAATGCTATCTTGTAATGTTGGCAACATATTATACAAGGCTATAGCAGTTTGTTTGTTTTCATTAATCAGTTTGATATTTCCAACATTTTGCAGTACATTTTTAATAGCGATTGTGTTTTTATCTAATATAAGATCATTTCCATTAACATCGCCAGTTGCGCTATAATTTTGCTTTATTAAATTGGTAATACTACTATTAACACCAGCTCCGCCAAGCTTTATTTTACTCATTTGGTTGACCTGTTTGCAGCAAACGACAAAATATATTTACTAACGATAACTGTTCAACATTGTTTGCTGTAATTTGACTTAAATTTGGATTTGCAATAACAATTGCTAAACATTGTGCACGCGAGATAGCTACGTTTAAGCGATGTTTGTCAAACAAAAAATTAATATCTTTGGGCGATTCGCTTGCGTCACTAGCACACATACTTAGAAATACAACAGGAGCTTCTTGCCCTTGGAATTTATCTACACTACCGACTTTGGCATTTTCACCCAAGGATTTTTGTAATTTATTTACTTGATGATTATATGGTGCTAAAAATAGCATATCTTCCCAACCTATAGATTTTTGTTCTCCTTTTTTATTTGTAAACGTTCTTCCGAGTAATTCATTAACTAATTTTTTTATTTCGTCTACTTCTTCATCGCTAGCTTGGGTATTACCTTCATGTTCTACTGGTACAAAAATAATGCCGGCATCTTTATTTAAAATACCATTATAACCTTCCGGTATTTTAATGCTTTGTTTATTGTTATCTGAATCAGTCTTGAGTTTACCGTCATAAATAGCACTACTTATAAAATGATTGACAGCGGGATGCATCCGGTATGTTGTTCCTAAAAACACCCCTAATTCTTCTGGTATTGTAGGCGTATCATGTAATAAATAATCAAGAATAGATGATCCGCTTTCTGCTGGGTGACTTCCTTGTGATGGCTGAGCAAGTTGCATCTGATCCCCCATTAAAACAATATTTTTTGTAGAACGACTAATGGCAATCAGATTAGCAAGACTTACCTGTCCAGCTTCGTCTATAAACAAATAATCAAAGGTATTAGCTAAATCATCACGAGAAAATCCCCAGGCAGTTGTTCCAACCACACATTCTTGATCTATTTCCAAGGATAAATTAGCGTTTTCTAATACTTTAACTTTTAGCTGATCCAACATAGGATCTGTATTGTTAGTACAAACAAATGATGCGTTAATCTTATTTTCCTTGCAATATTGCGCTGTATTGATAAGTAGGTTGTTAATAGCTTTATGGCTATTTGAACAAATACCAATTCGTTTGCCTAATTTAAGCAATTCTGCAATAACATGCATGGCCGTATAAGTTTTTCCTGTTCCTGGTGGGCCTTGAATTACTAAATAACTATTATTAAGATTTATAATAGCTTTAATAATTTGCTCCAGTTTCTCTTTAACATCATTACTAGGGGCAATAGGATCTCTTGGTTTATGTCCTCTGATATTTGGAGTGTTTCTTCTCAAAAAATCTAAAATAGCACAAGAACCTAATTGATTATCATAAAACGCTTTGGCTTGGTTTTGTATAGACTCAGGGATCGGTTTAGGATTGATATGTTCATCTGGCACTAAATTTATAACACCAGGAGGTTCATTGTTAGCTTGTAATACAATAACACCTTCTTCAAAGTTGCTGTGCTCTTTTATTAAAGTTACTTTACAATCTTTTCCGTCTTCAGTTTTTTCACCTAAGATATAATAATCTTTAGTGATCCCTTTAAATTCTTGATCTGGGTCGAACTTATATTCATAGGCAAGGTTTCTGGCTCTAGGTGTTGGTTTGAACGGTGCTTTATTAGTTCGCGTACAGTTAGCCAGGCAATTGAAATCATCTAACAATTCATGATCTTCCATCCCTAATCTATCAAAAAGACGCCAAAACATAGGTTTATTTTCGCGGCGATGAAATTCTAATGACCACGCAAAAATTTCTGCAACAGGAGCATCTGGGTGATTATTAAGTGCCAATTGGGTAGAGCGTTCTAGTAAAGCATCTCGTAACTGGATCCGTTCGACAATATCTTCTTTGATTTCAGGCTCGATTACTGCGGTTTTACCAATATATTTAATATTATTTTCTGACTGTCTTTGCCGTAACCAAACAACTAATTCTTGAGTTGAATTACAGTCATCAATATTATATTCACGTATAGAGTTAAGTATTTTAGAAGTTTGCCATGAATCACCATCCGGAATTTCACGCCAGTGATCATAAAATATTATTGATTCATCTCCTGTACCGATTGCTGTTGTTCGTTTATCACGATATAGGTGTTCAACATTTTTAATTGAGTATCTAGGTTCGCCTAATAAAAGGCCGCCTTTGACAATTTTATAAAGATCTACAAATACTTCGTTACGTAACAACTGATCAACTTCATATTCGCAGATCCCATAGCGCCCCATTAGTTTTCTGCAAGCCGCTATTTCATAATTAGCGTAATGATAAATATGCATAGTTGGATCTTGTTCCCAGCGTGAGTATGCCCATTCAAGAAAATTTTTAAATGCTTGCTGTTCTTCTTGTTTATTATGTGCCCAAAAATCTTTAAATTGACGGTTGCCATGTTCATCAAAAAAAACACTACCCCAAAGATACTCTAAACCATCTTCTTCTAACGGAAACCCTTCAATATCAAAAAAAATGTCTAGCGATGAATGTGGCGGTAATAGTGCTAATCCTTGTTTTTGGTTTGCTTCAGGAACATAAATTCGAAATAACGGTTGGCCTTTGGCGACACTTTCTTTTTGAATTTTAGCTTGTGCTTTTAATTTGGTTAATACATTTAAATTTATGCCTGGGGTCCTAATATTTTCACTATTAATTAATTCTTGGGTTGTTGTTATTCCAGATTTATTTAATTTTTTAATCTGATTTCTAGTGATATTTGCTATTTGTGACAAGTGATCCGCTTCTAATAGAAAGGTTTCAACATATTTTGTCCATCGTCCCCAACTTTTTGAATCTGCCGGATCAGGTCGATCCTTTGGATTAAAATTATTATGTGCTGACAAAAAGGAATTTTTTAATTGTTGATAATAATAAAAATAATTATCAGTTCTTAAGGATACTTTTTCATTATTGCCCAATATAATACCTATGTTATTTGGACGACAACCTTGTAAATCTTCCAGCATGTCTACATAGCAGCATAACTGCATTATAAAATTAGGTTTAATTGTTTTTGATAATTTTGTATCCCAAATTTCATAATGATAATCCCCCAGAATGCTTGCTCCGGCAACCTTCACTAAAAAATCAGCACGACCATGAAATGGTAGTTTAGCTAAGCTGGCCTGGTAAATAATATCAACTCCGGTTCGCATAGCGTTTATAGTACCTTCTATAGTATTATCCGATTTAGAAAGATTTTCTATACTTAGACCTTTAGTAGTTAGCTCTGCTAAAGTTGCTTGTTCGTGCGCATTACCTTTAGCCTGCAATAACCTCATCATTAAATCCGGTTGGTCTGGTTCAGGGGTTGTTTCCGAGTATAAGATTGCATAATGTTCCATCCATGATGCAAAAGGACTGTCCATATAAAGAGTTAAATCTGACGGAGAGAAAATCAAAGTACCATTATGATAATTCATTTATATTCCAGTAATTAAGTTATTATAAAAATTATATCATAATTAACTAGATTATTTAAGTTAATTAATTAAAATTAGTATACAAGTATTGGTCTAATTGATCTTGTTCAGGTAAAACTTCATATGACAATAAGTACCCAAAAGATTAGTCTTTTGTTACCAATTATATTTGTCATTCACAATATTGAGGAATACCTATCTTATGCTAGATTAGCAGATTATTATTTTAAATTTGTAGATCCAAAACTTAAAGATCCTAAAGTTTTTTTGTATGTGGTGTCGATTTTAAGCATTATTGTTGTATTAATAATTGGTGGTGGCTATTTTTATTGTAATAAAATTACGAAATTTTTAACAATGATAGTTTTTTTCTCTATATTTATTAATGCAATACAACATTGTATAAATTTTTTGTTTTTTAGAAAAATATTGCTAGGAACCATTACATCAATCAAATTTTTATTACATTGATCTTACTGTTTTGCATTGCAATTTGTCTTGGGAATATTAAAAGTTCATGGTTTACAGGCACAATTAATACATAAACCAGTATGATCAAGCTTAGCTAATTCTAAACATTTCCAGCAGATGTTATGTTTTATCCCTATTTTTGATAAAAACTTTTCAGCACCATTACCGTAATTACTAACTGCTATTTTAGTTACACGAGTAATAAATTCACGTTTTCTTTTTAAAGTTAAGCCGTAAAGCAACCCAAATTCTTCTATTATATCTAGCATTTCAGCTATTAAAGACTTATCTGGTTTTTTGGGATTGTCCATATTTGGTTTCATATAAACATGTATAGTACATTAATTATTTACTATTATAATTTTTATAACATTAAAAACCTTAATAATATATTTATAAATTATAGTAAGTCGAGCTTTTAAATTATTAGAGTTTTAAAATTATTAATTTTCATTGTTCTCACTATAAGAAATATCATAACCTGCAGATATTTCTCTTAAGGCTACCACTATAGCTTTATCGTTATCCCAAGGTACTTTATTCAGATTTTCCTCGCGTCAAGTTTCTGGCTCTAATAGCTGACTGTATAACTAATTTAAAACAAGTTTTAGTATACGGTAGACAGCCTTTTACTGTTATTCTTGCCATTTTATTTATCCCATAATATTTATAGTAATGTAAATATTAGAAAAAATTAAAACAATATTATCACTACTGCTATAAATTTCAATAAATTAAACATATGAAAACAAGTTACTGAAGAGTAGCTTATATAATATATTATTCAAGTTTTTAAGTTAGTATATCATCATTATTAATATTATGACAGCACTTTTGAAGAGAAACAAACACCAATTAATTAATAAACACACAAATAAATACACAGTTATGTCTATTGCATGCTTGCTTTTATGCCGAACGTATATAACTTTTATGCTTAAAGAATGCTCATACTATGCTGTTAAATTTTTAGTTTAAAAAAAATCCTTGTAAATTAAGGAGTTTTACGTTTTATTTTCGTCATAAAATGCACATTTAATTTGTATGATTTCAGCATATAAATTTTTGTAGAGCATTTAATATATACGGTTTTTACTAATTTTCATATTTGTTCTGATTTTTTAAGCATGTTTAATGATGGCGCCGTAGTGCGTTGGGTGTGGTGCGCGATCTGGTGGTAGCTTTTATGGCTGTTATAGATAGATAAAGCAACTATAAAAACGAGTGGAATTATCTCATTGTAATAATGAAGGAAAGTTTGAAAACTATACGGTGTTCAAATTAACTAGTTTAAGTTATGTTATCTTAATCCTAATATAATTATGCCATCAGTATGTTATTGAGATAAGTTAGGTTGGCAATAATTTTGTATGAAGCTCTGAGAGAATAGAACCATTTAGCCGCAAGATTTTTGTTAGGGTTCAATCTAATGCCGTTTTCGTAACCGTTTAA
>JBEKHL010000031.1:0-40122 GCA_050012295.1 Gammaproteobacteria bacterium
GGGTTTTACAATTATTTTAATAATACAGTAAACCATAAAAATCTTTTAAAATTAAAAAAACTACAACAAGCACTATATTTAACTCGTTCGGAAGCTATTAAAGAACGTACTAAAGTACACTTATGCCCTAGTCTTAATTTACAAACTTGTAGCCAAGATTGGACCAATGATCTAATCATTTTTATAGAAAATCAAAATAATAATACCAACTTAAAAGTTTTGCATCACTTACAACTAAATTTCACCGATCCAACCCTAAAATTTTTTGGTAACCAAAAAACTCAAATAATAACGTTTTTACCAAATGGGTTAACTAATAACAACGGTAATTTTTGTATCAATAATTATTGTTTATATATAAATAAAGCTGGAAAAATTTATATTAAGTAGTACGATGCGAGATTACTCACTATCTTTTGGTCGTTCGGCAATAACCACAGAAAATGTTACAAACTCGCCTTTTCTACAAATCTCAAATGGGTAACCTTTATTTGGAGATAAATTAGAAACTATATTAATTGCTTCAGTAACATTTTTAACTTCTTGACCATTAATTTTAACAATTATATCTCCTGATAATAACCCTGCTCTTTCGGCGGGACTATTTCTGAAGATCCCTCTAACATATACTCCTGATTTTTCTTTATAATTAAGATATTTTTTTATCTCATCGGTAATATCCCCTAAATATGCACCCAACCAGCCACGAACAATATATCCAGTATCTATAAGTTGCTGCATAACTGTTTTAGCCAAATCTATAGGGATAGCAAAACCAATTCCAGTACTATGAGCATCGTATTTATTAGTGATGATCGCCATATTAATACCAATTAAATTTCCTTCAGAATCGATTAAAGCTCCGCCAGAATTACCGGGATTAATTGCTGCATCAGTTTGAATTAAATTATCTAACATCGCACCAAAACCCTCTACAGTGTCATTCGCTACCCTCTGACGTAACGAACCATTAGCACTCACTATCCCAAGGGTGACCGTACGTTCGAACCCAAAAGGATTCCCAATAGCCAGTACTACATCTCCAACCCGTAAATTAGCAGAAGAACCCAGAGTAATTTCTGGCAAATCTTTTAAATTATTAAGCTTTAAAACTGCTAAATCAGTTTTAGCATCTGAGCCAATTACTTTAGCGTCGCTAGTTCTGCCATCAGTAAGTTTTACTGATATAGATTTGGCATCTTTAATAACATGATTGTTAGTTAAAACATAGCCTTTTTTATTAATAATAACCCCAGAACCCAATCCTTGTTGAACTTGCTTAGGTATTTCATTGTTACCACCTTTGCCTGGCTGTTGATTATTACCATTTGGATCGTTAAAAAAGAATCTAAAAAATGGATCCTGCAATAACGGATGTAATTCCATTGGCATTTCTTTAGTTGTTTGAATACTAACAACTGCAGGCTCAGCTCGCTCTACTGCATCTGCAAAAGAAAGTTTAACCGGTTTATTTGTTTTAGAAATAATCGGGGTTGCATCAACACCTGGTGTTAGTTTTTCTTCTGACTGCTTAGTGCTAGAACTAGGGCTTTGATCTTTACTATTATCTCCACCAAAGATCTTAAATCCAAATGCTGGTTGCTGACATAATAATAAACTTAGCATTACTATTAATATTTTTTGCATAAACCTATCCATTAATTTATCATAAATTTTTATTATAATTTAGTGAATAATAAACCAATGCTTGATAAAAATAAACCTAATCAAAATAGACAAATTATTGTTACTGAAAAAGATTTGCCATTATCTTGTCCACCAACAGTACCTAATCAAGCAACCTGGGATCTTCATCCTAAAATTTATTTGCCTATTAAAGAACAAAAATTAATTACTTGTCCATATTGCGGAATAGAATATGTTTTTGCCGAAACAAATAAACCCTAGCGAAAAAATTTTAGTAATTGGCCCTTCTTGGTTGGGTGATATGGTTATGGCTCAATCATTATTTAAAAGCCTCTATCAGGTTAATCCTGCAATTACCATAGACGTAGCTGCTCCTAATTGGAGCTTACCATTATTAGAACGCATGCCAGAAGTAGCTAATGGCATCGAACTAGATTTACAACATGGGGAATGGTCTTTCGAAAAACGTTATTATTTAGGCAGAGAATTACAAAAAAATAATTATACTAGCGCTATAGTTTTACCTAATTCTTGGAAATCTGCATTAATCCCATGGTTTGCTAAAATTCCCAAACGCATTGGTTGGATCGGAGAAATGCGTTTTGGGTTACTTAATGATATTAGATATTTAAAAAAATCTATTTATAAAACCATGGTGGAACGTTATATAGCACTAGCTTATCCAGCCAATTATCCATTACCCAACGAACAACCAACTCCAAAATTAACGGTTAATCAAGAAAATATAGATCAACTAAAACTAAAATTTGCTATTAATACTAATAATAATTTACCTGTTTTAGCGCTATGTTTAGGAGCGGCATTCGGAGAAGCTAAATGTTGGCCAGAAGAATATTATCTTGAATTAGCATCCATGCAAGTAAAAAAACAATGGCAAGTATGGCTTTTTGGTACTAAACCAGATTTACAAATAACCGATCCTTCTTCTCAAATTCTAAATTTTTCTGGCAAAACAAAGTTATTAGATACTATAGATTTATTATCTTTAGCTGATGTAGTAGTTTGTAATGATTCTGGATTAATGCATATCGCTGCTAGTTTTAATAAAAAAATTATTGCAATTTATGGAGCTACCTCTTCTAAGTTCACCCCTCCATTAGCAGAACATGTACAGATAATTAATAAACATTTACCTTGTAGTCCTTGCTTCGCTCGTACCTGTCCATTAGGACACCATAAATGCATGAAACAAATAACTGTAGAAGAAATATCTAACTGTATTCAAAATATGTATAAATAATATAAATTATGAAAATTTTAATCATTAAGCTATCTTCGATAGGAGATATTATCCATACTTTCCCGGCAATAATAGACGCTAAACGTAATATTAACGATTTAACTATTGATTGGCTAATAGACGAAAATTTTGAGGCTATACCTAGCTTATTAAATTATTCTCAAAATAATAAAATTATTACCCAAATTATTTCTATACCTTTGCGAAAAACCAAAAAAAATATAAAAAATATAAAAAACGTTTTATCTAATTTATTAAAATTAAGAACTAAAAAATACGATTTAATAATTGATGCTCAAGGATTACTAAAAAGTGCACTAATAGCCAAATATATTAAACCTACTAAGCTAGTAGGTTTTAATTGGTCTTCTTGCCGAGAACCACTAGCAAGTTGTTTGTATAATTATAAATTTAATATAGAAAGACAATTACATGCTATAACTAGAATTCGCAAGTTATTTTCTCTAGCATTAAATTATACAATTGATGTTGATAAAGAAACTTATATCGATTCCGGCTTAAATAAACAATATTTTTCAAAATTACCAGAACTAGTTGCTAAAAAAATTGATAATTATATAGTTTTTTTACATGGTACTACTTGGGAAACTAAATATTGGGATCCAAAATATTGGCATCAACTTAATCAATTATTAGCCGCTAAAAATATTTACGTGGTTGTAACTTTTTCTAATTTAAGAGAACAACAATTTGTTGAACAATTGGCAGCTAATAGTACTAACGTTGTAGTATTACCTAAAATGAATATAGAACAAATAGCCTGTATGCTTGCTAATGCTACTGCAGTTGTAGCAGTAGATACTGGTTTTGCACATTTAACTGGAGCCCTTAACATACCGATAGTTACTATATATGGTGCCACCTGTACTTATAAATCAGCAGTTGCTGGTAATAATAGTATTAATTTACAATCCCAATACCATTGCTCACCATGCTTATCTAAAGTTTGTTTAGAATACAAATATAAACGTTCTTTAACTAAACAACCATGCCTAACAGAAATAACTCCTGAAATTGTTTTTTCTAAGTTATTAGAAAAACAAAACTCTCGCTAAATACACTATACTTAACATAGATAACTATACTGACATACAAACTAACTACGTTAAACATTTATGTTCAGTATACAGGACCTATAAACTAGTTCTTATGGAAGTTTTGTTAGAAACCTCCTGGAGGAAAAAAATGATAAATACAGATCCTGCAGCACAATCTTTAACTCCTGTGGTACAATGTTCGACCCCTGTGGTGCAGCCTTCAAACCATGCCGACCCTACGCTACAAGAACAATGCACGATCTTAATAAATAACGATTTTAAAGCCGAAATTACCCACGCTATAAAGGCCCGCGGAAGATGGGAAAAACTAAATAAAACCTTAGAAGTCTGTTCCCACGTATTGCAAGGAACAACAACTATACTAGCATTTATTTCCGCCGCCATTAAAATTCCTGCTATTAGTTTAGTGGCTGGTTGTGCCGGAGTGTGTGCTACAGTAAGTATGGCTTATAGTCAAAATTGTAAAACTACGTATAAAGAATTAACAAGAAAAATTCAGAAAATGAGCAGTGCTATTGGCGCTACAAACATTTTACCAGATGATACCAGTGAAATGAATATTGCAGACGACCCTGCTCCAACCTCAAGAAAAGCACATGCAAATCGACCTATACTAACTGCTTATACTAATCAGCCACATTATTTACCAACTACATCTTCATCAGATAATTTAGTGTCAAATCCGACCCCAACACCCACCCCTAATCCAATGCGTAGTATATATATGTAATACTAAATGTACTTCTAAGTTGCAAACGATAACATCGAAACCATTTGATGCATTTTATGCATAGCTTTTTCTATAGCTACGGTGGTAGTTGAAATTAGTAAATTATTTTTATTAAAAATCTTATGTGCTACTCGTTTATTAATTTGTGATAAGGTAGGATAAGCATGGATACTATTAGCAATATCGGATACTCCAGCACCAACTTGCATAGCAAAACTATACTCTGCTATAAGCTCTGTAGCTATAGGGCCTAACACCGACGCACCCAATAATTTATCTCTTTGACAAATTAATTTTACTTCACCAGAAGAGTGCCGTTGCAAAATAGCTGCATCTACTTTATTAAAATCAAATTGTAAAACTTTAATTTGTTTTTGATCTGATTGTTGAATTTGAGTTATTCCAATAGTAGCTAATTGTGGGCATGTAAAAAGTACTCGAGGAATTAATTTATAATTTATTTTTCTAGGAACTTTAAAAACAATATTACTTAAAATAACGTTTATTTGATGTTCTGTTAAATGTACTGATTTAAACGACGATTTAGCAACAGAACCAATAGCAAAAATATTTTTTTCACTAGTTTGTAACCTACTATTTACTAAAATTCCTTCGCTGCAATATTGAATGCTGGTATTTTGTAAAGTAAGATCCTCTACGTTAGGTTGAGGATCTCGCATATCAATTATCTCTTCAGCATCTACTGCAAATTTATCCCCACAGCTATCTTGGCAAACTAACAGTTTCCGTTGATTTTGCAAATAAAATTGTAATACATTGGTTGTTAAATAAAACGTTACTCCTTCTTTTTCTAAGGTGTTTTGGAGTTTTTTTACTAATTCCTGATCTTCTAATGGTAAAATTTTCGATTTAGAACTAATTAAAGTAACTTTACTGCCAAATCTTGCTAAGGCTTGGGCCATTTCTAAACTTTCTGCTCTACCACCAATAATTATTGTTTTTTTAGCTAAGTTACTTTTATAAAAGATTTGACGATATTTTATAGGCTCAGCTTGTTCAAAATCTATAATGTTACAAGCCGCCTCCCGGGTACCTGTTGCTATTACAAAATATTTACTAAAAACCTGTATATTACCAACTAATATCGTATGATTATTTACAAATCTTGCAGTTCCAATTAATAAAGACCCTCCTAATTTTTCAAAAGTTTCTAAATCATTTTCTTGCTGCAACTCTTGAACTATACGTTGCACATAACCATTAACTCTAGATAAATTAACTGGAGCTAAACTAGAATCTAATCCGAAATGCTTAGCCTGCTTTATCTTGTTAGCTAATGCTGCGGAGTAGGCAAAAGCTTTACTTGGAATAAATTCTGCTAATAACGACGATTGGGAAAAATCAGACTTATTACAGATCAAAGTAACTTTTAACCCATAACGTATTGCCCCTAGGGCGCACATGACTCCACTAGTCCCACCGCCGACTACTACCACATCCTGTTCGTTAGGTATATTCTTTGACATATTTTTATTTTAGATTAAATTTTCATACAATACCTAAAATAAATTATTATTAGTAAACATACTTAATTAGCTTAATAAAAAATTATTGACTTTAATATTTAGTTATTACATTATTAATAATAATTATTTATAATTTATGTATAATTATAAATAAAAAAATTAAAGGATAGTATCTATGGCTAATATAGCCGAAATCTCTGAACAATTATTTGAAAAAGAAGTTTTAAAAGCAAATTTACCCGTTTTATTAGATTTTTTTGCGCCATGGTGTGGCCCATGTAGATCATTGGCTCCAATATTAGAGGATATAGCAAAAGATAAAGATTATCAAGGTAAAATCAAGATTTTAAAAATTAATGTAGATAATAATGAGAATATCTCTAAACAATATAAGTTACAGTCCATACCAACTTTAATATTATTTAAAGATGGTGAGATATTAGCCACTACCTCTGGAGCAGCGTCAAAATCTAAATTAATAGCTTTTTTAAAGGAACACAAGATATAATTACCATCCTATAACCCTTCCCATCACAACATTAATGCGAAAAATATATGAATCTTACAGAACTGAAACTGAAATCTATTACCGAATTACTTGAAATTGCCAAAGATTTAAGCATCGATAACGTTGGCCGTTCTCGCAAGCAAGAAATTATTTTTGCAATTTTAAAGTCTCAAGCGAAAAAGGGAGAAGATATTTATGGCAGCGGAGTGCTAGAAATTTTACAAGATGGCTTTGGATTTTTACGCTCAGCAAGCGGCTACTATTTAGCAGGACCAGATGATATTTATGTATCTCCTAGTCAGATTAGACGATTTAGTTTAAGAACCGGGGACGATATTTACGGTAAAATTCGCCCACCTAAAGAATCAGAACGTTATTTTGCTTTACTTAAAGTAAATACTATTAACGACGAACAACCTGAAATTGCTAAAGGTAAAATAGCTTTTGAAAATCTTACTCCTTGGCACGCAAACGAACGTTTGCGTTTGGAAGTTGGCAATGGCAGCGTAGAAGATTTAACCGCTCGCACTATAGAATTAGTTTCTCCGATTGGTAAGGGGCAACGAGGATTATTAGTTTCTCCACCAAAAGCTGGTAAAACAGTAATGTTACAAAATATTGCACACTCGATTGCTATAAATCATCCAGAATGTCATTTAATGGTACTACTTATAGATGAACGCCCAGAAGAAGTAACAGAAATGGAACGTTCCGTAAAAGGAGAGGTACTGGCTAGTACTTTTGATGAGCCTGCTAGTCGCCACGTTCAAGTTGCAGAAATGGTTATTGAACGTGCTAAAAGACTAGTTGAGCATAAAAGAGACGTAGTAATTTTATTAGATTCTATAACTAGATTAGCAAGAGCTTATAATACTGTTAGCCCTCCTTCTGGAAAAGTACTAACTGGTGGGGTAGACGCTAATGCTTTACAACGTCCTAAAAGATTTTTCGGTGCGGCCAGAAACATAGAAGAAGGTGGTAGCTTAACTATTATAGCTACTGCATTAATCGACACCGGCTCCAAAATGGACGAAGTAATTTACGAAGAATTCAAGAGTACTGGTAACATGGAGTTACATCTAGATCGAGAAATTTCTGAAAAACGTGTTTATCCTTCCATTAATATTTCTAGATCTGGCACCAGAAGAGAAGAATTATTAACAACTAGTGGCGAATTACAAAAAATGTGGATCCTTAGAAAATTATTACATCCAATGGATAAAATCGCTGCCGTAGAATTTTTATTAGAACATCTTAAAGATGCCAAAACCAATGCAGCTTTCTTTGACACAATGAGAAAGGCAGGCCAATAAACAAAACAAGCCGCCGGGTGGATTGTGATCTTAACCAAACAATTTGATGTAGTAATAATCGGTGCTGGCGGTGCAGGATTACGAGCAGCTTTAGAACTAAAAACAGCTTCTAAGAATGTGGCCGTTGTTTCTAAAGTTTTCCCAACTAGATCCCATACTGTATCTGCTCAAGGCGGTATAGCTGCGGCAATTGGCAATGTTGATACAGATAGTTGGCAACAACATATGTTTGATACTATAAAAGGTTCCGATTATTTAGGGGATCAAGATGGGATCGAATTCATGTGCAAAAATGGCCCAGAAGTAGTGTATGAGCTAGAACATATGGGCTTACCATTTTCAAGACTAGCCAATGGTAAAATTTATCAACGAGCATTTGGTGGACAATCTAAAATTCGAACTTTAGCAGCAGCAGATCGTACTGGCCATGCATTATTACACACTTTATACCAAAAAAATTTACAAGCTAAAACTATATTTTTTAGCGAATGGTATGCTATCGATTTGGTTAAATCTATAAATAACTCTATAGCCGGAGTAGTAATTTTAAATATAGCAACTGGAGAATTATTATTTTTACATGCTAAAGCAATAGTTTTAGCAACCGGTGGTGCCGGACAAATTTATCAAGCAACTAGTAATGCTTTAATAAATACTGGTGATGGTATTGGAATGGTATTACGAGCTGGGTTGCCGGTACAAGACATGGAAATGTGGCAATTTCATCCTACCGGGATCTATGGCAAAGGGATTTTAATTACCGAAGGAGCCAGGGGTGAAGGTGGCCATTTACTAAATAAAAATAACGAACGTTTTATGGAACGCTATGCACCAAACAATAAAGAATTAGCTACTCGTGACGTAGTGGCCAGAGCTATTGCTATAGAAATATTAGAAGGTAGAGGTTGCGGTAAAGATGGGGCCTATATTGAATTAAAAATTTCCCATTTGGGTTTAGATTTAATAAAACAACGTTTACCAGGAATATTCGAACTAGCTTTAACGTTTGCTAATATTGACCCTAGCAAACAAAATATTCCAATAGTTCCAACTTGTCATTATATGATGGGCGGGATCCCTACCAATAAAAACACTAACGTACTTACTATAGATCCTACAGAAAACAATAAAATTACTATAATAAACAATTTATATGCTATAGGAGAATGTGCTTCTATATCAATACATGGAGCTAATCGTTTAGGTGGCAATTCACTATTAGAGTTAATTGTATTTGGCAAAGCAGCTGGTAAAAATTTAATCAACAATATTAATTCTGGCTTAGATTTTAATAAAACTGCTCCAGATTTAATTGAAACGGCAGCTAATAGATTATACAAATTACAACAAAAAAAACACGGTGAATCTTGTTGGCACATTAAAGACAAATTAAAAAAAGTTATGCAAAATCATTTTGGAGTATTTAGAGATGGAAAAAATATGCAAACTGGTATTTCCCAATTACAATCCATTAACAAACAAGCTGAAGATATCACGATAACCGATCGTAACAAAACTTTTAATACGGAACTTTTAGAAGCTCTAGAAATAGATAACTTATTAAAAACAGCAATGGCAACTGCAATTGCTGCAAATGCCAGAGAAGAAAGTCGTGGCGCCCACGTTAGAGAGGATTTTCCTAAGCGAGATGATCAAAATTGGTTAAAACACACTTTAGTATTTGCAAATAATACTATTAACTATCGTGCAGTTAACTTACAACCAGAAACAGTACCTAGTTTTATACCAACAGAAAGAGCTTATTAATATGCTAAAATTTTCTATTTATAGATATAATCCAGATCAACAAGATCCTAAATCATATATGCAAGAATATATTTTAGATCCAGCTTTATTAAAGGGCAATATGCTATTAGATGCGTTAACAGCTATAAAAGAACATCTTGATCCTAGTTTATCGTTTCGTAAATCTTGTAGGGAAGGTACTTGTGGTTCAGATGGTATGAATATTAATGGTAAAAATAATCTTGCTTGTACTGTGCCTCTTAGAAGCTTAGAAGGACAAACTATTGTATTACAACCTTTGCCTGGCATGCCAGTTATTCGTGATCTAATCGTTGATATGAGTAATTTTTTTAAACAATATGAAAAAATACAACCATATTTACAAAACAACACTACTCTAGATACCGAACGTTTACAATCTATAGAACAAAGAGAAAAGTTAGATGGTTTATATGAATGTATCTTGTGTGCTTGTTGTTCCAGTTCTTGCCCAATTTACTGGTCTAATTCAGAAAGTTTTTTAGGTCCAGCTGCAATTTTACAATCAGCAAGGTTTATTATGGATAGTAGAGATCAGGCAGCTACAGAACGTTTAAGCCAAATAAACGATGCATATAGCGTGTTCGGTTGCAGAAATATCATGCATTGTATAGAAGCTTGTCCTAAAGCATTAAATCCAAATCAAGCAATTGATATTCTTCGTAAAAAAATAATTGAACAGGAGTAATCAAATGAATTTAACCAAGCTTAAAAATACTATAGAACAACTATGGGATGGTAAAAAAGAACTTGAACAACCAACAGCTGCTGTTATAGAAGTGTTACAAAATTTAGATAAAGGCAATTTAAGAGTATGCGAAAAAATAAATGCCTCTTGGCAAACTAATCAATGGATAAAAAAAGCAATTCTTTTAGCATTTAAATTATTTCCAAATAAATTGTCCCTAAATAATAGTTACGATAAAATTCCTCTAAAATTTACTTCTTGGCAACCAGAAGATTTTATTAAAGCAAATATTAGGGTTGTGCCTGGCGCTATTGTACGTTTAGGGGCGTATCTTGCTAACAATACGGTATTAATGCCTTGTTTTGTAAATATTGGGGCTTTCATAGATGAAAACACCATGATCGATAGTGGTACTACCATCGGATCGTGTGCTCAGATTGGTAAAAAATGCCATATCTCTTCAAATGCAGTTATAGGCGGGGTACTAGAGCCTTTACAAAACAACCCTATTATTATTGAAGATGATTGTTTTATAGGAATGGGTTCAATGATTGCAGAAGGGATGATTATTGAACAAGGCTCAGTTTTATCTATGGGTGTTAAAATTGGAGCATCTACTAAAATTATTAATAGACAAAATGGTCAAATTTCTTATGGTAGAATTCCTGCTTATTCGGTCGTAATCCCTGGAAATTATATTACAGAAAACAGTCTGGTTTCTTTAAATTGTGCGGTTATTGTAAAAACAGTTGATGCCCAAACTCGCTCTAAAACATCTATTAACGAGTTATTAAGAGAAAATTCTCCTATTTAATCTATAACCACCTAAAACAACCTTGTGTTTTGGGATACCATAGCCTAAAATAACCCTATGTTTTGGGAGATTTAGGCGCAATGACTTTACATAAACCTTTACATAGATTTGAATTACAATATTTAAATAGTTGGATTAATAGATCTAACCGAAAACCTCTTATTATAAGAGGCGCTAGACAGGTTGGAAAATCCACTTTAGTACAATTATTTGCTAAACAGCAACAATTAGATCTAATAGTAATAGATTTTGAACAAAACCCAGAAAATGCGTCTTTATTTAACAGTAACGATCCAAAAACAATTATTAATTTAATTGGTGTTAAATTAAATAAAAATATTATTTCTAACCAAACATTATTATTTTTAGACGAAATTCAAAAAACCCCACAAATTATAGCTAGTTTACGTTATTTTTATGAAAACATGCCAGAATTACCAATTATTTGTGCTGGTTCCTTATTAGATTTAGCATTAACTAATGTAAATTTCTCTATTCCGGTTGGTAGAATTGAATATTTATATCTTGGTCCAATGAGCTTTCAAGCTTTTTTATTAGCTATAGGTAATAAACAACTTTTAGATTTTATTAAAAGTTACCAATTACAAGACGAATTGCCAATTGTTATCCATAAAACATTAATTGAACTGCTTAAAACTTACTTTATAGTTGGGGGATTACCGGAATCTGTTGCTCAATATGTTGCTAATAATAATTTTATTGAATCACAACGTATAAAATCTGGGCTTATTAATTCTTATCAGGAAGATTTTGCTAAATATGCTTCTTTAGCACAACAACAACGCATGCGCCTTATCTTTAATAAAGTACCAAGAATATTAGGGGAAAAATTTAAATACAGTAATATCAATCGAGAAGATAAATCTACTGTTATAAGAGAAGCTCTAGATAATTTAGTATTATCTAGAATTATCAATAAAGTTAATCACACTAACGCTAACGGATTACCGTTAGGAGCAGAAAGTAACGAAAATCACTTTAAAACTTACTTTTTAGATATAGGATTAGTTTCTTCTATTCTTGATTTGAATATTTTAAATTTTTCCACTCAAGAAGATTTAACTTTAATTAATTCTGGGAAAATTGCCGAACAATTTATTGCCCAACATTTATTATATTTTCATGAACTTTATGAAGATCCAAAACTATATTATTGGAATAGAGAACAAAAAGGTTCTTCCGCCGAAATAGATTTTATTATAGCTTTCGATGGTAAAATTATTCCTATAGAAGTAAAAGCTGGAACAAGCGGATCTTTAAAATCTTTACATTATTTTTTAAAAGAAAAAAAATTAAATTTAGGAGTAAGGTTTTGTAACCAACAACCAAATATTTTACAAGAACAAAGATCTTTATCTACAGGTGATGTGGTAACATATAAATTGCTTTCGTTACCTTTATATTTAGTAGAAGAGCTTGACAAATTTTTAAGGAAACTATAATTATGATAGATCCAGTTACATTTAGCCAAGAATTAATAAAATATCCTAGCATAACCCCAGATCATGCTGGAACTATTGATTTTTTAGCAAATACTCTTGATTCTTTGGGATTTAAATGCCAAAAATTTATTTTTGATGATCCAATTTATAATTCCCCAGTACATAATCTTTATGCTAGGTTAGGAAAAACTGGCAAGAACTTTTGTTTTGCTGGCCATACCGATGTAGTGCCAGTAGGAGATTTGGCAGCATGGTCGGTAGATCCGTTTGCAGGAACCATTATAAAAGATCATCTTTACGGCCGCGGTACTACCGATATGAAATGCGCGATTGCTTGCTTTGTATCTGCAGTAAAAAGTTTTATTACCCAGCATCAAAAAACTTTTAATGGCTCAATTAGTTTTCTTATTACTGGGGACGAAGAAGGACATGCATTAAATGGCACTCCAAAAGTTCTACAAATTCTTAAAGAACAAAAAGAAATTATAGATCATTGTTTAGTTGGCGAACCATCCAATGCTAATTTTTTAGGCGAAATGATTAAAATAGGCAGAAGAGGAAGCCTAAACTCTACTTTAGAAATACACGGCAAACAAGGTCATGTAGCTTCTCCCTATAATGCCCATAACCCTATAAAAGATTTAGTAAAAGCATACAATGCTTTATTAGAACAACCTTTAGATCAAGGAAACGAACATTTCCAACCATCTAATTTAGAATTTACTTCAGTAGATGTTGGCAATAAAACTTGTAATATTATTCCTAATAAGGCTTATGCTAAATTTAATGTTAGATTTAATAACAACTATACCCCTGAAACATTAATTAACACCATAAAAGATCGCTTAGATCTTACTAAAATTAATTATGATTTAAAAACCGAAGTAGGTGGCGAATGTTTTATTAATCATCCACAACAATTTTGTGAATTAGTAACCAAAGCTATTCAAGAAACAATTAATATTACCCCAAAATTAGAAACCTCTGGTGGAACTTCTGATGCTAGATTTATTAAAAACTTATGTCCTGTTTTGGAGTTCGGCTTAATTTGCCAAACTGCTCATCAAATTGACGAACGTGTTTCGGTAAAAGATTTATATAATTTAACTAAGATCTACGAAAAAATTTTAGAGTATTATTTCAGCTATTAACATAGGTCATATTTATGCAAAAACGAATCTTAAATAGTAAAATTACCTGTAATATTAATAGTTAAATCTTAAAAATGCATAAATTTGCCAAATATTTGTACTGTAGAAAGCAATTTTGCTATTTACAGCACATTTATTTTGTCGTAAAATTTGTACTGTAGAAAGCAATTTTGCCATTTACAGTATAAAAATATCCACAAGGAACAAGCTAATGAACGATTTTTTTGGAAGACAAGAAGAACTTGCTACTTTAAAAAGTTTTATGCAAAAAACTACTGCTTCATTATTAGTAGTGCGTGGTAGAAGAAGAATTGGTAAAAGTAGATTAATTGAAGAATTTGCTAGAGGAGAAGTTTTTTATTCTTTCCTAGGATTATTCCCGGTTGAACATACCACTGCCCAATCTCAACGGGAAGAATTTATTCGTCAAATGAGTAGACAAACTGGATCACCAGAAATTAAAGCTGACGATTGGGGAACAATATTTTATTTTTTATTTAACAATATCAAAAATATTAAAACTGGCAGAGTTATTTTGTTGTTTGATGAAATTTCCTGGATGGGTTCTAAAGATCCAGATTTTCTTGGAAAAATAAAAAATGCTTGGGATATACTATTTAAAAAAAATCCAAAATTAATCTTTATTATTTGCGGATCAGCTTCATCTTGGATAGAAAAAAATATTTTAAGTAGTACAGGGTTTTTAGGCCGAGTATCTTATACATTAACATTAGAAGAATTAACGTTACCAGAGTGTAGCTTATTTTGTGGAAAAATATTTAATAATATTGCTCCATACGAAAAATTTAAAATGTTATCAGTAATAGGTGGAGTTCCAAAATATTTAGAAGAAATAGATCCAACCATTCCTGCTGAAGAAAATATCAAAAATTTGTGTTTTAAGAAAGGCGCTTATCTTGTTAATGAATTTGATCATATTTTTTCAAATGTATTTTTACATAAAAGCCATTTATATAGCACCATAGTAGCAACACTAGTGGATGGTTCTAAAAGTATGCAAGAAATTTGCTTAAGCTTAAAAACAGAACAAAATGGTAGGATAAGTGAATGTCTAGAAGAACTACAATTATCCGGTTATGTTAAAAAAGATTATACTTGGAATATTAAATCTGGTTTAGATATTAAATTAAATAAATACCGTCTTAGCGATAATTATCTTAGATTTTATCTAAAATACATATATAAATATAAAACTCAAATCTTACGGGATAATTTCAAAATACAATCAATAACTTCTTTACCAGGCTTGTATACTATATTAGGATTTCAATTTGAAAATTTAGTTCTTAATAATCGTCGATTGATTCATCAAGAAATAGGAATTCATCCTCAAGATGTTATTTCTGAAAACCCTTTTTTTCAAACAACCACTAACAAACAGCCTGGGTGTCAAATTGACTATATGATTCAAACTAAATTTAATACTCTTTACATTTGTGAAATTAAATTTTCAAAAAATCCTATTGGAATAGATGTTATTAAAGAAGTACAAGAAAAAATATATAGATTAAAATACCCTAAAGGATTTTCGTGTCGACCAGTTTTAATTCATGTTAACGGAATAACAGATGAAATAATAGAACAAGGATTTTTTGCTAAAATTATTGATTTTTGTAAGTTTTTATAAACTATTAAAGTTTTTAGCATTGAGTATTGAAGATGTGGAAAATTATATTTAATCATTGCTTATATATTTACTAATTTTTTTGACAAACAAAAAAGAAACTAGAAATTATCAAATCATCTAATGATACATTTTGAAATTCTTTGGCAAACTTATTTTTATATACCTTAACAAATTCAATAGCTTTATTTTTTATAATATTTGGTATCTCTTCGATTGCATAAATTTGATCTAAGTTATCCTCTACCCCATACAACCCAGCAACATAAAACTTAACGGCAGGATCAAGTTTAGTTAACACCTCTTTATAACGATGAAATAAAAAACGATTAGGAAATCCTGAACCATAAGTCATTAATCGATAAATCAACTTTGGGAACTCCAAAAACTTTAATTTATACCCAAATGGTGTAACCATACCATGATCTCTTAAATCAACTTTATTAATCAACATTCCACCTGGACTTAAAGCATCATATGCTTTTTTTAATACTATTTCTGGATCATCTACATGCTCAAGAACAGATCTAGAAATAATAAAATTATACCCATTATTATTATCGAAAAACTTTTCTCCACATGCTTGCTCACCATAATGTCTAACACAACATTGTGCTAAATTTGGATAAATACCTTTTAAAATAGGTTGTTCCGCTATTAACCTTTGGGTAATTTGCTCTTGCTGTGCTATATCTCTTAAAGAATAAAACCGATCAGCTAAATCTACATGTGAAGCACCATAAGCTAAAAACATTAACGCAACACCGTTGCTATCTCCTGGCCCTATTTCCGCAACTTTTCCAACAAAGCGATCTTTACCTGATACTTTTTGATAATCACTAAAAACATCTTTAATATACTGCATAGACTCTTGTAACGAAAAAGCTTGATGTGTTGTACCAGACTTTGTTACATAGTTTTTAAACCAGCGCTTTAAGTGAATTAAACCATTACAACAAATATAAAAAATCGCAGCTAAATATAAACGACTTTTTATAATTTTTCTAAAAAATTGTTTCAATTATGCCACCAAATATAAATCTAATTTATATACACTTAATTTAATATTTCTATTACCATAAGTCATGTTTGTGTAAAAAAAACGAAGCTTTAATATTAATAGTTATTTGAGATCAGTATATCAGACAAACTATAGATAATGGATGATAGATCCGCCAAATTCTATAGAAAATGGTTGGCAAGCTATCCATTTTCTACTATTATAGTATAATGGCACATCAATATTTAGAGAGAAAAATTACTAACCAAATATTAGGAGTTTTGAACCAAGGTAAAAGTATATTATTACTAGGACCGCGTCAAACAGGTAAAACTACTTTAGTTAAAACTATTGCTCATGATCGTTATTTGAATTTGATGTACCCAGATTTAAGACAAAGGTATGAATCGACCCCAGAATTATTTGGTTATAGTAGATGAAATACAAAAAGTTCCTGTACTTACAGATTGCATACAATTATTAATAGATGAAAAAGTTGCTAAATTTATTTTAACTGGTTCTTCTGCTCGTCGTTTAAGCAATCTATTACCGGGAAGAGTTATAAAATTTTCATTACGACCGCTTACAATTGATGAACTAGGGAAATTAAACGTACCAATAGAACAAATTTTAACTAATGGTTTGCTTCCTGGAATTATAAGTAATCCTAGTACACAACTAGAATTAAATTCTTATGTTAGTCTTTACTTGGAGGAAGAAGTTCGTAAAGAAGCTTTGGTACGCAATTTAGGAGCGTTTCATAATTTTTTAAAATTAGCTTGCATAGAATCTGGACAACCAATAAGTTTTAGAGCAATTTCCCAAGAAATTGGAGTAACCCATAATACTGTATCTGAATATTACAGAATATTACAAGACTGTATGCTAGTAGAAACTATTACTCCAATAACTATCAGCTATACCAGACGTAAATTAGCTAAACATCCTAAATATTTTATTTTTGATCTTGGGGTAAGAAGAATTGGTGCTATGGAACCAATCCCATTATCTTCTATACAAATTGGAAAAATATTTGAGCAATTTGTTGGTTTAGAACTTGTTAAAATTATAGAAACTAGACCTTTATGTGGGTTGCATTATTGGCGTGATCATGCTGGTGCAGAGATAGATTATGTGGTGATTTATAATGAATGCTACACCCCAATAGAAGTAAAATGGACAGCAAAACCAACTTTAAAAGACGCTAGACATATATTAAAATTTCAACAAGAGTATGCAAATACCACTAAGCAAAGTTATATAATTTGTAATACTCCATATGCAGTTAAAATTACAGAACGTATAGTTGCTTGGCCTTGGAATAGACTACATGAAATTAAATTTTTTGATTAGATGCTTCAAAACCACTACTTGTATATATATTAATTATATTCTATGCTCACAAATTAGCAATGCTATTATTAATTTGTGAGGTATTTAAAATTATATATGTATCTACACCGACATTTAGAAAAAAAAATTATTGAGCTCTCTAAATATTTTAAAATTTTAATTATTGTTGGCGCGAGACAAGTAGGTAAGAGCACTTTATTGCAAACTATGTTCCCTCTTGCTAAGCAATTTGTATTTGATCCAGTCCAAGATCTTTATGGTACCAAAAAAGATCCAGATTTATTCTTAAAGCAATTTAAACCTCCACTAATTTTGGATGAAATTCAATTTGCTGCAGAACTATTGCCATCTTTAAAAAGATTTGTCGATATTCAATCTAATAATGGATTATATTTTCTAACAGGTTCTCATAATTTATCATTAATGAAAAATGTTGCAGAAAGTCTTGCAGGTAGAGCATGTATAATTGAATTAGACACAATGACATATCATGAAATTAGTAATACTACAATAACACAAAATTCTACAAATTTTTTAAAATTATTATTAATCGATCCAGAAAAATTAATTACTAATAAATCAACATTATTAAATAATGCACCATTATACGATGTTCTTTGGCGTGGTGGGTTCCCAGCATTAACTAAATTTAAAAACAACTACATCGCTAATTTTTTTAAATCATATATTAATACTTATGTGGAACGTGATGTTAGGTTGCAGGATCATATTGCAGATATTAAAGAATTTTCCAGGTTTTTTGCATTGCTTAGCGCCTTATCTGCACAAGAAATTAATTATAGTCAATTAGGAAGAGAAATCGGTATCGTACCAAATACTGCTAAAAAATGGTGTTCTATTTTAGAACAAACTTATCAATATAATTCTATCCAACCATACTATGGTAATTCTATAAAAAGGATCAGCAAAAAACCAAAAGGATACCTTAATGATACCGGTATGATTTGTTATTTATTAAAAATATCTTCTCCAGCTATGCTAGCTGGACACCCTAATCTTGGAGCAATTTTTGAAACATATTGTATACATCTATGTAAGGTGCTAGCTAAAACCCTAGATTTAGAACCGAATTTTTATCATTGGCGCACTAATGGTGGGGCAGAAGTAGATTTAATACTAGAACAAGATAATCAACTAATACCGATAGAATTTAAATGCAAAACTAATGTAACTAAAAAAGATGCTAGCAGTATTATAAGCTTTATGGCAACTTATAGTAATTGCCAATATGGTGCTATTATTTATGCTGGCGATTTAATTAGAAAAATTACTGAAAATATTTGGTTGATTCCGTGGAATATACGTTATTGATTCTGCAGCTTTTAGTGCTGCTAGAAACGAAATACAAAATTTGGATAAGCAACTTGCGTTTTTCTAAATTATAAGTTATAGTAACCATGGTTACGGTAACCTTGGTTACTATAATCGACCAAATTATTAATGGAACAGCATCAATGCACTTTTATAATCGCCAAGAAGAATTAAAAACATTAAATCATCTTGAAAAACAAGCTTCCTCAACTGGAGTTATGACTGTACTAACTGGTCGTAGACGAGTTGGTAAAACCATGCTGGCATTAAACCATATTAATAATATTAATCATGATTTTTTATATTTATTCGTTGGACGTAAAGAAGAAACTTTATTATGCCAAGAATTTTTAGAAGAAATTAAAAAAAAATTTAATATACCTATTATAGGTGAAATCAAATTTTTTAAAGAACTCTTCGCATTATTATTAGAAATTGCTAAAAACAAAAAAATAACTATTGTTATTGATGAATTTCAAGAATTTTTACAAATTAATAAAACTGTTTATTCAGACCTACAAAAACTTTGGGATTTAAATAAATCTTCAACTAAATTGCACGTTATTTTTATTGGTTCTATCTATTCTCTAATGCATACAATATTCGAAGAATATAAACAACCGCTATTCGGTAGAGCAGATCGAATATTTAACATTAAACCATTTTCTTTAGAAACATTAGCTATAATTTTAAAAGATTACAAAATTTTCACTCCAGAAAATTTTTTTAATTTTTATGTAATAACTGGCAACATGCCTAAATATTTAGATCATTTACTACAATATAAATCTAATACTTTAAATAATTTAGAAAATTTATTAAATATTATCTTACAAAAAGATTCTATATTCCTTAACGAAGGCAAAAATCTTCTAATAGAAGAATTTGGTCGCGATTATTTAACTTACTTTACCATATTAGAACTAATTTCTAGAGGAAAAACTGCTCGCGCCGAAATAGAATCTTTATTATCTAAAGATATAGGCGGATATTTACAACGTTTAGAAATAGATTACGCTATCATTACTAAGCATCGTCCTATTAATGCCAAACCCAACTCCAAAAATCAAAAATATAAAATTATTGATAACTTCTTGAATTTTTGGTTCCGTTTTATTTATCATTATAGAACTGCAATAGAATTAGAAAATTTTAATTTTATTAAAACTATGATTAAACAAGATTATACCAATTACGCCGGCCGTATATTAGAACATTTTTTTAAACAACTATTAGCTGAAACTAGTCAATTTAACCAGATTGGCTCTTATTGGGAAAAGCATAATAATAACGAAATAGATATCGTAGCTATTAACGACTTAGAAAAAACTATTTTAATAGCTGAAACCAAATTAAATAAATCTAAAATAAGCTTAAACAAATTAGCTATTAAAGCTCAAAATTTATTACTGGATTATCCTGGTTATAAAGCTAAGTTTTTAGCATTGAGTATTGAAGATGTGGTAAATTATATTTAATCATTGCTTATATATTTACTAATTTTTTTTGATAAACAAAAAAGAAATTAGAAATCATCTAATGATACATTTTGAAATTCTTTGGCAAACTTATTTTTATATACCTTAACAAATTCAATAGCTTTATTTTTTACTAGGACCGCGTCAAACAGGTAAAACTACTTTAGTTAAAACTATTGCTCATGATCGTTATTTGAATTTGATGTACCCAGATTTAAGACAAAGGTATGAATCGACCCCAGAATTATTAATAGATTACATGAAATTAAATTTTTTGATTAGATCTCCAAAACCACTACTTGATCCCAAAGCGCAAAAATCCGATCTGGATGGAACCTGTCACAAACTTGTTTAGCATTTCCAGCTAGCTCTTTACATTGCTTAGGATCACTTAATAACTCTAACGCGATTTTTGTAAGTGCATTAATATCACCAATTGGAAATAATCGACCATCGATGCCATCTCTTATAATATCAACATTACCGGAACAGTTAGAGGCAATCACCGGTAACCCCACCGCCATAGCCTCGCATAATGCATTGGGAAAACCTTCGTAATGAGATGGAAAAATAAATAAGTCGGCTTTAATTAAAGCTTCTTGGATATTTTTAATAGCACCTGGTAAATATATGTTATTTTGCAAATTTAATGAGGTTATAAGATTTTCAAGATTTTTACGCTCGGCACCTTCTCCATAAATTGTTAAAGTTAAGTCTGGATAATTAATAGATAATTTATAAAATGCATTAATTAATGTCTCATGATCTTTTTGCTGAACAAGACGTCCAACTGCAATAATATTAGTAATTTTCTCTGAATATATATTTTTCTGAAATTCTGATTTTACAACCTGGTTTGGAATAATGGTAATAAATTTTTTAAAATCTTGAGGAAAATATTCTGCCGCACTATTAGTCTGAACAATCAATTTAGAAGCAAATGGATAAAATTTCAATCGTAACCATTTATAAAATTTAGCTATTTCATGAAAATTCGGATCAATTCTTTCAGAAACAATGACCGGAATTTTTAACCAAAAACTCGCCAAAAGAGTTGTAATATTCATTACATCTACAAAAGAAATAATAATATCTGGATTTAAATTTTTTATGGTTTTACGTAAACAAGAGACACGTTTCAATATGTTTTTAAAACGCTTTATAAAAGAAAACTCTAAACTACTTTGGTTAAGCTGAATCAGATTAATTGTAGGATCTAGAGGATAAAATGGCTGAGAGTTAGGAGGAGATAGTGTGATTAAAGAAATTTTATGATTTTGAGAAGACCAATGGTTGGATAAATCAGATAAAACTCGCTCTGAGCCTCCAGAGTCTAGGGAGGAGATGATTAGGGTGAGATGCATGAAAGATTAGTTCGTGAATTGTAAAATCTGGTGTTCAATAGAAGAACCATCACCAGATTGCCATAATTTTTCAAAACGATTGGTTGTCTTTCTATAAATACCACCATGTACCAGTGACCCAGCCTCTTGGTTAGAACCTGTGATCAATAATCCATCTTCTATCAACCCAGAATGTATATGTTTTAAGACATAGTTAAATTCCTCTCCTGTAAAATAAGAAGGATTTAAGACATTCATAGCTCTTATCACATTACTGTGATCTTGAAATGGCAGTAATACATCATGTTTAGATAACTGAAAACGCTGATCTTGTCTTGCCAAGTTAAGAGCCGTCGGAGCAAATAAAAGTAATTCTTTTGCTTTTATTTGTTCTAATCGATACGCCTTCAACAGTGGTGCCACCATAAATTTTTCGACAATAAAACGAATAATATGATTCAACGGATAATGTCTATAACTATCTCTCTTTATAGTGTTAAATACAAAAGGAGGCCAAACAATTTCAAGTACTTTACCAGTATGGCTTAAAGTTACTTTAAGCTTTCCACGTTCAAGTATATAAACTTTTGGATTATAATCTGATGCTTTAAAGTTTAAATTTGGAAAAATGTTTGAAATTTTTGCAAAAAAGTCAACCGAGGTTCTACCATCACTAACCCCAACATCTTGAATTAATAAAGATGATTTTACACTAAAATGCTTTCTTAAAAAATTTAAAACTTTAATATCAAATTCTTCAAACCGTTTTGCATATGTACGCTTATAGGCTCCACGTTCATCTGTAAATACAAGTAATATACGCTCCGCTAACGCATCGGCATTAATCTCATCTAAAATTTGATCATAAAGAGTTATAGAAATATTTTTTAGTTCTTTTCTAAAAATAGTTGCTCCCAGCGAAATGTTTTTAACGTTAGTGATCCCAGTTTTAATCATACAAATAATTTTCCTAATGCTATTAAATATGGTGGCGCAAATTTATTCTTTGATATTCCGGACCAATATTGCTCTAAATAAATATGATAACATTGAGAATGTCAGATATAAAATTCCGACTTTATCTATATAAGTCATTGTAAATTCTGGCCATATATCAATGAATAAGCAAAATAATTATTTTTATCATGCAATAATTTTTCTTTAAAAGTAATAATATTTTTCTTATGTATTTTTAATTTATATTTTTTGTTGACATATACATTAAGAGCATTTGATATCGTCTCTGGATTATTTGAATTTATTAAAAAACCTATATCATTTTCTAGGATATATGGACGCACAACTGGAAGATCTTCAGAAATAATTGGTATTTCTCCTATAATATACTCAAACAATTTATTAGGAAGAGAATAATGCATACTTTTTTCTATTGCCCTGCATGCAAAAATTCCAATGTCTGCTCCTTGACATGCCGACGGAATAAAATCATGTGGAACAGGTGGTAAAAAATGTACCTTATCACAAATATTTAAGCTTCTACATAGTTCTTTCAAACAATTCAGGTATACTTCATGAATCGTTCCTTGAATAACAAATACAACTTTTTCACATTTTGCAATAGCATAAAGTATATTATCTATATTTCTATATGGAGCAAGCTGACCGATATAATACAATATAATATAATCCGATCTTATGTTTAGTTTTTCCCTAAGATTATATGGCTGTAACTCTATAAAATCTGGTATATTTTTTACGATTAATATCTCTTTAGAAACTTTATAAAAATTTTTTATTTCTTCTGCTATTGTTTCATTTACAGTTATAATAAAATCAGATTTTTTTAACACTTGTTCTTCAATAAACTGATAAATTTTTTCCTCAATAATGTTGATTTTTTTATTTGTTAGCGTAGTAGTCTGCGACTTCCATTCATGCAAATCACAAACCAATATTTTCCCAGTTAATTGAGATACGACAAGCCCCATTAAAGCGGTTGGCACATCATGGCAATGCAAATAACTAGCTGTAGAGAATAGCATCTTTAAAAACATGCCAATATCAAAAGCGTAAGGAAAATGAGAAAAAACCCCACTTAATCCTATTGATTGTAATTTAATTCTTTCGTCCAAACCAGAACGTTCTAACAAGAGATCTTCCTGAACGTCAAATGGCTTTAATAAAGTTACATCCCATCCTTGATTTACTATTTGATTGGCAGACTTTTTAATTCTGCCATCAAAAGAAATAGCTACGTGAGAAACACAAATCACCTTGTTTGTACATTTTATATTTTTGTTGCGTCTCTTTTTTATTGCTATTAAAAAAATTACAGATAAAACAAAAAAGATAAAACAACCTAATAAATAAACAAATTTAAAAGGTAATTTTGATACTCTTATGATATCTTTAATATGAAATTTTTTGTTCATTTAACCAAAAATTAAAAATAAATTGATGAAAATTTAAATTACAATCTTTTATAAGACAATTAGGGTTATTTTTAATTTGCATTAACCAGTCATTTTCTGGAGTTGCAAACCCTATTTTATCTCTTCTATTTAACACTGAGTCTGTATTTAAACCTTTCATAGCTTCTCTTAAAATCCATTTGGTTTTAGTGTTTCTAAACCTTTTATTTATCGGGAGAGAAAAAATGAATTCAACTAAACGATAGTCTAAGAATGGCAAACGAGATTCTCTTGAAAAAGCCATACTATTTCGATCTTCATAACGCAGTAAAGTTTGCAGATTATTTAAAAAATGCTGTAAACAAATATCAGTTAAGGAAGATCCTACTGAAATTTTATCCTCGCAAGGATTTTTTTTAAAAACCTTCAATAAAGCAATATAAACTTGTGGGAACTTCTGTTGTAAACCTAACAAAAATGTTGTTTTTGGCACTTGATTATTATATTTTGTCTGCCATTTAACAAATTTAAATAAATTTAGAAAATCTAATTTTTTTAAGTAATAAAAAATAATACCATTTAACATCCCAGGGTACCCAAGTAAAGATTCATCAGCACCTTGACCATCTAATAACACAGTAATTCCAACATTTTTAGCGTTTTCAAATGTTTTCCATTGCGCAAAAACACTTGTTCCAGAAAATGGTAAATCTTGGTGAAATAATATTTCGCTTATTTTTATTAAACACTCATCTAAAGACGAGTAATTTTTATTAGATGTTAAATTTTTACGTAACGCTAACTCATCAATATAAGTTGACTCATCCTCTTTATGACCAGGAAAAACAGAACTAAATGTATATATCTCTTTAGTTGGACCTTGAATTTCACGGATCATAGAAACTATAGAAGAACTATCTAGTCCACCTGATAAGCACGCTCCAACAGAAACATCTGAACGCAATCTTAAACGAATAGCATCAATAAAAAGGGATTTAAAAGTACTTATAGCTTCTTCATCGCTAATATTTTTAGAACAAATGCGACTTTTAAGATCGTACCATCGAACAAATTTTATTGAATTATTTATTGCATTAAAAGTTAAATATTTACCTGACAACAACTGTAAAACGTTATTATATAGAGTTTCTTTTTTATGATCACAATATCCGGTATGTAAATATTCATCACCCATCTCCTTGTTGAGTATACCTACCCAATCTGGTAAATGTTTAAACTGTTTTATTTCTGACGCAAAAGCAATCTTTTTTCCTTGTTGATATAAATAAAAAGGTTTGACCCCAAAACGATCTCTAGCTGCAAAAACTTGCTTCTCTTTGTCGTCCCAAATAACAAAGGCAAACATCCCATTAAAATTATTAAGACAATCTTCTCCCCATTCCAAATAACTTTTTAATAATACTTCTGTATCTGTTTTTGTTCTAAAATGATGCCCTAATTTTTCAAGTTCTTTACGAATTTCTAAATAATTATAAATCTCTCCATTGTAAGTAACCCAATAGCGTCCATCGTCCGAAGACATTGGTTGATGGCCATCAATACTCAAATCAACAATCGCAAGTCGTCTATGAGCAATTATAACTGGACCAACTGGGGAAGAAAATTCGTTCCACCCACGTCCATCTGGTCCGCGATGAATAACGCTATCAATTACAGAAGGAGGTAGGTTTTCAAAACCTATGGAAAAGAAAATGCCACACATAATTTAGTTTATGATTATGTTTTTAATAATTTATTAAAATGCGGTTCAAACAAAAAAACCATAAATAATCCCAAACGCCACATCTTAGATGTCCAACTTTTTTTAATATGAAAACATGCATCTTGAAAAATTTTTATTTCTTTACTTTCTTCCCTTTTATTCTTAAGAAATAGTTCTGATTCAATGAGGATCTTATTTTTCAAGTCAGTATTTTCAATAAGCTCAAATACCGACTTGGTTATAGCTTCTTCGGAAATATCAGTTTTTAAAAATAATTTTTTATTCCAAGCAGTATCATAATTCTCAATGTTAGAAACAATAACAGGTTTTTTGCGCGCCCATGCCTCAATCATACTAGAAGGCATACCATCTGATTTTGGTATCATAATAATAAGATCACTAAGATCAAAAAAATTAATTAACTCCGTTGATTCTTTATATTCATCTAAAAACAGAACGTTACTTTCCAATTGCAATGATTTCATAATATTTTTACAATACTCAAAATATTTTAGATCCATCAAAAAAGTACTTTGAATTAACAAAACATTGGGATAGCGATTTTTAATTAGAAGTAAAGCTTTAATAATCTCAACTTGTTGGTAAAGTGGTCTTAGTATTCTTGGACTGAAAATTATTGGGTGAACATTTTGAAACTCCATTTTGCTAATCAATGATTCTTTTTTGTACCAAATATCTTCAATATCTAAAAAATCTTTTAAAATTTTTTTCTTTGGTATTGCAAAATATTCTAACAACTTGTTTTCCATACACATAGAAAGTGTTGTTACAAGGTCAGCCGAACACAACAATTCTTTGATGTTTTTTTTTATTATTGATGACATATTAATTTGATCGTCTAAAAAAACATCCACACCTATAGTACCTACAACCAGATACTTCTCAGATAAAAGCCCTGCTAGCCAACTTAGTGGAGATAAGGCGCCAAAACAATAAACAATATCAAAATCTTGTTTTTTTATAAATGAGGCGTATTTAAAAAATAATTGAAAATGTCTAAAATATTTAAATTTATTTAAATCAACTGAAAACACCTTGATATCATTAAATAGTTCATTGGCAAAATAGGTAGGACATACCACGGTCACATCATAAATTTTTTTGTCGATCTTTGCAAGGCGTCTTTTAAGATGCACATTATCCGGAACTCCAATAATTCCAAGCTTTATATTGTTTGCTATCATCTTAATGCCACCTCTCGTATGTGATCTATTAAATAAGCAATACCATTATCCAATGAATATTTTAATTTCCAATCGAAATTATTAACATTAGAGTGATTTTTTTCAATATTAAATAATATTGAATCATTAGCTTCACAATATCTTTGTCGATAAGCCTTATTAACACCTGATATTTTAAGAGATTTTTTAACGACATCTTCAACAGAATATAATTTGTTATCACCAACATAATAAATATTAAATTTATAAATTTTTGGTAAAGACAAAAGTATAAAATCAACAACATCTCTAACATCTATATAGCTTCTTTTAGAGGAAAGGTTATTCACCAAAATTTCTTCAATTTCAGGATCTAAAATTTGTTGTAAAATTGTTGGCAACAAACCGTTAATTTTTTGACCAATCCCATAAACACTTGCTAACCTTAAAATAGTTATTGGTAATTTAAATTTTTGATAATAAAAAAATGCTAACTGTTCAGAAAATGCCTTTGTTAAATGATAAGGTGAATGAACATCTGCTCCATCAGAAGAATGGTAACCATAGCTAGAAAAAAGAGTAACTGTCGCCCCAATTTTTAAAGATAGTTCCAATATTCGCGCGGTTAATGTTATGTTACTATCTAAAAATAATGGAACATCACTCCAACTTTGTTGAACAGATGTTTTACCAGCTAAGTGTATTATGTGAGAAATATGCTTATCATAAAAATGATCAATATTTAAAACATCAATTTCAATAAAATTAATATTATTTTTTTTTAAATAATTTACAAGATTTTGCCCTATGAATCCATTTGATCCAGTAATACCTATTTTCATGAAAAACTTACCTATAAGCTTTTAATTAATTGTTGGAAATTATCTTGGGCATACATATAATCTTCATGTCTTCCTATATCTAGCCAATAACCATTATGCTCAGGGCATAAAACTTTTAAATTTTTTTCTAAAGCTAACAACATAAGCTGATCAAAACCAAAACTTCCACTTTTAGGAATAAGATCAATTATTTTTGAACTAAAAAAATACACACCCATACTAACTAAAAGTTCTTTTTCGGGTTTTTCTTGGAAACTTTCTAAATGGCTGTTTTCATTAATCTGTAAGACTCCAAAATCAACTTTATAATTTTTTCGATATACAGGTACTAGCGCGCACTCAGATTCTGCATTAAATTTACGAAAATAATAATCAAAATTAAGATCCGTTAAAATATCTCCATTCATAACAAGAAATTGATCTGGTAGATTTTTTACATTACGTAAAGGAGCAATTGTCCCAAGTGGTTCAACTTCATCAACATACTCTATACTAATACCAAACTTCTCACCATTTTGAAAATAAGCTTTAATAAGATCTGAGCGATAATTAACGGCTAAAATAAGTTTATCAAAACAATATTTTTCTAATTGCTTAACAATAATTTCTAATATAGCTCCATCTCCTAAAGGCATAAGCGGTTTAGGTATAGTAATTGTGTATGGTCTCAACCGAGAACCTTGACCACCACACATGATAATTGCCGTTTTTTCCATGATTATTAGTACACAAAATCTTGATATGTATAATTTATAGTTAAGCCTTCATGCTGTGAAAACCAATCAATAGTTTTTTCTAATCCTTTGCGTAATCCATTTAAATTAGCATAAGTTGGACTCCAATTAAGGATCTGCTTAGCTAATTGATTGTTAGAGCAAAGTCTCATCACTTCACTCTTGGAAGGTCTAATACGATCAACTTCCACCTTAAATTCTATTGTAACACCTAATATAGACGCAATTTCCAAAGCCAAATCTTTTATAGATATATCGTACCCAGTACCTAAGTTAATAACCTTTCCATAAGCACCAGGAGCATCTAGAAACGAAGCTATTCCTCTTACAGTATCTTCAACATAAGTAAAATCTCTAGTTGACTCTAAAATACCTAAACTTAATTCCTGTTTTTTTAAAAGCTGAAGAATAATTGTTGGAATAATAGCTCTAGCTGATTGCCGAGAACCAAAAGTATTAAATGGCCTTACTATTGATACTGGAAGATTATATGAAGCATAAAAAGAAAGAGCTAATTGATCAGCAGAAATTTTTGTTGCTGCATAAGGACTCTGTGCTTTAAGAGGATGTGTTTCATCAATAGGAACATATTCGGCCGTACCATAAACTTCGCTAGTAGAAGTGTGAACTACTGCTGCACCATATTCCTGAGCCGCAATTAAAACATTAAGAGTACCGGTAACATTAGTTTCAACATATGATCTAGGAGAAACATATGAATATGGTATAGCAATAAGAGAAGCTAAATGACAAACATGTGAACATCCCTTAACGGCATTCATAACAAATTCAGTATCACGAATATCTCCATAAATAAACTCTATTTGTGATTTTATGTTTGGATCTATATTTGACAACCACCCAGCATGATTGAAAGAATTATAATAACAAAATGCTTTAACTTGATTATTGTTTTTAACAAGATGCTCCACAAGATGTGAACCTATAAAACCGTCAGCACCGGTTACAAGAATTTTTTTCATGTTCTAATTTTCTCAAGTTGTTTAAAATTTAAGTCTTTTTCTGATATAACAAACTGTTTATTAGGCCACTCTATTCCTATACCTGGATCATCCCAAATAATACCACTTTCTTGATCAGATTTATAATATTGAGTACATTTATAATTAACAATTACAAGATCACTTAATACACAAAAGCCGTGAGCAAATCCAGGAGACATATATAATTGTTTAGGTTTTTCTGCATCAAGCTCAATAGAAAAATACTTTTTATAAGTACACGACTCTGGATTTACATCAACAACCACATCAAAAATTTTACCATAAGTAACAGTTACAAGCTGTCCTTGATTTTTTCTATAATGTAAACCACGAAGTACATTTTTTTTAGAAACTGATACATTATCTTGCAAAAACTTTTCTTCAATACCAATTTTTTTATAATCCATATCGCGCCATGACTCATAAAAAGCACCTCTATTATCTTCAAATTGCTGCGGCTCAATTAATATTAAACCTTCAAATCCCGTCTCAAAAACTTTCATTGCTGCATCAATTTCACTAAATATTCATGATATTTTGATTTTGGCATGTTTGACAATAATAATTCAAAACCTAAATCATCGATAAAACCCATACGCCATGCAACTTCTTCTGGTGAGGAAATAAATATCCCTTGTCGTGATTGAATAACTTCTACATATTGAGAAGCATCTAAAAGTGATTGAGGCGTACCAGCATCAAACCAAACATAGCCACGGCCAAATTGTGTAACAGAAATTTTATCTTCAGTAATATAATTTTTAATAAGATCTATTATTTCCAATTCTTTTCGTAATGATGGTTTAAGTACTTTTGCACGTTCTGAAACTGTACCATCAAAATAATATAATCCAGTAACAGCTAAGTTAGATTTAGGATTTAGTGGTTTTTCTTCAATATCTAAAATCTTCTCTTTTTTATCTAAAACTACTACTCCATAACGTTCTGGATCCTCAACATTATAAGTAAATATATGTGCACCTGTTAAGTTTTGAGCAGGATTAAATACTGCCTCAGAAAGCCCATGACCATGAAAAAAATTATCTCCTAGTATCATAGCAACTAGCTCATTATTTATAAATTTTTCACCTAAAATAAAAGCTTCTGGAAGACCATTGGGTTTTTCTTGGATCATATAACTAAATTCCATACCAAATTGTGAGCCTGATCCAAATAATTGCTGAATATCTGGTAAATCTCTTGCTGTACTAATAATTAAAATTTTACGTATACCTGCAAGCATTAAAGTAGTTAAAGGATAATAAATAACAGGCTTATCAAACATTGGAAGCAAATGTTTATTAGCAGCAATTGTTAATGGATATAATCTTGAACCAAAACCTCCAGCTAAAATAATCCCTTTCTCAATTTTCATGATCCACTCCTAACCTAACTCTTACCTGCTTATTCAACCTAAGTTTTTCAAAATGATTTATATACCATTCTACCGTCTTCTTTAAACCATCTTTTAAAATAGTTCTCGAAGACCATCCAGTATGCTTCATTAATTTTTCTGCATTAGTTGCATACCTGAAATCATGCCCAGGTCTATCTTGTACAAATGTTATTAAACTACTATAGGATTTATCTAAAGGCTTTAAATCATCTAATATATCACAAATAAAATAGACTAAATTTAAATTGCTTATCTCATTATTGGAACCTACACAATAAGATTCTCCGATCCTCCCATTCTTGATAATCGCAAACAAAGCATCCAAGTGATCCTGAACGTATAACCAATCTCTAATTTGTTTCCCATCACCATAAATAGGTAAAACTTTTTGTTCCAAAGCATTTAAAATAGTAAGAGGAATTAACTTTTCTGGATATTGCTTTGATCCATAGTTATTAGATGAGTTTACAATAATCGTCGGCAATCCATAAGTTTTAAAGTAAGAACGAACTAAAAGATCTGATGATGCCTTAGATGCGGCATAAGGAGAATTTGGCCTATATAGCATGGTTTCATCAAATTTACCTGTTAGACCTAAAGTACCAAATACTTCATCAGTTGAAAGATGAATAAAACGAAAATTATTCTTGTTTTCTAATTTCTTATAATATTTTAATGCTACATCAAGAAGTATGTAAGTACCGTTAATATTAGTTCTAATAAATTCATCGGCACAATCAATCGATCGATCTACGTGAGATTCCGCAGCCATATGCACCACAACATCTGGTTGATGTTTAAAAAAAATATTTTCTATTGAATTTTTATTACAAATATCTTCCCTATAGAACTTATGAAAAACATGGTGTTTATAATCTTCTAAATTATCTAAATTACCTGCATAAGTTAAATTATCTATATTAATAACGCTATAGTTATCTGCCAAGGCACGACAAACAAAGTTTGAACCTATAAACCCAGCACCACCAGTAATAAGTATTTTCATATAATTACCTATTTGAGTTCATTAAAAGATGCATTGTTTCAGATATACCTGCTGATATTTGACCTTTAAAACTAAAGCCAGTCCTACAAAACTTATTTGATGAGACTTCATAAGAAAGTTGATTCATAATTTTATGCTTAACCGATTGAATATTTAAATTTTGTTTATATTTTTTTATTTCATCTATTACATTTTGAACAGTTAAATTATTACTAACAATATTATAAATTTCGCCATTATAAACTTGATTTTTAATAATCCAAGCAATTGCATTACAACAATCCTCTAGTTCCAAATAAGGACGCTTCTGATTTAAAGCTGTTTCCCATACAGTTAACGGTTGCCCCATAATAGCTTGCCAACAAAATTTATTAACTGCCGTGTGAAAACGCATTCCAGCAGAAACACCATAAATTGTGCCAAAACGACAAATAATACTTTTAAGACCTTTTTTAAACAAATCAACTATATATTTCTCTTCTTTAATTTTACACTCAGCGTAAGGACTTTGTGGTTGCAAATCGGAACAATCTTCATCTACTAACTCTGACTGGGATCCATACACGCTTGTTGAAGATGGAAATATTAATGATACTCCTGCTACTAAGCATACATCCGCTAATATTTTTGTTGATTCAAAATTATTTTGATGGACTGCTTCAGGTTTATCTGCAGTTCCTGCAGCATCTGTTAAAGCTGCTAAATGTACCACAACATCTACATTTGTAAGCATAGAATGCCAGTTGCCAATTTTTTTTATATCTTCTTCTATAAACTTATATCTAATATTTTCTGGTAGATTAAATAAACTGCAATATCTTTGAGTTGATAAATTATCCATCATGATTATTTCTATATTATTAAATAATTTTGGTAATGCACGAATTAATTTTGAACCAATGTGGCCTAATGCTCCAGTTATTAATATTTTCATAGATTATTCCGAAATGTCAAGAACTCATTGTAATCACGTACATAATCATTTTCATCATAATATTTATCTGTCAAAACCATAAGGATAGTATTTGGTTGGTATTCTTGTTCTGCCCAAATAGTTGGGGGAATTAACAGAGCTTCTGAGGTTTTATTCAATATAATCTCTTTTTTTGTAGTACCATCATCACAAACAACTTTACATTCACCGCTAAGAACTGTTACAAGTTGAGTGCATTCTTTATGAGCATGAAATCCTCGAATACACTTTTCAATTGATTTAACAGTAAAAACACGATAAATATCAAATGGAACTTTTTTCCCACCTTCATAGACAATAAGAGAAGATTCTTTGGTATAAAAAAGCGGAAAGTAAATTAATTGCAAGTCTGATATATTATGCATTATAAAAAATTACTCATAAAGTTTGAATTCAATTAGTTAAATTTCTATTTTTTTCTAAAACAAGCTTCAGATCTTCAAAAAAAGTATTTGGAATCTCAATACCCAACCCTCTCAAACATTCCGTCTTAACCAACAATTCTACAGGTAATGCCTGGCAGGAGTTATAATTGATTTCTGAAAAAGTTTGACAAAGGTTTTGTTTAATAAAATCAACAATTTCCTTTAATGTGTAAGAAACTGACGTACTCATATTAAAAGTTAAGTCTTGTAATTCATTCATAATAATCAATTTGTTAACAATCTGTCCAAAATATTTTACATCTGCATAAGGTCTTTTTAATTTAGGTGATGCAAGTTCAATAGGAGAGTTTTGTTTTAAATTATAAATAATCTTAGATATTAACTTTTCTCTCGGTTCATTACAACCAAAAAAATAACCTATCCTAGGCCAAATAATTTTTGTCTTATAACCATATGATCGTTTAATACATAATATTATTTCATGCAATGATTTTTTAGATTGTCCATATAAAGCACTTGGCTTTATATGAGTTTTTTCTTCATCCAAAACTCCATTACTCCAATCATATTCTGCAAGAGTACCAGCTCCTACAAATACTTGACCATTGTTTTCACAAAATTTTTGAAATAGTTTTATTGATGTATGAAGCCAATCAATATTTTCCTTGGCTTCCCAAAATTTATTAGGAGTAACGTACCATGCCAGATGAACTAAATGAGTTGGGTTAACATCATCAATAAGTTTTGTTATTGCATCTATATTCAACAAATCACAATTAATTGACCTAAATCTTACATCAGTAAATTGTAATGATGTAGATTTGCAAACACCAATACATTCAAAATTATTGGCTGTTTTTTCGAGAGCATTTATTAAACTTTTACCAAAAAACCCAGATGCTCCGGTTATTAAAATTTTCATATATTAGTAAACACCAAATTATATGGTCTATCAATCCTAAATTCTATAGGAATTTCAAAATTTGGAAATATCTCTGCCTGATCAAAATTGGTCATATAAATTTTGTTTTAAATAACATTTTCATTTTTAAATGCTGTACCATAAATTCCACAAATTCAAAAATATTAATAAAAAGATGAGGAATTTTTTTGAGCAAGCAGCATAGCAACTACAAGAAGCAAAGGATAATCTTTAGATAAAATACTACCTTGTTTATAGCCATTTAATGCAACCTTAACCCTATCTTTTTGCTTGTTAATCCATATGTCTGAATCAAATGAAATGCATCCAAATCACCATCAGCCTCTGCAAAGCTATTATAAACCCCTTCCCATACACTAAAAAGTTTTGATATCATATAAATTTCTTAAGTTGATTTTGAATTGTATTTACGTCAAATTCCGGATAAATCGGGAATGTCAAAATCTCTTTAATAATTTGATCTGTGGTATAAAGCCCATCAATACTAATTCTAATTTTATCACTATATCCAGGATGCATGTGTGCTGGATACATATAATGGATCCCTACCTCAATACCTAATTCAGATAGTTGATTCTTTAGCAAATTTCTCTCATGAGAACGCACCACATAAAGATGATAAACATGCTTAGAATTATCACGCTCTTTAGGAAGAACTAAACTACTCTGATTTAAGAAAAAATTATATTGCTCTACAATATCACGACGTTTTTGATTATCACTATCCAAATATCGTAATTTTACCTTAAGTACAGCTGCTTGCAGTTCATCTAATCTTGAAATAACGCCAGGCTCTTGACTAACACGATTTTGATCCCAACCATATTGACGAATGCGCCTTAAACGTTCATATAAATCTTTATTATTTGTAATAACACCACCACCATCACCAATAGCTCCCAAATTTTTGGTTGGATAAAAACTAAAACACCCAGCATCACCTATAGTTCCAACTTTATTACCTTTATACATAGCACCATGTGCTTGCGCACAATCTTCAATAACTTTTAAGTTATGTTTTTTAGCAATTATCATAATAGCATCCATATCACATGATTGCCCATATAAATGAACTGGTATAATTGCTTTGGTTTTTGAAGTAATTTCGGCTGTAATCTTAGCGGGATCTATTGTATAATAATCTTCTTCAATATCCACTAATACTGGTACTGCACCAGCTATTACTATTGCTGCAACTGTAGCAAGCGCTGTGTGTGAAACGGTTATAATTTCATCACCTGGACCAATATCAAAAGCTTTAATTGTTAAAGCTAGAGCATCTGTACCACTTCCCACACCAACACAATAATTTACATTATGATAACCCGCAAACTCTGATTCAAACGCTTCTACTTCTGTTCCAAGAATATACGGTCCTTTCCCACAAACCCTAGTTATAGCTTCAATAATTTCCTGTTTATAATTTTGGAATTGCGCAATTGGATTGCTAAAATAAATTTTAGATAACATTTTAATAAACTAAACTATCTTCTTGTGACAAAACTTTAACCGCTGGTACAAATACTATCCACTTACCACCATTCACTATAAAATCTCGCTCTTTTTCAAAAATTTCTTGCGCATGATTCCAAGCAAATAATACTACATAATCCGGATTATCTTTTTTAAAATATTCGTATGGCTTAATTGGAATATGCATACCTGGACTAAACTTTTCTTGCTTTATAGGAGTTGTATCGCAAATATACTCAATTAAATCTGACCCTATACTACAATAATTTAAAATAGTAGTGCTCTTGGATGTAGCAGCATATCCAACAACTCGTTTTCCTTTAGCTTTTAGTTGTCTCAGTAAATCTAAAAAATCTTGCTTGTTTTTTTCGCAATTTTTTGCAAACTGCATGTAAGTGTCTATTTTGTCTAGGCCTAAATTAAATTCTAGTTCTAACTGTTTTTTAACAGAATCTCGAACAGCATAGGCTCCATTGCGACACAAATAATAGCGCATCGAACCGCCATGAGTTTTTTGTGGCTCAACATGAAATACTCTAAGACCATGCAGCGCAAACGTATTGGATACTGATTGTACGCTAAAAATATAAACATGCTCATCATAAATTTGATCGTAAGCTGTTTTTTGGATTACATCTCCTAAATAAGGATCTTCAAATACAAAGATTCCTTTATCTTTTAGCAAAATATCTACGCCTTTACCAACCGAATTAAGATCTGGGATATGACACATAACATTGGCAGCAGAAATTATGTCTGCTTTCCCATATTTATTTTCAACATTTATAGCAACTGCTTCCCCAAAAAATTCTGATACTGTATTAACACCATTTTGCCGTGCTACTTCTGCAACATTTGCTGAAGGCTCAATCCCAAGATGATTAATGCCCGCTTTTGCAAAATGCCGCAACATAATTCCATCGTTACTACCAAGCTCCACCACAAATGCATCTTTCGAATTAGATATAAAATTAGTTACATAATGATTAACCATTTTTTCAAAATGCTGTGCCATACTTCTTGAAGTACTCGAAAAAAATGCATAATTTCCATGAAACATCATTTTAGGATCAGGTTGCTTTATCAACTGAAACATTTTGCTTGTTGAACAAAAAATCACTGCTAATTCAAAAAAATATTCTTTTGAAAATTCTTCTTTTTTTAAAAAGCCATTGGCAATTGGCATTTTACCAAAAGATATTATTTTTTCTGTTTTATCACCAGTAATTCTACATTTTATCATTTATTAACTCCGACATTTGCATTTATAATACATTAAAATATATTTTTCTATTTATTAAGTTAAGAAAATATTAATTTTTTAATGTTACTAAAATGCTTATACAAAAATGATTTTTGTTGTGTGTATGTATAAAATAACAAATACATAAATATTTGCTTTATAAATAGTAAATTGCATGTTAGGTTAGATTTAAGATATAGTTTCGCCCAAACCAAACAACATTTATATTTATTTAAAAATCCATAAGCTATATTGTATGATTCTTCGTTGCGGATTTTCAATGAAACTAAAGATTGATGTTTACTCCAAAGAATTTCTTGTGCGGTAGCTATTCCACCGTGCATAATTAAAAATAATGGAAATATTTCTTCAATTGACAAATAATTAGGATAAAAAGGTATACATTTTTTAATAATATAAGATTTTATTAGCGAGTGCCAATATAAACAATATTGGTTATATTCTTTATACAATACGTGATCAATAATTAACTGCTGTTCCATCAAGAAATCTTCTAAATGGATGTTCCTATAATTACAAATGTATTCTTCATTACCTAAAATAAGCTGCACGCTAGGTAACACGGCAACCATATTAGTTTTATGTAATTGGCTAAAACAAACCGATAACAATTTTTCAGAATACAAATCATCAGGACATGCCCAAAAAAAATATTCTCCTTGAATACTCTTAAGAAGTAATTCAAAATTTTTCATAATTCCTAAATTTTTTTTATTCACATGCAATGTAACATGTAAATAATTAATGCAAAAAGTTTTTATTAAATCAACAGTATTATCAGTAGAACAATCATCAAATATAAGAAGTTCATAGTTACTATAAGTTTGCTTTACAAGACCTTGCAACGCTTTGTCTATTGTAGATTGATTATTATAAGTTAACAATCCAATAGTAATCAGAGGAATATCTTGCTTATCACCTATTCTAGAATTCATATACTATTTTTTTTAGGTAATAATAAGCACAATTTTCTAGTACCGTTATTAATTGTTTTAACCTCTGCCAAATGAAAATATTTTATTATAATATTTTCGAAATATTTCCATTCATAATCATAAAAAATATCTTTTCTATTTCTCAATAAAAATTGTACCATTGGATCTTGTTTGTCAACCCATTCAATTATACCTTGAGAGGCTATTGATGATAAAAATTTTATAAAAATTTCTAAAGGAACATTATAAGCAATACAAATATGATGTACTAATGCTAACACCAAAAATGCATCAACATTTATTCTTTGCCAAATAGATTTTCTTTCTTTAAGATCCCATCCACACATAGACGAAGGATTCATTAAATCTAATACAAAAGGATATATATTTTTATAACTTTCTTTTTTTGTTTTATTATACAATTGATCAATACAATCAGCATCAAGATCACAGCAAAAAACAGTTAGATTTTTATTGGAGTTGGCAATCATTAAGGAATATTCTCCAGTATTGCAGCCAAGATCAATGATTTTATCAATTTTTTGTAATTTATTAATAGCACCTAAAATAAATGTTTTTTTCTGATCAATGTCATTTTCAGAATAAGTATTGTTGAGTGCATAATCAGACCATAACGAATTTTGATTTTTAGGATACAAAGATTTAATAATAGATTCTAAATTTGTAGCAAGATTTATTAGTACTTTAACATCTAAATAAAATTTATTTTTTAAACTAGCTCTTTTAATAGTTTTTGATTTATTAAATTGTGCGTTAATAAAAACATGTTTAAAAACACCTTGTTTAAACCAATCGTTAAAGGAAAAAATGGCGTTAGCTAAATTTGGTGTTATACCGCTTAAAGAGCCTTTAAAAAAATTTTGAAAATCAATGTTTTTATGAGCTTTAATTAACAGAGGATACAAAAACTCTTGACAAAATTGTCCATATCCTTCCCATGCTTGACCATTTTGATATTCACCAATAGATATAACATCAAAAAAGCACATTTTATTATTATGAAAAGTAACATTCCAAGCAGTACCATCTTTTAAAATAAAATTATTAACTAAAGCTTCTTTTAATATATGCAAAGTTAATAAGGCAGCATCTTTTAACATATAAAAAGACCATTCGTGCGGATAAGTTATGAACGGTATACGCTCATGTTGTAAAAAACATTCCGACATGTCGCCAAATCTTAACAAATCATTATTTAGTATTTTTGTGTCTACAATATCTTTAGATTGAATAAATCTTTGAAAAAAATCTGCCTTGAGCAAACATTCAATTATTTTAGAACAACGAACTGATACCGTACGATAAACTTCTTGTTGGTAATAAAACACTCTACCATCTGGGTCTCGAAACGATCCATGTTCAAAAATAATGTCATTTGACATTTTGATCTTGATCTTCTCTAACATCTTTTTCTACTAACTCTGTATTTTTTGATTTAAACAAAAAAGCTTTAACCTTTTCCCAATAAAGTTTTATGATATAAATTCCACTAGCTAATCCACCGAACAAAAGCTGTACTAATATACTCCCTGTATTGCCATCAAGATATGCATAAGCATATTGATTACACAATAACATTAATAAACAAAATAATATTAACTTGCGCATTTGTTCCCCTAATTTAATATCAGTTTCTTAATTTTAATTGTAACATATCCTAAACTATTTTTTTGAGTTCTTATTAATTAATTATTGTTTCAGTGACATCCTTTTTAAGATAAAAATATTGTTCTTTCTCATTATAATCAAACAAATAAGCTTTGTTAGGTAACTCTTTAATATCTTTTAT